>CAUJFC010000141.1 GCA_963169755.1 Actinomycetota bacterium | reverse complement strand
GAGTAGCCACCCGCACCGCCGCCGCCGCCGCTCGATCCACGCCCCCCACCGGTGGCGGCGGTTGGGGTGGAGTTGGGATCGCTGCCGTTGGACCCGTTGGTGTCGCCGGCTCCGCCCGCACCGCCGAAGGGGTCGCCGTAGTTCAGAGCGCCCTCTTTCTCGCCGCTGCCGCCTCCGCCGCCTCCCCCGCCTGCGACCACTAGGAGGCTGGGTGATGTGGCAGTGATGGCCGAGGCCCCGCCGCCGCCTCCTCCGGCGGCCCCGTCCACGCTGCCGCCGGCACCGCCGGCCCCGCCAGTGCGGTAGCCGGTGCCAGCCGTTCCTGGTGAGTTGTAGGAGCTCGAACCTCCACCGCCTCCGGTGGCGGTGGCGACGGTGATGGTGTACGAGGAGGGCTGTGATGCGATGTGGCCGGTAACGCGGTAGCCGGCACCCCCGTTGCCGCCGTTCCCGTCGGCTTTGCGGCCGCCGCCCCCGCCGCCGCCTCCGGCCAGGTCGAAGTAGACGGTGCGGCCCGCGGGTACGGTGACCGAGTTCACGCTGGGATCGTCGCAGGCCAGCGATGAACCGGCGGCCGCTGCCGTGCTCACGAAGCTGTCGATGATCCAGGTGGACCCGACGGCCGCCCCGGCCGCAAGACCCAGGTTGCGCAGGGCTTCGCGGCGGTCCATCCCGCTCGAAGCGACCTGGTGGGAGCTGTTCATGACTGGCTCGGTCATGCCCGTGATGCTAGCTGATCCTCGGTCCGAATGTGGCGAAGTTCACACCCAGGTTGCCGCTGGCAGAGCGCGGGAGGTTCCGCTGTGGCGGGCACGACGACTGAGGCCCCGCCGGTGGGGCGGGGCCTCAATCGTGTGGCAGAGAGGGTGGGATTCGAACCCACGGTGAGTTTCCCCACACACGCTTTCCAAGCGTGCCGATTCGGCCGCTCTCGCACCTCTCCGTGTACTGCACCGTTCACACCCGCAGGAGGCGGCCAGGCGATCTGCGGCACACCTCAGACTCCGCTGAGAGCTGCTGCCTCCCGGCCCTGACTCGGTTCACGGGCTGTGATTGCACAGGACCCGGCCGCCACCTGCGAGTGCGAACGGACCATCATCCTACCCTGCGGGAAGCGACCCCCGTCCACCGTGGCTCAACGCTGGTGGAATGACGGCCGGCGGGGCGACGGGGCCAGTGCGATCGGTAGGGTTGCGCCGATGTCCTACCAGTCGCTCTATCGCCGTTACCGACCCCGCCGGTTCAGCGATGTCCGCGGTCAGGAGCAGGTGGTGCGGGCCCTGCGCAACGCCGTTCGAGACGATCGGGTGGGTCATGCCTACCTGTTCAGCGGACCCCGGGGCACCGGCAAGACGTCGACCGCTCGCATCTTGGCCAAGGCCCTCAATTGTGAGCAGCTGGCCGACGGTGAGCCGTGCGGTCACTGCCCGAGCTGTACCTCGATCGATGCCGGCACCTCTTATGACGTGCAGGAGCTCGACGCCGCCTCCAACAACGGGGTCGAGAACGTCCGCGAGCTGGTGGCCAGGGCCAACCTGGGCTCGCCCGGGCGCACCAAGGTGTACATCCTCGACGAGGTTCACATGCTGACCGCCGCGGCATCAGCGGCGTTGCTGAAGACCCTGGAGGAGCCGCCCGACCACGTGGTGTTCGTGCTGGCCACCACCGACCCCCACAAGGTGCTGGCCACCATCCGCAGCCGAACCCAGCACTACGAGTTCCACCTGCTCTCAGCCGATGAGCTGGCCGAGCACGTGGCCTGGGTGATCCATGACGCCGGACTGGACCTGGACCCCGATGTGATCGACCCGGTGGTGCGCGCCGGGGCGGGGTCAGCCCGTGACACGTTGTCGGCGCTGGACCGGGTGGCGGCTGCCGGTGGAGTGCTCGATGACGCCTCGCCGGTGGAGGGCCTGCTCGATGCCATAGCGGCCGCGGACGCCGGCCGGGCGCTGGTGGCGGTGGCCGAGGCCATGCACAGTGGTCGCGACGCCCGGGTGCTGGGCGAAGAGGTGCTGGGCCGGCTGCGCGACGTGTTCCTCCTGCGCATGGGGGCCAGCACCGACCACCTACCCGCAGCCGAGGTTGACCGGGTCCGATCATGGGCCGACCAGATGGGAGACCGGGCTACCACCCGGGCGTTGGAGGCGGTGGGCGATGCCCTGCTGGCCATGCGCCAAGCCCCCGACCCTCGCATCCCGCTGGAAGTGGCGGTGGTCAAGCTCGCCCGGGTCGAGGGCGACGCCTCGGTTGCTGCTCTGACCGAGCGGGTCGCTCGGCTGGAGGCCGCGGTGGCCTCGCTCTCGGCTGGTGGCGCGGTACCCGCATCGCCGACCGGGCTGGCAACGGATCAACCAGCGGGCCAACCAGCGGATCAACCAGCGGGGGTGACTTCTGACCGTCCGGTGGATCAGGCTCCCCGAACTGGCCGTCCCGCCGATGCCGCCCGGGCCGAGTTGGCGGCCCGGCGGGCCGAGAAGGCGGCCTCGACCAAGTCGACGTCCACCCGCCCTCGGGACGGGGCGTCGGCCTCGCCATCGGCTCCTACTCCGCCGCCGCCCGCGGTTGAGGCGGCCGCTCCTCCAGCTCCTCCAGCTCCGACACCTCCGGCGCCGACTACACCGGCGCCGACTCCACCGGCGGGTGGTGATGGGAGTGTGACCGAGTCCCGACTGCGTGAACTGTGGGCCGACCTTCCCGGGGTGTCCGGTCTGGTGCGGGGCATGTTCGCGGTGGGCCTGATCGTGTCGGTCACTGGCTCCGAAGTGGTGGTGAGCCTCCCCAACGAGGTTCACCGTGACAAGTGCGAGCAGCGCAAGGCCCAGGTCGAGTCAGCCCTGACCGATGCGCTGGGGACGCCGGTCAGGTTGTCGCTGGTGGTGGAGGGGGGCGCGTCTGGGGCGAAGCCGGCCGGTAGCGTTGCCGCTCCCGAACCGGTCGATGAGTTCGACCAGTTGGAGGGCGCCGACGTTCACGACCTGGACGACGCACCCGACGCCAGCGTCGGTGGCCTCGAAGCCCTGACCGAAGCCTTCCCCGGATCCACCTTCGTCGACGAATCCTGACCTGCACCATCTCGGAGATCCCATGTCTGACCTCTCGCCCGAACCCGCCGATTCTCACCCGGCTGAACTCGTCGATGACGCCGAGAGCCCGTTGGCCGCCCTACTCGGAGGCGGTGGAGGCGGAGGCTTCGATTTCGGGTCGCTGCTGCAACAGGCGTCGGCCATGCAGGCCCAGTTGATGGAGGCCCAGCAGCAGGCGGCCGACACCGTGCTGTGCGGGGTGGCCGGCGGCGGAGTGGTGAAGGTGGAGATCACCGGTGGATTCGAGCCCCGCTCGGTCACCATCGACCCAGCCGCTGTAGACCCTGACGACGTGGAGATGCTCCAGGATCTGGTGCTGGCTGCCCTGCGTCACGCCGTCGAGCAGGCCAACGACCTTCAGCGCGGGGCGTTGGGCGGCGGTTTCGACCTCGGTGGTATGGACCTCGGTGGTTTGGGTCTGGGCGGGTCAGGCCTCGGCCGAAGCGAGGCCTGAACATCGATGTCGGCCTACGCCGGTCCGGTCCAGGACCTCATCGACGAACTCGGTCGCCTTCCCGGGGTAGGACCCAAGTCGGCTCAGCGGATCGCCTTCCACCTGCTCAAGCTGCCGGCCGACGACGCCTTGCGGCTGGCTCGGGCCATCGAGCGCGCCAAGGAGAAGGTGGCCTGGTGCTCCCGGTGCTTCAACCTGGCTGACGCCGAAGAGTGCGGAATCTGCCGTGACGCCCGCCGCGACCAGCGGGTGCTGTGCGTGGTCGAGGAACCCAAGGATCTAGTGGCGGTCGAGAAGACCGGCGAGTACCGGGGCCGCTACCACGTGCTCCAGGGGGCGCTGAACCCCATGGAGGGGATCGGTGCCGACCAGCTCCGAGTGGCAGAACTGTTGGCGCGGGTGCGAGAAGAGAGCGTCGAAGAGGTCATCTTGTGTACCAACCCCAACATCGAGGGGGAGGCCACGGCCATGTACCTGGCCCGCCTGCTCGACCAGCTGGGGGTCAAGGTCACTCGCATCGCCAGCGGCCTGCCGGTGGGTGGGGACCTCGAGTACGCCGACGAACTGACCCTGGGCCGAGCCCTGGAGGGTCGTCGTCAGATGGGCGGCTGACGGCGGTTTCGGCTGATACGCCGACGGGCCCGTGACCAGACCCTGGACAGGGTGGTCACAGGCCCGTCAGCCAAGCGGGTGGTTGCCAGGTTGGGTGGGTCAGCCGTTGACCTGGAGCAGGATGGCGTCGCCCTGGCCGCCGCCGCCGCACAGGGCGGCCGCGCCCAAGCCGCCACCGCGGCGAGCCAGTTCCAGAGCCAGGGTCAGGGTGACCCGGGTGCCCGACATTCCCAGGGGGTGGCCGATGGCAATGGCGCCACCGTTGACGTTGGTGACCTCGGAGGTGATGCCCAGGTCACGCATGGAGGCGATGCCCACGGCAGCGAAGGCCTCGTTCAATTCGAACAGGTCGACGTCGGACACCGACTTGCCGGCCCGATCCAGGGCGGCGGTGATGGCGTTGGAGGGCTGGTGCAGCAGCGAGGCGTCGGGGCCGGCCACCTGGCCGTAACCCACCACCTCGGCGAGGGGAGCCAGGCCCAGCTCGTCGGCCTTGGCCTTGGACATCATCACCACGGCGGCGCCACCGTCGGAGATCTGGCTGGCGTTGCCGGCGGTGATGTTGCCGGCCTTGTCGAAGGCGGGGCGCAGCTTGGACAGGCTCTCAGCGGTGGTGTCGCCCCGCACGCCCTCGTCTTCGCTGACCACCAGTGGGTCGCCCTTGCGCTGGGGGACGCTGACCGGGGCAATCTCGTTGTCGAACAGGCCGTTCTTGGCGGCGGCCGCGGCCCGCTGGTGGGAGGCAGCCGAGAACTCGTCCTGCTCCTCACGGGAGATGCCCTGGGCCTCCTTGCCGCAGTACGCCTCGGTGCTGGCCCCCATGGCCATGTGGTCGAACTGGTCCCACAGGCCGTCGTACATCATCGAGTCGACCACCTTCTGGTCGCCCAGGCGGTAACCGCCCCGGGCGCCGGGCAGCAGGTAGGGGGCGTTGGTCATGGACTCCATGCCGCCGGCCACCACGATGTCGGCTTCGCCAGCTTGGATCATCAGGTCGGCCAGGTAGATGGCGTGCATACCCGAGGGGCACACCTTGTTGACGGTGGTGGCGGGTACGCCCATGCCGATTCCGGCTTTGACGGCGGCCTGGCGGGCAGTGATCTGGCCGGCCCCGGCCTGGAGCACGTGGCCCATGAACACGTACTGGACCTGCTCGGGGGTGACGCCGGCACGGGCCAGGGCGGCCTTGATGGCGAACCCGCCCAAGTCGGCGGCGCTGAAGCTTCCCAGAGCGCCCGACAGCTTGCCTACGGGAGTGCGGGCACCGTTGATGATCACCGATCCGGCCATTGAAAGTTCCCCTCAGGTGGTGGCTTTACGTGGCCCTCAAGCGTACCGACCCATATCGGAGGTCACCCCATCGAGGCGGGGTCACAGCGACGGGCTCAGCGATCGGACCGCTGGCTGGGCCTCGGCTGCCTCGAGGGCATCGAGTACCCGGGTGCGTACCTCGCTCAGTTGACGGAGGATGTCGTCGCGGGCGTTCACCAAGGCGCTGATCTCGGCTCCCAGGGCGTCGACGGTGGCCGATCCGGCGGCGGCCGCGCTGGGGGCGCCCTCGTCCTGGTCGGCATCGGGAGCGGCTTGGGGTCCGAACCGCTGGTCGATGCGGGCGTGGGCTTCGGCGATCAGGCGCAGGGCGGCGGCCTCGGCCGCCACCAGCATCGCTTCGGCCCGGTACCGGATGATCTCGGCGTCGGCCTCGGCGGCTCGGCGGATGGCGTCGGCCTCGGCTGCGGTCTGGCTCGCCGATGGGCCGGGGCGGGCCAGGTCCTCGCCCACCGGGGTCAACAGTGCCACCTCGTCGACGCCGACATCGGCGTCAGCGGTTGCCGGCACTGTCGAGATGGTGGAGCCGACGGTTCCCCCCGAGACCTCGGCGGCCACCAGACGCAGGAAGGCGCGTACCTCTTCCTGGTCGTAGCCGCGCAGGCCGAACGCGAACTCCTTGTTGGCGATCTCGGCTGGGGTCAGTGCCATGGTTGCTCCCGGATCTCGGTCGGCCGAGATGCTACCGGCGTGCCGACAGTCACTCGGCCTCTGGCGGGCTCCGGCGTCGATGGGTGCCAGCGACTGGTCCACTCCTAGGATTCGCGCCCATGCAGGCGATCCTCGAAGCCATCCAGGCCGGCGCGTCCGGTGAAGAACTTGCCAGCCTTCCCGTCCCGGAGTCCTACCGGGCGGCCTTCGTCAAGCGCGACGAGCAGACCATGTGGGAGGGGGTGGCGTCCGAAGACAAGGATCCCCGCCAGTCTCTGCACGTCGGTGAGGTGGCCACCCCCGAACTGGCCCCCGACGAGGTGTACGTGGCGGTGATGGCCTCGGCCATCAACTTCAACACCGTGTGGACCTCGATCTTCGAGCCGCTGCCCACGTTCGGGTTCCTCGACCGGCTGGGCAAGGAGTCGAAGTGGGGGGCTCGTCACGCCCTGCCGTACCACGTGGTCGGCTCCGACGCCTCGGGTGTGGTGGTCCGGGTGGGTTCGGCGGTGCGCAACTGGAAGCCGGGTGACAAGGTCACCGTGCACTGCAACTACCTCGACGATCAGGACCCGTCGGCCCATGACGACTCGATGCTGGCCGCCAACCAGCGCATCTGGGGTTTCGAGTCCAACTTCGGTGGCTTGGCCGACCTGGCTCTGGTGAAGGCCAACCAGCTCATGCCCAAGCCCGCCCACCTCACCTGGGAAGAGGCGGCCTGCAACGCCCTGTGCAACTCCACCTCCTATCGCATGATCGTCAGCCGCCACGCCGGTGACCTCAAGCAGGGCGAGGCAGTACTGATCTGGGGGGCCACCGGCGGTATCGGCGGCTACGCCGTGCAGTACGTGCTCAATGGTGGCGGCACCCCGGTGGGTGTGGTGTCGTCCGAGAAGCGGGCGAACCTGCTGCGCGAGATGGGTTGCGAGCACGTCATCGACCGCCGCGAGGCCGGCTACCAGTTCTGGAAGGACGAGCACACCCAAGACGAGTCCGAGTGGCGCCGACTGGGCAAGGACATCCGCAATCTGATCGGTCGAGACGTCGACACCGTGTTCGAGCACCCTGGGCGGTCCACCTTCGGGGCCTCCGTGTTCGCCGCCGCCCGGGGCGGCAAGATCGTCACCTGTGCCGCCACCTCCGGCTACATGATCGAGTACGACAACCGCCACCTCTGGATGAAGCTCAAGAGCATCGTCAGCTCGCACTTCGCCAACTACAAGGAGGCGTGGGCCGCCAACCAGCTCATCTGCGAGGGTCGGATTCAGCCATTGCTGTCCAAGACCTACTCGCTCGAGCAGACCGGTGAGGCCGCCCTGGCCGTGCATCGCAACCAGATCGAGGGCAAGGCCGGCGTACTGTGCCTGGCCCCCGAGGCCGGACTGGGCATCGATGACCCCGAGTTCCGCGCCAAGGTCGGCGAGGACAAGATCACCCTGTTCCAGCGCTTCAGCGCCGACTGAACACCACCATCCTCATCCGTCCGACCCCGGGAGCGACCCAATGGGCCTGACCGCCAAGAACCCCTTCGAAGACTCCGAAGAACTCGAAGGTGAACAGGCCCGGCCGGGCGCCCCCGGGGCGGGCGTGACTGTCAGGGGTATCGACCACATCGCCATCGCGGTGGCCGACCTCGACGATGCGCTGGCGCACTACCGCACGGTGTTCGGGCTGACGGTCGAGACCCGTGAGGTGCTGGTCGAAGAAGACGTGGAGGTGGCGGTGCTGCGGGTGGGCGACAGCGCCCTGCACCTGGTGGCCCCGGTGGACCCCGACGCCGACCTGGCGGCGTTCCTGGCCGAGTGGGGTCCGGGGCTGCACCACTTAGGGCTGCGGGTCGACCGGGCCGAGGAGGCGTTGGCTGTACTCGACGCCGAGGGTTACGCCGTGGTCGATGAAATGCCCCACCCGGGGGTCGACGGGTCACGGGTGGCCTACGTCAACCCCCACGACATCGACGGCACCATCATCCAGGTGGTCGAACGGCCCTGATCGGTCAGTGACCGTGACCGGGTTCGACCAGTTCCACCAGCACTCCTCCGGCGTCCTTGGGGTGGATGAAGTTCACCCGTGATCCGGCGGTACCCCCCTTGGGGGTGTCGTAGAGCAGGCGCACGCCTCGCTCGCGCAGGGTGGCGCTGACGGCGTCGATGTCGTCGACCCGGTAGGCCATCTGCTGGATGCCGGGGCCGTTGCGATCCAGGAACTTGCCGATGGGCGAGTCGGGCCGCAGCGGGGCCAGGAGCTGGATGCAGCTCCCCGAGTCGCCCACCGCCAGCATCGCCTCGCGCACGCCCTGCTCTTCGTTGACCTCTTCGTGGACCGAACGGAGGTCGAAGTTGGCGGCGTAGAACTCCAGTGCCTCGTCGAGGTCGGCGACGGCGATTCCCACATGGTCGATGGCGGTGAACATCCCCCCAGTGTGGCCGCTCGACCGCCCTCGCCTGGTCAGTCCGGCCGTTCTGACTCCAAGAGGCGGGAGCGGAACAGGTCGAGCACCAGATCCAGGGCGACACGAGTGGCCGAGCCGGGTTCGTCCACCAGTTGCTCGGTGAGCACCGAGTGAGGTGGCACCACGGCTTGGGGGTTGGCGTCCTCATCGTCGAGTTCGACCGCCACGAACGCATCACCCAACTCGCGACGGAGGTACTCGAACCGCTCGGCGGGTACCAGTCGGTCGCTCTTGAACCGCAGGCCGATCACCTCCAGGCCCTCGTCGGCGCAGCGGCGTTTCACGGCGTCGAGCTCGCCCCGTGAGATGTCGATCGAGCATTTCTGGGCGGCGGTGATGGCCACCGGCATCGACGGCTGAGACAACACCGGTGCCAGGATCCGGTCGTCGGCCGCCATGGCCAGCGCGAACCCGCCGGTGAAGCACATGCCCACCGCACCCACCCCCGGTCCTCCACAGCGCTCGTGCTCGCGGGCGGCCAACGCTCGCAGCCAGGCAATCACCGGCGAGGATCGCCCGGTGGCGAACACTGTGAACTCCCGGCTGATACAGGCCGGAACCAGCGATGACAGGCCGTAGGCCACAGTCGAGGCAGTGACCTTTCCCTCGGGGGTGCCGTCGCGGCCCGGCGTGCCGAACAGATGGGGGACCACCGCGGTGCATCCGATGGCAGCTACTCGCCGGGCGAAGTCCAACACCTTGGGGGTGATTCCGGGCATCTCGGCCATGACGATCACCGCCGGTCCCTGACCCAGTCGAAACACCGTCCGGGTCTTGCCGTCGTGGGTGAACACGGTGGTGTCGAAGTCGCTCATCGGGTCGTCGGCCATCGGCGCAACGTAGCCCCGCATTCTCCTGACGGTGTCGAGTCGCCCACAGCCCTTGGTGTGCGGGGTGCAGGCGTGGTTAGCGTCGGGCAACGTGTCGCTGACCGCCGCCCAGTCTGCCGCCGTCATCGGCGACCTGCGCCGGGCCAGGCGCCGCCAACGGGTTGCCGCCCTGCACTGGGTCGACGCCCTGTACCAGGTGTACATGACCGCCTTGGTGGCGGTGGTGGGATTGGTGTTCCTGTCTGGATTCGTCGGTGATCAGAGGGTGGCCGGGGCAGCTCTGGAGCGAGTGCGGGACCAGGGGCCAGCGGTGATCGGACTGTTGGCGGCGGCCGCGGTGTTCGTGGGGCTGCGATCCGGTAGCCGGGGTGGGCCGTTGGCGCTCGAGCAGGCCGACGTCCGCCACGTTCTGTTGGCCCCGGTGGACCGGGCGGCGGCCCTACGAGGACCGGCCTGGCGTCAACTCCGCTTCATGGCGGCGGTTGGTGCGGCCGCTGGGGCAGCCGCCGGACTGTTGGCGCTTCGACGAATGCCGGGCAACCCGGCCGAGTGGTTGGCGGTGGGCGCGGTGTTCGGAGCCACGGTCGCGAGCCTTGGTTTCGGGTCCGCCCTGAGCACATCGGGGCTGGGACTGCCCCGATGGGCAGCCACCGCCACCGGGCTGGGGCTGATGGTGTGGGCGGTGGGCGACGTGGCCGGACGGTTACCGACTTCGCCCGCCGCGCTGGTCGGACGACTGGCGGTGTGGCCGTTGCGGACCGACCCGCTGGGGCTGGTCGGTCCGCTGGCTGCGCTGGCGCTGGTGGGGGCGGGGATCGCCACCGTGGCGGGTATCTCGCTGGAGGCGGCCGAGCGCCGCACCGCCCTGGTCGGTCAACTCCGGTTCGCAGTGACCCTTCAGGACCTTCGGACCGTGCTGGTGCTGCGCCGGCAACTCGCCCAGGAACGCCCCCGGTCCAAGCCCTGGATCCGGGGCTCGGCGCGCCCAGCCCGATGGCCGATCGTTCGTCGGGGAGTACGTAGCGTGATGCGTTGGCCCGCCACCCGCCTGGTGCGGGTCGGAATGGCCGCCATCGTGGCCGGGGTCGCCCTGCGAGGTGTGTGGGCAGGTACCACGCCGCTGGTGGTGGTGGCCGGTCTGGCGTTGTGGGTGGCAGGGCTCGACGCGGTCGAGCCGCTGGGCCAGGAGGTCGACCATCCCGGCCGTACTGATTCGTTCCCCATCACCCGGGGTCGGCTGCACGCCGGCCTGCTGCCAGTGGTGTTCGGAGTGTCGCTGCTGGTGGGTCTGGTGGCCACAGCCACGGCGGTGCTGCCGGTGGGCTCACCGATACCGGTGGCACCGGCGGTGGTGGTGGGACTGGGGGTGGGGCTGCTGGCGGGGTGCGGGGCGGTGGTCAGCACGGTCCAGGGCGCGCCG
>CAUJFC010000140.1 GCA_963169755.1 Actinomycetota bacterium | reverse complement strand
GGGCGTCGAGCCCGACGCGGTGATCGCCAGTCTCGCCGAACTTCCCGCGGTGATCGCCCGCTTCGACGCCGTGGAGGAGGCCGCGCTCGCCCAGGTGGGCGTGGGGCCCCACCCTGAACCGTGGCCCGACGACCCCCGCCTCGATCCCGATCTGCTGTGCCACGGCGACCGGCGCAACGTGGCCGACCACTACCGGTACTGGCGGGAGGAGGCGATCGTGGCCGATCTGGCGGCCCGGGCTCACCCCTTCCACGTGGCAGTGGAGAACTGGCGACACGACCGCAACATCGGGGCGGTGGTACGCAACGCCAACGCTTTCGGGGCGGCGGGAGTGCACATCGTGGGACGGCGTCGTTGGAACCGTCGGGGCGCCATGGCCACCGACCGCTACCTGAGGGTCCAACACTGGCCGGCGGTGAAGGAGCTGGTCGAATGGGCGGTCGCCGAGCAACTGTCGGTGGTCGGTATCGACAATGTTCCCGGCGCCCAGGCCATTGAGTCGGCCGATCTGCCCGAGCGATGCGTCCTCCTGTTCGGCCAGGAGGGTCCGGGCCTGTCACCGGAGGCCCAGGCGGCTTGCGAGCAGATCCTGGCCATCACCCAGTACGGCTCTACCCGCTCGCTCAACGCCGGAGTCGCATCGGGCATCGCCATGTACCAGTGGTTGAGCCGCCACGTTCATTGAGGTCATGTCTACGAGCTCCGGACCTGTACCAGGGCTCGACTCAGTGATCGACTCGGTGATCGACTCAGTGAGCGACCCGGCGCGGGCTGGGATCGTCCGACGGTCGCTCCCTAGCGTTCTGATGTGGCATCCAATCGAAATGACGTCGCCCGCCAGAAACGAGCCCGCCAGAACCGGGCCCAGCGTGAGGCCCTGTCCGCCCGAACCAAAGCGGCAGCCACCCCTCGCGAGGAGCGGGTGGCCGCGGCCGTCGCGGCATCGGGTTCGGGTGAGCGGGGAGCCGGCGGGAACCGCGCCGGCAACGATCGCAAGAACTCCGATGCGAAGGGAGCCTCAACGTCGTCGGCCCGAGAGTCCATGGCCCAAGGGCGGCTTGGTGAGACGCCAGTGGACATCGACACCCTGGAGGGGAGCTTCCTGAGCAAGCTGGTCAGGGTGCCGGGCGGTCTTCAGGTGGTGATGGCAGCAGTGCTGGGGCTGGTGATGGCCGTGATGGTTTCGGTCACCAAGACCGTTCCTCCGGAGGGAGCCAAGGCGGGGGCTAAGGCCACCCGGACACTGTTCGAGGCCTACGGGCCGACGGCCCTGCTGTTCCTGGGGCCACCGTTGGTGCTGGTGGGTAACGCTGTGGTGTTCGGACTGCACGCCAAGCGTCGCCGCATGTGGACCATGTCGGCGGTGATGTTGGGCATCTTCTCTCTGTTCATGCCGCAGTTCCTGTTCCCGGCTGGAATGCTCGGCTACGGCGTACTGCGCGCCAAACGGATCGAGGATGGTCTCAGCCGGAGGCGGCGACCGGGGAGACGAGGCAAGGATCGTGATGGAACAGAATCAGCGGGGGCGATAGAGGCCCAAGCCTCTTGACGTAGGCGTGCCGATCGGGGATGGTGGACGCAGGCCCGAGTTGACAACTCGGGACGACACGGAAAGCAATTCCCACTCTCCCGGGAGGTGCAACACAACCGTGAATCCCCATCGAGAAGTGGAGCGATCGCCTCCGGGCTGAATCGCCACCACCAGGCAGGTGAGCCAGGAGCGCGACCCGTTCCCACTACGGACCGCGGATGTGCTTCGGAGTTGGCCCCAGTGCCCTCCCCGCTCGCCACCGGGCCCGTCCGAAACTGCGGCGGGAGTGCCCGGCCCACCTGCCGAATTCGGCGTCCCGCCGAGTGAGCCTGCCGAACGGCTCACCGGCGGGACGCACCGCGTCCGGGGGTAGGCGGGGTGAGCTGTCCCCCGAGGACGATCGGGGGACAGCAGCAATCAGGGGGCGGGTGGGGGAGGAGCCGGGGGAGCAGGCGGATTGGGACGAAGAGCCGGCGGGGCCGGAGGCTGCGGGCCCGGCGCCTGGGGAGCCGGTGCCGGTGCCGGCCGAGCGGCGGCGGCCGCCTGGGCAGCGGCGGCGGCTGCCTGCTGGGCTTGACGGAGTTGCTCGGCCCGTGCGGCCTCTTCGGCTCGGGCCCGCTCCTCGGCCTGGGACGCCAGGGCGCTACGAGCCTCGGCCGCCCGGGTCTGGCGACCAAGGTCATCGGTGCCTCCGCCGGCGAACAGTTCGGCCACCGAGGCCAGAGACCCCAGACCACTGGCGAAGTCGGCCGGCAGGTAGATCTTGGTGGCCTGCCCGTTGGCGATACGGCCCAGCGCCTCGAGGTACTTGATGGCCAGCAGGTCGGGCGATGGGTCACCGGCGTGGATGGCCTGGTACACGGTGGTGATGGCCCGGGCCTCACCCTCGGCCACGGTGAGCTGGCGGAACCGCTCGGCCTCGGCCAGCTGGCGGGTGGCCTCGGCGTCGCCCTGGGCCTGAAGGATCTGGCGTTGACGCTCACCCTCAGCCCGCAGAATGGCAGCCTGCTTCTCGCCCTCAGCGTTGGTGATAGCGGCCTCACGGCGACCGTCGGCCTCGGTCACCACGGCTCGCCGGGTGCGCTCGGCCTTCATCTGCTCGTGCATCGAGTGCATGACGTCGGGCGGTGGATCGATGCGTTGGATCTCGACCCGCACCACCCGAACGCCCCACTTGTCGGTGGCATCGTCGAGAATCTGACGCAGATCCACGTTGATCTTGTCTCGGCTGGTCAGCGCCTGGTCGAGCTGGAGGTCACCGATGACATTGCGCAGGTTGGTCTGGGCCAGCTTGGTGACCGCCAGGATGAAGTTGGCCACGTTGTAGACCAGCCGCTGCGGGTCGGTGGGCTCGTAGTAGACCACGGCGTCGACCGACACCACCACGTTGTCGGAGGTGATCACCTCCTGGGGTGGAACATCGACAACCTGCTCACGCATGTCGACCATGCGGATCTTGTCGATGAAGGGCACGATCACCCGTAGACCGGGGTCAAGGGTCTCGGCGTACTTGCCCAGACGCTCCTTCACCCCGCGCTGGTAGGGCTGGACGATACGGATGGCGCTGGCCGCGAATATGAAGAAGAAGATGGCCAGAATCGCCAGAACTACTACGAGGGCTCCCACCGGGATCTCCTGACTGTCGGGGAACGAAAAACCTGAGGTGCCGGTCTCAGGTGGAGCTGGGGGGTGACGAGGGCCGGCCGGACGGATCTACGGCACTGGCCGAACTGATGGCTTCCACCACCACCCGGGTACCTCGTACCTCGATCACCGACACCGTCACGCCTTCGGCGATGGGCTGGCCGTGGCTGCTGACCGCCCGCCACTTCTCCCGGTCGAGTTGCACCATGCCGTGGTCGTGTTCGCCGTCGATGGCCTCGATCACTCGGCCCCGCTGACCGACCTGGCGACCGCCACCCACCCCCGGGGTGGGCTCGGAATGGGCCAGTTTGTGGGCCAGGGGACGAAGCCCGGCGAAGGTGGCCACCGACAGGGCCAGGAACACCGCCCACTGGGCAGCCAGCCCCACCCCGGCGAAAGCACACACCGTGGCCCCAACCGCGCCGATGGCGAAGGGTGCGAGAAAGAACGACCCTGCCGCCGCCATCTCGCCCACTCCGAACACCACCGCGGCGATCAGCCAGATCCACCGCCAGACCTCGGGATCACCGCTGTCCATGATCGTCCTCTCTGCCCTGCCAATAGACGTTGCTCGGACTCTACCGCCCGTGATTGTCTGACAGGCGGAGGATTTCAGAATCCTGGTTGGGCGCCGACGATCACCCAGGTACCCGAGCCGCGCCTGAGCGGGCGGGGACAGGGCGGGGACAGCCTGGGGAGGCGAACCAACCAGCGGGTCGGGTCCGGTGTCAAGCGGTCGCCGGTATCGTCGGACACCGTGGAGAACCCGCTACGACTGCTGACCGTGCACGCCCACCCCGATGACGAGGCGTCCAAAGGGGCTGGCACCATTGCTCGCTACGCCGAGGAGGGAATCGAGGCCACCCTGGTGTGTTGCACGGGGGGAGAGGCGGGCGAAGTGTTGAACCCGGCCATGGACCGCCCCGAGGTACACGCTGATCTGGCTGGGGTACGCAGAGCGGAGCTGGCCCGCTCGGTCGAGATCATCGGTTACGCCCGTTGGGAGATGCTCGGCTACCGCGACTCGGGAATGCCCGACAGCGAGGCCAATCAGGACCCGGCCTGTTTCGCCCGGGCCCCGCTGGACGAGGCGGTCGGGCGCCTGGTGGCGGTGATCCGTCGGGACCGGCCCCAGGTGCTGGTGTCCTATGGCGAAGAACAGTCGGGGTACCCCCATCCCGACCACATCCGGGCCCACGAGATCGCGGTGGCGGCCTTCGACGCCGCCGGCGACGCCTCACGCTTCCCCGAAGCCGGTGAGCCCTGGGAACCGTCCAAGCTCTACTACACCATGTGGTCGATGGCCAGGATCCGGGGACTGCACGAGGCGTTCCTGGCGCGTGGGCTCGAATCGCCCTTCGATCAGGCGTGGTTCGAACGCCCCGACCAGGACCATCTCATCACCACCCGCATTGATGTGACCGGCTACTACCACGTGCGGGCCGACGCCCTTCGGGCCCACGCCACCCAGGTCGACCCGGACTCACCGTTCTGGTTCGGACTACCCGACGAGGTGGCCGCCACCATCCACCCCTGGGACGATTACCAACTGGCCCGTAGTCGGGTGGACATACCGGCTGACGGGATCGAGACCGACCTGTTCGCGGGCCTTCGTTCTCCGGTGTGGTCATGAACAGCGAGTTCGACTGGTTGGCGCCCCTGGTCGAGGCTGGCCCGATTCCGGGCCTTGCTCGTCCACTCGACGTGGTGTGGTCGGTGCCCAAGACCAGTGGGGGAGAGGCGGCGAAAGTGCACCTGATGGCAAGCACCGATCAGGAGCCGACAGCCAATGGTGAGCCCGATGTGGTGGAGCTGAGCGCTACCGCATCCGTTGCCCGAGCCCTGGCTGCTGGTGAGTTGTCACCCAACACCGCCTGGATGACCGGCCGCCTCAAGGCGTCGGGGCCCACCGGCCCACTGCTGGCTCTGTTGAGCCGGGCAGCTGAACTCGCCTGACCTGCCCCCGAACGCCACTCGGGGGTCGGACCTCAGGCGCTCAGATCGACGCGCTGGTGTCGTTGCACGGACCGGAGGTGTCGATATCCGACGAGGGTCACGTCCAAGCGTTTGAATAGCGCGGGCAGCTCGCGGTCGAAACAGACCAGGTGATGGTCGTCGACCCGGTGCGACCAGGCATCGTCGTAGGCCCGAAGCTCGGGGGTGTCGTGGGCGGGATGAACGTGCAGTTCGGTGACGCCGGCAGGCAGCTCGTGGATGGTTCGCTCGATGGTACGGCGGCTTCCGTGGCCAGCGGTGACGGCGGCGAAGTGGTCAGGAAAGACCACGTCGTCATCGGCAGCCAGGGTGCGGAAGGGAAAGCCGACGGTTCGCTCGATGGCGGGGCCGGCCAGCCGGATGGGCAGAGCGAACTCGACCGCCAGGTCGAGGTAGACGTCGAAGAACTCGGGGCGGTACTGGAGCGCCCCCAGGTGAGATGCCAGGTGACTGACATCGAACCCCCACAGGATCGCCCGCTCGACTTGGGCTCGGAGTTCCCGTCGAACCTCATCGAGGTCGGCGTGATCCCACAGGTCGACGGTTGTCCGGGGAAAGCCTCCGTCTCCGTCGAGCAGGGAAGGGGCGTGGGTGATGGGGCCCCAGCGGTAGCGGTCGTGCTCGGCGTTGAGGGTCAGATGGACGCCGATGTCTTCTCCCCGGTAGCGAGATGCTGCCTCGCGAGCCCAAGGGGCAGGGATCATGATCGAGGCGCTGGTGGCCATTCCGCTTCGTAGGGCCTCGTAGATGCCGGCATTGGCGGCGTGACTCACCCCCAGGTCGTCACCGGTGATGATCACCGCCCGGGCATCGGCTCCCAGCCCGAGACGTTCGGTCAGCTCGGTCATCGGTGTGGACGCTATCGGCCGCCGGGGTCCTCGCAAGCACCCCACAGCCCAACCCCTCTCTGGCGGGCGTGTCGCTCGGCGGCGGCCAATTCGGCCCGGCGGGTGGTGTTGGGCGAAATCGACAGCACCGACGCGTAGCCGTCGAGGAGCAGCGCCCGGTTGACGAACAATCCGTCCTCCTGGCGCCACAGGTACACCAGGAGTCGTCCGTAGCGATCGCGCGCTTCGCGGTCTCGTTGGATCAACACCTGAGTACCGGGCGGCAGGAGATCGGCGGTGTGGGTCGACGCCTCAGGCCCGTAGCACTCCACCGGGCTATCGGGCTTGACCGATTCAGGGGTGTCGATCCCCAGGAGACGGGCCGATTCTGTTCCCGATCCGGCCAGGTTCAGCCGAACGGTGTCACCATCGACCACTCGCTCGATGGTGGCCACCAGGCCCTGCTCGCCGTCGGGAAGGGTGGCGGTTGATGGTCGGGCGGGTCGAGTGCAGCCAACCGAGAGAGCCAACGTGGTGAGGAGACTGACGACTCTCAGGAGGTTGACAGGTCGATTCGACACGGATCTGGCCACGATGGACCTCACGGATTTTCGGGACGACGTTTGTCGGCTGACGCCGCGAGGTGAGGTTGCCTGGAACCTGAAGGTCAGATGCGTTCGATGATGGTTCCGGTACCCAATCCGCCGCCACAACACATCGAGACCAGTCCGTAGCGACCTCCGGTGGCTTCGAGCTGATGGAGGGCCTTGGTGACCAGGATGGCCCCGGTGCCGCCCAGCGGATGCCC
Source organism: Actinomycetota bacterium (assembly GCA_963169755.1). Lineage (GTDB taxonomy): Bacteria > Actinomycetota > Acidimicrobiia > Acidimicrobiales > Iamiaceae > Aquihabitans. The sequence goes on along the minus strand of CAUJFC010000140.1, from coordinate 1,180 downwards.
GAGGGCGATGGCTCCACCGTTGGGGTTTACCTTCTCGAGCGGGACGTCGAGCTCGCGGGCCCAGGCCAGCACCACGGACGCGAACGCCTCGTTGATCTCGAACGTGTCAATGTCGGTGATGGACAGGCCGGTGCGATCCAAGAGCTGGCGGGTGGCGTCGATCGGTCCGGTGAGCATCAGCACCGGGTCGACCCCGACCAGGCACGTGTCGACCACGCGGGCCCGTGGCCGCAGACCCAGCTCTTCGGCTCGGGCGGCGGTGGTGATGAGCAGGGCGGCCGCCCCGTCGGAGATCTGCGAGGACGACCCGGCCGTGTGCACGCCGTCTTCTCTGGCCACCGGCTTGAGCGAAGCCAGCTTTTCGAGAGTGGTCTCGCGCAAGCCCTCGTCGCGGCTGATGGTGACGGTATCGCCGGTTGGCTTGTTGTCGTCGCCGAGAACCGGGACGGTCACCGGCACCACCTGGCTCTCGAATCGGCCCGCCTCCCATGCGGCGGCTGCCAACTGCTGGGAACGAAGGCCGAACTGGTCGGCGTCATCGCGGGTGATGTTCCACTTCTCAGCGATGCGTTCGGCCCCTTCGAATTGCGAGGTGAACTCGTAGCGGGCGAAGTATGACTTGGGGATCGGGCGGCCGTAGTCACCCTTGGAGTTGGAACCGATGGGTACGCGGCTCATGGCCTCGACCCCGCCTGCCACCGCCACATCGACGACCTTGGCCGACACCAAGGCGGTGGCGAGGTTGGTGGCCTGCTGGGACGATCCACACTGGGTGTCGACGGTGGTGGCAGCCACCGTCTGGGGGAGGCCGGCAGCCAACCAGGCGGTGCGGCCGATGTTGAACGACTGTTCGCCGATCTGGCTGACGCATCCGGTGACCACCTGGCCCACTGCGGCCGGATCGATGCCGGAGCGATCCACCAGTGCCGTCAGAACGGTGGCCAGCGTGTCGGCGGGATGGTTGGTCGACAAGCCGCCGTTGCGGCGGCCGACCGGAGTGCGAACCGCCTCGACGATCACCACATCGGACGGAGAGACAGCTTCAGGCGAGGACATGAGAGGCAGCGTAGACCGTCTGATAACGAATCACTTGACCGATCGGTCAAGAGGTGCCCTCAACGGGCTGCCCCTCGATGACTCAGGCGGCCTGGCGGTGGTGATCGTCGGTGGGGCGATGGGC
>CAUJFC010000139.1 GCA_963169755.1 Actinomycetota bacterium | reverse complement strand
GGGCGGCCAGGCCCACCAGAGCCGCCACCACCACCGTCGCCACCCACAGGTGAGCCGGGGCCGCCAGCACCATGACCAGCGGAAGCAGCGCCCCCATCGAGAAGCTGATGCCCGAGGTGACGGCGGCCTCCACCGGACGGGCCAGCTGGTCGGGGTCGATACCCAACTCCTCTCGGGCATGAGCCCCCAGGGCATCGGTTTCGGTCATGGCCACCGCCACCTCTCGGGCCAGATCGGCCGGTACTCCCCGGGCCCGAAGGTTGGCGGTGAGCTCGGCCAGTTCCCGGCGGGGGTGTTCGGCCAGGGCACGGGCCTCCATCTCCAAGTCGGCGGCCTCGGCGTCTCGCTGGGAGGAAACCGAGCTGTACTCGCCCATGGCCATCGATGCCGCCCCTGCCATCAGGGCCGCCACCCCGGTGGCCACCAGCACCGGCCGGTCGGCGCCGGCGGCCGCCACACCAACCAGCAGGCTGGCCGTCGACAACAGCCCGTCGTTGGCCCCCAGCACCGCGGCCCGCAACCGGGGGGCGCGGTGGCTGGTGTGGGCTTCGTCGTGCCAGTGCTCGGGCCGGGGCCGACGGGCACCGGATCCGTCGAGCGTCGCACCGTCTCGGTGCGCCGGCGATCCGACCACAGGATTCATACCTCCATGGTGGCGGGTGGTGTCCCGGTTCGGAGCGGCTCTCAGCGGTGGCACGGACAGCGACACCCCGCACGAAACGCCTCCCTCACCTCCCGCGCTAAGTGCTCCTCTCATCAGTCGGTCTCACGAGGGGTTGGGACGGACACCCTCGGAGTTCGGGTCTCGGAGTTCGGGTCTCGGACTTCGGAGGCTCCGGCCGCCACCACTACCGTCGGCGCCAGTGGAGAGCTGGAACCTGGGGGACCTTTTCGAAGCGGTGGTCGATGCCGTGGGCCCCCGCGAGGCGGTGGTCACCGCTGGGGTCCGTCTCAGCTTCACTGACCTCGACCGGCGGGCCAACCAGCTGGCGGCGGTACTGACCGCGGCCGGGGTCGGTCGAGGTGATCACGTGGCTCTGGCTCTGCTGAACGGCAACGAGTACCTCGAGGCGATGCTGGCCGCTTTCAAGGTTGCCGCCTCACCGGTGAACGTGAACACCCGTTACACCCCGGCCGAGCTGACCCACCTGCTGGGCGACGCCCGACCGTCGGTGGTGCTGGTGGAGCCCGCCCTACGACCCCACCTCGACACCGCCTTGGGCGAGCTGGGGCTGGATCCACTGGTGATCGAGCGGGGTTCCGATTATGAGGCTCGCCTGGCCGGAGCCCAACCCGACCGACCGTCGGTGGCCCGTAACGGAGACGACCGCTACGTGCTCTACACCGGTGGCACCACCGGCCTGCCCAAGGGGGTGGTGTGGCGGCACCGTGACCTGTTGTTCGGGGCCCTGGGTGGAGGCAACCCCGGCGGTGACCCGGTGACCCACCCCGACCAGGTGGTCGACATCGCCCGCAATGGGTACACCCGCTGTCTGCCGGCCTCGCCCTTCACCCATGGCACCGCCCACTGGACGGCTCTGTCCACCCTGCTGCGGGGTGGCACCGTGGTGGTCGACACCGGTGAGCACTTCGAGCCCGCCCGCCTGTGGTCGCTGGCCGAGGCTGAACGGGCCGGCATCTTGGTGATCGTGGGCGACGCCTTCGCCCGCCCCCTGGCCGACGCCCTGGCGGCTGAACCCGACCGGTGGGACCTGACCGAGCTGGTGGTGGTGCTCAGCGGAGGAGCGGTGCTGTCTCCGGCGGTGCGCTCCGAGTTGCTCGACCACCTGCCGTGGGCGGTGGTGGTCGACGGCTACGGCACCTCCGAGACCGGCGGCCAGGGACAGATGCCGGTGTTCAGCGGCCAGCGGGCCGACACCGCCACCCGCTTCCACGTCGACGAGGACACGGCGGTGCTCGACGACACCGGCCGCCCCGCTCCTCCCGGCAGCGGCCTGGTGGGCCGCCTGGCCCGCAAGGGCCACATCCCGGTGGGTTACCTGGGAGATCCTGAGGCCACCGATGAGACCTTCGTGGAGCTACACGGTCAGCGCTGGGCCATCCCGGGTGACCTGGCCCGAGTCGAGGCCGACGGATCGATCACCTTGTTGGGCCGGGGTTCGCAGTCGATCAACTCGGGGGGCGAGAAGGTTTTCCCCGAAGAGGTCGAGAAGGTTCTCAAGGCCCACCCGGCGGTGTTCGATGCCGTGGTCGTGGGTATCCCTCACCCCCGCTTCGGTGAGCAGGTGGCAGCGGTCATCCAACCCCGGGAGGGCATGGCGGTCGACCTCGACGACCTGCGCCGCCACGTGCGGGTGCACCTGGCCGATTTCAAGACCCCCCGGCAGGTGGCCACCGTGCCCGAACTGATCCGCCGCCCCACCGGCAAACCCGACCTCGCCTGGGCCCGAGCCCAGTTCTCCTGACGGCGCGGCCGCCGGGCGGTTCGAGTACCCCGCCCGGAAGTGGCCCCAACCAGAGAGCCTCGGCCTTACCCAAGGGACCCGAGCGGGTAGGAGCACCATTCGTCGCTGCCAGGTCCGATAGGCCTCGGCTTCGCTCCAGTTCGACCGTGCCGTGCTTGTCTGGTTGGTGCGCCTGTCGGCTCACCTCCTCATAGGCAGTTTCCGCGTCCCGAAGTCGGGCCATCCCGGGTCTCCTAGGATCTGACGGCCAGTCAGAGCCGATCCCAGGGGGCACCGTGGAGCAGTTCAACCTCGCCGTCGTGAACGAGGCGGTAGCGGCCGCCAACCCGGACCGCCCTGCGCTGATCACGGGCGACACAACGGTGACCTACGCCGAGCTGACCGCCCGTACTCGGCGGTTCGCCAACGCCCTGCACAACCGGGGGTTCGGGTGCCACGTCGAGCGTGACCAGCTGAAGGGCCACGAGTCGGGTCAGGACCAGTTGGCCATCTATCTCCACAACGGGCCGGCCTACATCGAGGCGATGATCGGGGCGTTCAAGGCCCGCCTGGCACCGTTCAACGTGAACTACCGCTACGTGGCCGACGAGTTGCGCTACCTGCTCGACAACGCCGCCGCCAAGGTGGTGGTGGTACACGACACCTTCGCCCCGGTGCTGGCCGAGGTGTTGGGCGACCTGCCGTCGGTGCAACTGGTGGTACAGGTGGCCGATGACAGCGGCAACGCCCTGCTCGAGGGGGCGGTGCGCTACGACGACCTGTTGGCGGAAGGGTCCGATGACCCGGTGCCGGTGACCCTGTCACCCGACGACCTCTACATCCTCTACACCGGCGGAACCACCGGCATGCCCAAGGGGGTGCTGTGGCGCCAGCACGACATCTTCATCGGAGCCATGGGGGGTCGCCCCTTCGGGCAGGCGGTGTCGTTCGAGTCCCTCGACGCCG
>CAUJFC010000138.1 GCA_963169755.1 Actinomycetota bacterium | reverse complement strand
CAGGTACCGACCGACCAAGCGGAGCTCTCGTGCCAACGCCGGGTAGTAGGCGTTGTGCTGGAACACCATCGCTTGGAGCCGGAGTCGTTCGACCATCTCCAATAGGCGGGCCTGACCCTCCGCCCCTTCGATCCGGTCGAGCGCCTCGGCCAGAGCCGGCTGCGATCCGAGGCGATCCAGTGACACCACGATCGCCAGACCGAAGTAGGCGGGGATGGTCACCAATCGGAGAGCTTCGCCGTGGTCGGCCATCCAGTCCTCGAGAGCGGTCATGACACCGTTGCGGGGACCGCCTTCGTGGGTGGCGTTGAAGTGGTTGGGGTTGAGGCCCGATGCCCCCTTGGCCAGATCGCTGCGATCCAGGTGGATCCCACGCTGAGCGAACGGTTGGCGATGTTCCTCGGGCACCGTCTCCGGGGCGTAGTAGAGATCGCGGCGACCGTAGGGCCATGCCACATCGTGGAGGATCATCACCGGGAGCGGCTTGCCCTCCTCCCGCGCTCGCTCGGCTAGGAGGCGGCACTCGTTGTAGACCGTGTACCAATTGTGATCGCCGTCGATGAGGGCGGCGTCCATGGCGGGCAGCTCACCGAGTACGTCCACGCTCAGCGCCCGGTGGAACACGTACTGGCCGGCGAACTCCCGTTCGTGTTCGGACGGATCGAATCCCGGTGCCGGGTCGATCACGTGCAGCTCGGTCTCGGGTCCGAGAGTCTCGATGATCTGACGGGTGTTCTCACCCCGCAGGGCACCGATCTCCACCAGCCGACGGACTGCCGCGGCCTCCAAGACGGGGGCGATCACATCGTTCCAGAAGGGGAACATCGACGGAGATTGGCTCCTTGGCCGGGGGGATGAACGGGCGGACCCTATCGCCCCGAACTGTCAGCTCGCCCCAACCACCTCGACCAGCTTCTTGAGCACCCGCTCGACCTGAAAATCCCAGCTCCAAGTGGCCTCCACCTCGGCCCTACCTCTGGCTCCCAGCCGATCCCGCAGCCCGGCATCGTCGCGTAGTCGGATGAGAGCATCACGCAGGGCCCCCGGGTCGGCCGGAGGAACCAGTAACGCATGCTCGTCGTTGCACAGTCTCGATGCCACCGTCTGCACGTCCGGGGCCACCACAGGAAGACCAGCAGCCAGGTACTCGGCCAACTTCAGCGGCGAGTAGTGGAACTCACCGCGATCTGGGGCCACGACCGCCGCCGCATCCATGGCCGCCAGGTACCGGCCCAGATCGAAATGGGGAACGGTTCCGGTGAACACCGAGTCGACCCCCAATTCACGCGCCCTGGCCTCGATCGCCGGACGCTCCGGACCGTCACCCACCATCAGCAGGGTCACACCACCCGCTGCTGCTGCCGCCTCGACCAGCCGATGCAGAGTGTGAAATGGCCGGAAGCTGCCGACCCAACCGAGTACGAACCGACCCTCGAGCCCCAGTCTCTCTCGTATGGCTCGGCCCTCATGGCGCGATGCGAGCGGCTCGATCTCAACGCCGGTGGGAGTCACCAGGACCCGATCAGGGTCGGCTCCGATTCGGATCGCCTCAGCGGCAACCTCCTCGGATCCGCAGGCCAACACCGTGGCCCGCCGCAGGGCTCTCCCCTCTCCGATCCGCTCGACCAGGCCTCCCCAGCCGGGTCGGGAAACTCCCCAGCGGGCGGCTTCCCACACAGCCACCGCCGGTGCGAACAGAACCGAGGGCAGACCCAGATCGTCAGCCAGGTCGAGTCCAGCAGTGTGAAAAAGCTCGTGTCTCTGCCAGACGAACTCGACCTGCTCTGTACCCCATGGTCCGTCTGGGTCCACCCGGAACGTCGAGCCGCGGGCGAACTGTCGGACGTCTTTGACCGCGGTCTTGACCATGGTCGGCAATCGAGTCGCCAGCGAGGACCCCTCCGCCGAGCTGAGATGGGCTCCCGATGCCAACCGCCTGGCTCCCGCGGCGTCGAGCATCCCCTCGGGGCTCACCAACCAGGAGGGTCCGATCACCCGTTCACATGCTGCCAACCAGCCAGCCGTGGACAGCAGAGCCGCCACCGGCCCTTGCTGGCCAGCGGAGGTGGTCGGCAGTACCAGTACCACGCCCACGGTACCGCCCCTATCTTCGACCGGCCGCGAGATTCACTGAACCTCGTGGGTAACGGTGAGAACAGCGCGGGCCAGGATGTGGTTGGACATGTAGAAGCCGACCACCGCCGGCGATGCCTCGCCGTCCAGGCCGATGTTCTCCACGTCCAGGGCATGTACGGCGAAGTGGTATCGATGGGGCCCGTGCCCCTTCGGTGGGAACGGACCCGTGTAGAGGCGGTTTCCCGTGTCATTGCGGGCGTGGACGGATCCTGTCGGTACCCCTGAGGCATCACCAGAAGCCGCTCCGGTGGCCAACTCGTGCACGCTCGCCGGGATGTCGAACAGCACCCAGTGCCAGAATCCGCTGCCGGTCGGCGCGTCAGGATCGAAGCAGGTGACGGCATAGCTGCGGGTCTCCTCGGGAGCCCCCGACCAACTCAGATGTGGCGAGATGTTCTGGCCGTTCAGGCCGAAGTTGGCGTCGGCCACGAAGCGGAGGTCGATCGCCGTGCCGTCGGTCAGGTCAGCACTCGAGATGCTGAACGAGGGAACCTCAGCCAGATAGTCGTACGGGCTGGGGGGTGCGGTGCGGTTGCGAGCAGGCACTTTGACCTCCGGAGGGGTTGACAGCAGTTCGGACGCTAGTCATCGGCCGCGACCGGCGCGCCACAACCCGTGGCGGTGTCAGATCTGGTGGGGTACGGTGGATCGCTGGTCTCAGCGGGCCCGGGACCAGCAATTGAGACCGTCTCACCGCGCTGTGGCGCACAAGGGAACCCGATGTCGTCAGAGCAGCTACCACCGGTGGCCGATGCAACCTCGCCCCAACCTGCCCTGCCGAGCGCGGTCTACCGGGTCGCCCGCAGCACCGACAACCTCTCCCTGAGATTCCTGGACCTCGGCATGGTCGCCGCTGCTTGGGCGCTGGCCACTGTGGCCGCTTTCGAGACCTCGGTCAGCAAAGACGTCACCCTGGCCTTGGCCTGGATCATGCCCCTGGCGGTGTTTGCCCAGCTGGTGGGACATCGGATCGCCGGGCTGTACGGCCCGGTATGGCGATATGCCTCGGTGGACGAAGCAGCTCGAGTGGTTGCGGGTGTCCTGGGAGGATCGGTCCTGGCCACTGGCACCATCGCGGTGCTGGCCGCGTTCACCGACACCCCGTTTCCGTTCCTGATCGCTCCGCCGCTGGCCGCCTTTCTGAGTCTCCTGGGCTGCGGCGGCGTCCGCTTCCAGTCCCGGCTGTTCGCGCTGGAGCGCCAGCAGGCCCGCGGGGGAAGCGGCCTGCGAACGGTGATCGTCGGGGCTGGTGCCACCGGAGCGGCTCTGGCCTATGAGTTGACCCACACCGAGGCGGGGCGCTCGATGAACTTGGTGGGATTCGTCGACGACGACCCCGAGATGGCCGGCCGCACTGTCAGGGGTATGACCGTCCTGGGAACACCAGACCAGCTCGAAGAGGTCTGTGTCCGACACCGCATCGAACGCGTGCTGGTGGCTGAGGACGCGGACACCAGCCACCGCATCAAGCCGGTGGTCGAGCAGGCCCTTCGCACTCAGGCACAGGTGAAGGTCCTGTCCCTGTCCGCCGGGAAGGTGGACGGTCCCCTGGTGCGCAATCTTCGCGACCTGGATGTGACCGACCTGTTGGGGCGAGACCATGCCCCGGTCGACTCCGACGACATCGAAGGCCTTCTCCACGGAGCGACTGTGCTCATCACCGGGGCCGGCGGATCCATCGGAAGCGAGATCGCCCGCCAGGTTGTCCAGTACCAACCTCGTCACCTGTTGCTGCTCGACCGCGATGAGAGCCTTTTGCACGATGTTGCCACCGGTTCCCTGTCCGAGAGCCGCGACGGGGTGGAGACCGTTCTGGCCGACATCTGCGATCAGGTGCTCATCCAGGACCTGTTCGAGCAGTACCGGCCCGACGTGGTGTTCCACGCCGCGGCCCAGAAGCACGTACCGATCCTCGAGCGTTATCCCGTCGAGGCGGTGCGCACCAACGTGTTCGGCACCTGGAATCTGATCAGCACCGCGGCCGAGTTCGGCACCCGCCACTTCGTCCACATCTCCACCGACAAGGCGGCCGATCCCTGTTCAGTGATGGGGGCCACCAAACGAGCCGCCGAACAGATCGTGTTCGAGGTCGGTCGACGTCATCAACTTCCCTATGTGGCGGTTCGGTTCGGCAACGTCCTCGGCAGCCGGGGCAGCGTCGTCCCGACCTTTCTTCGCCAGATCGTGGAAGGGGGGCCGGTCACGGTCACCAGTCCTGAGATGACCCGCTACTTCATGACCATCCCCGAGGCAGTGAGCCTCGTTCTCCAGTCCGGCGCCATGGCCGAGCCCGGCCACATCTACCTGCTCGACATGGGAGAGCCGGTTTCGATTCTCGCCCTGGCTCGCCAACTGGTCCGCCTCGCCGGCCTCCGACCCGACGACGACATCAAGATCTCGATCGTGGGCACCCGGCCCGGCGAGCGTCTGCACGAACGCCTGCACGACGACGCCGAGCAGATCGAGCCCTCCTCCCACCCCTCCATCTCGTCGCTCAACCCCAAGACCCCATGGCAATGGGACGAGCTTCTCGACACTCTGGCGGCCCTCCGCAAGTCAGTCGACGCCCGAGACGACGCCATGGTCCGCCATCAGCTCGAGTCGATGCTGCGCACCGGCGGGGTCGATTGCCTTCTCGACCACGGCAAGGTCTCAGTTTCGTCCGCCCGCCGCCCGGGTTCGCCGCGAGCCGCCAGCATCGTGCGTGATCTCTCAGAGAAGCGGGCGGAGCGCACCAATGGCCCGACCAGCGGCGCCGGAGCCGCGCCGTAGGGCTCGAACGGCCACCGGCACCGTTCGTTGGTGCAATGCTGGCCCTGCCTGGGCTCACCCCGGCCCGACCAGGTCATCCCGGCCGGGTCAGTCCGCTCTCTCGAACCCGATCCAACCGGAGTGACACATCATGAAGGGCCTGATCCTGGCCGGAGGCTCTGGTACGCGCCTTCGGCCCATAACCCACACCGGCGCCAAGCAACTGGTCCCGGTGGCGAACACTCCGATCCTTTTCTATGGCCTCCAGCACATGGCCGACGCCGGGATCGAGCAGGTGGGCATGATCGTCGGCGATACCGCTGACGAGATCCGAGCCGCGGTCGGCGATGGCTCACGATGGGGACTCCGGGTCACATACCTACCCCAGGAGGCCCCCCTCGGTCTGGCGCACGCCGTACTGATCGCCCGCGACTTCCTGGGCGACGACGATTTCGTGATGTACCTGGGCGACAACCTTCTCCGTGATGGCATCACCTCCTTCGTCGAGGAGTTCACCCAGCACCGCAAGGACACCTCTGGAGTGCCAGCCTCGGCCCAGATCCTGTTGGCCCCGGTGCCTGACCCTCAGCGTTTCGGTGTGGCCGAACTAGGCCCTGACGGCGAGGTCGTGGCACTACTGGAGAAGCCTGAGATCCCCCCGTCAGACCTCGCTCTGGTCGGGGTGTACCTGTTCGACCCCTCCATCCATGAAGCCGTCCGCGCCATCAACCCCTCGGACCGAGGCGAGCTCGAGATCACCGATGCCATCCAGTGGCTCCTTGACAACGGTCATCGGGTACGCCACGAGATCCTCCGCGGCTGGTGGCTGGACACCGGCAAGCTCACCCCACTACTGGAAGCGAACCGACTGATCCTCGAGGTGCTGGAGCCCGCAGTTCACGGCAAGGTCGACGAGCACTCGAAAGTTGAGGGCCGAGTCGTGGTGGCCGAGGGCGCCGAGATCATTCGCTCCACCATCCGGGGCCCGGTGGCCATCGGTGCCAACACCCGGATCGTCGACAGCTACATCGGTCCCTTCTCCTCGGTTGACGCTGACTGCGAGGTGATCGCGTCAGAACTAGAGCACTCGATCGTTCTGGCCAACAGTCGGGTCGAGAACGTTCCCCGGGTGATCGATTCGCTGATCGGACGACACGCGGTTGTTCAACGTTCTCACCAGCGCCCCCGAGCCACCCGGCTGCTGGTGGGCGACCACTGCCAGATCGACATCGACTCCTGAGGAGATCACGCACCAATGGCCACCATCGTCCCTTCCGATGTGATTGACGGCGTCGCCGTCGTTTCCCCTGCCATTCACGGCGACGAGCGGGGGATCTTCATCGAGACGTACCGCAGGAACTGGTTCCCAGCCGGCCGGGAAATGATCCAGGGCAATCGCGGCGACCGTCGCCAGGGCGCGTTGGTGGGTCTCCACTACCACCTGCACCAAGCCGACTACTGGTACGTCCCTTTCGGTCGGGCCCGAGTGGTGCTACACGACCTGCGTACCGGGTCTCCAACCGACGGTGCCACCCTCACCATCGATCTCGGATCTGACCCCGGCACGCCCGGAGTTGACCACGACCACCGCGGTATCTACATCCCGCCCGGGGTGGCCCACGGTTTCGCGGCCTTGACCGACATGACGATCACCTATCTGGTCGACGGCTACTACAACCCGGCCGACGAGTTGGGCGTGGCCTGGAACGACCCCACCATCGGCGCGGACTGGGGTGTGGAAAATCCCGTCGTCTCTGCCCGTGACCAGGCCAACCCGCTGCGAGCCGACCTGGCGGCGGCCGTCCAACCCCACTCGGCACTTCGGACCGGCTGAACGCGCGGCAGGCATTGTTCGCCTCGGATAGCGTCGACCGCCCATGAGCATCCTCGTAACCGGCGCGGCCGGCTTCATCGGCTCCAACTTCGTCCGCTACTGGGCAGAGCACCATCCCAACGACTCGATCGTCGCCCTGGACGCGCTCACCTACGCAGGCGTCCGAGAGAACGTCGACGGCATCGAGGGCGTGACATTCGCCCATCTCGACATCGGCGACACCGACGCGGTGGCCAACCTGTTGCAGACCCACGACGTGGACCGGATCGTCAACTTCGCCGCCGAGTCTCACAACAGCTTGGCGGTGGTCGACCCGGCCCGGTTCTTCCGGACCAACGTGTTGGGCACCCAGGGTCTGTGTGAAGCGGCGCGTCGGGTCGGGGTGGCGCGGTTCCACCACGTTTCCACCTGTGAGGTGTACGGCGATCTCGACCTGGACACCGACGAGATGTTCACCGAGACGTCGCCCTATCGACCTCGCACCCCCTACAACGCCTCGAAGGCCGGCGGCGACCACGTGGTACGCGCCTACCACGAAACCTGGGACCTTCCGATCACCATCACCAACTGCGCCAACAACTACGGCGCCTACCAGTTCCCCGAGAAGGTCATTCCCTACTTCACCACCCTGGCCCTCCAGGATCAGCCCCTTCCCATGTACGCGTCCACCCAGAACCGGCGCGAGTGGATACACGCCATCGACCACTGTCGGGCCATCGACCTGATTCTCGAGCGCGGCCGGGTGGGCGAGACCTACCACGTGGGTACGGGAGTGGAGAAGAGCGTCGAGGAGATCGCCGACCTGATCCTTGATCACCTCGGCAAGCCGTCGTCGCTCAAGACCATCGTGCCCGATCGTCCCGGACACGACCGGCGCTACGTCCTCGACTGGACCAAGATCAACGCCGAACTCGGATGGGAGCCGACAATCGGCTGGGACCAGGGCATCGCTGAGACCATCGACTGGTACGCACAGAATCAGGACTGGTGGGAGCCACTGCGTGATCGGGCTCCTGTCGCCGAGGGCACCGCGTGGCAACGCTGACCTCCGCCCACCAATGAGCACCCGCAGCATCGTGATCACCGGGGCGGGGGGCCAGGTTGGCCTGGAGGCGGTGGACATCTTCACCGCCTCCGGCTGGCAGGTCACCGCCTGTGACCGGTCACGGCTCGACGTGACCGACCGGAAGGCAGTACGCGACCTGATCGGTACAACCCGGCCGGACGCGGTACTCAACCTGGCAGCCTGGAATGCCGTCGATCTGGCCGAGTCCGAGCCAGACGGAGCCTTCGCCGCCAACGCCATGGCGGTGCGACACCTTGCTCAGGCCTGCCGGGAGGTCGGTGCTCACCTGACCCACGTGTCCACTGACTACGTGTTCGACGGGACCAAGGATGCCCCGTATCACGAATGGGATCCTGTGAACCCCCGCTCGGTCTACGGTCGCTCGAAGGCCGCCGGAGAGCTGGAAGCCGGCCCCGATGCTCTGGTGGTACGTACCTCATGGGTATGCGGGGCCCGTGGATCCAACGTGGTCAAGACCGTTCTGAACTTGGCCGCCGACCCCGATCGGACCCTGTCGTTCGTCACCGACCAGCGGGGCTGCCCCACCCTGGCGCGTGATCTGGCAACCACCCTGGCCGATCTGATCGACGATCGTCACAGCGGAATCTTCCACGTGACCAATGGCGGAGCCGTGAGCTGGTACGAGTTCGTCCAGCAGATTCTGACCACCGCCGGATACCCGTCGTCACGGGTGCGGCCCATCACCACCGCCGAGATGGACCCACCCCGTCCCGCACCTCGTCCTGCCAATTCGGTGCTGGACCACGCCGCCCTGCGCTTGTGCGGCCTCCCACCCATGCGCCATTTCACTGACCCACTCGGCGAGATGATCGACGAGCTCCGTCGGATCGGGTCAGTTCCGCTTCCCTGACCAGAGCGGTAACCCACCAGACCCCTCGACCAGCGACCGGACCGTCAGCCCGATCACCGGACCGAGGTGCGCCGGACCGCACCAGATGCCAAGGTGTAGCCGTGTGGTTCCTGATCAGCTTCATGGTGGTCGGCTTCATCGCCGGGTTGATCGCACGCGCCCTGGTGTCAGGCCCTTCTCCCCGGGGTTGTCTGCCGACCACGCTGCTGGGTATGGCCAGCTCATTCGTGGGTGGCCTGCTCGGATACCTGCTGTTCGACAAGGACCTGGGCTCGGGGGCGATTCAGACCTCGGGACTGTTCGGGTCCGTTGTCGGCTCGGTGCTGGTCCTGCTGGTGTACCGCAGCCGCGCCAGCCGGTGAAGCTCCAGACGCGCCGGTCAGCGCTCCGGAGGATTCCAATTGCCCTGAGCCTCTCTCTCGTCGCGGTGCTCCTCGCAGCGAGCGGGTGCGGGCTGTTCAGCCGAGCAGATCCCGCGGTTCGAGCCCCATCTGGCCAGGACACCGGATCGACCCTGGTGCTACTGGACCCTGGCTCCGAGCCCCGACGCGTCCTGCGCTACCAACTGCGGTTGGGGTCCCAGTTCGAAGCCGAAATGACCTTCGACCTCCACCTCACCCAGGTCCGCGAGTTCTCCGACGACAGTGGGCCGACCACCTCATCAGCTGAGGACGCCAGTGGGGTCTTGGTGGTGGATCCTCCGCTGACCTGGCAGCGGATCACTTTCCGGGTGGTCGAGGTACTAGACGGTCGATATCAGGTCGAGTTCGAGGTGACCGATACCGGGGTGGACGCCACCGGAACCACCCTGGGCGATGACACCGTGCAGAAACTGGAGACCCAGCTCGACATCGTCGTGGGTACCTCGGGCCGGGCCACCATGAGCCAGCAGGGAGCCCTGTCCGATGTCACGATCAGCCCTTCCCCCAATTGGGCTGCGGCCAGCTCACCAGAACCGGCTGCCCGCCTGGAGGACACCATCATCCGAGCTGTGCCGTTACTGCCCGACGTTGCCGTCGGACGCGGCGCGCGGTGGAGAACCATCAACCGGTCTTCGCTGGCCGGCACCTACCTCCGACAGACCACCACCTATGAGATCACCGGAATGGACGGTGCCCAGATCCTCTACCGGGCGGACGTGTCCCAGGATGCCGAGGAGCAACTTCTCGGCGAGTCGAGTACCAATGGCATCAGACTCCTGGCCGCCGACATCAGGGGAACCACCAACGGGCGGCTCTCGCTGACTGATCTTCAGGCAGCCGCTCAGACGAGCCTGACGGGGTCGCAGCTGGTGGAGACCACCGGCGCCGATCCTCGTCGCTTGCGTCAACAGATCAGCATCGACGTCGGAGTGGGTCCGGCGGGTATCCGCCCATCCGGGTGAATCCGGTTGACCAGTGGTCGGCGCGGCGATCGCTGATCGTTCTGGCGCGACACCTACGTGATCCGTCGTAGCATTTGAGGTGACGTGACTCCTCCCGACCCCGCTCTCGCCCGGATCGACGATGTCGTCCTCACGATGCCGGCTCGCCCGACCTATGCCCGTGTTGTGCGGCTGGCGGCGACCGGGCTGGCCGCCCGCTTGGGCTATGGCTACGACGACGTCGAGGACCTGCGCATCGGAGTGGGCGAGATGTGCAACCTGCTGTGTGATGGCGCGGGTCGGGTCGTACGGATGAGGTTCACCTTGACCGCGGACCGGATCGACATCGATGCCGTCCTGATTGGCAGAGAGAGCGACCTGACACCAGGTCCGCTGAGCTGGCAGATACTTCGGGCGGTTCTCTCGGATCTAGCCGTCGATCCGGCTGCCCCTCGGATTCGAGCCACCAAACACCGGTCCGTCGCGCCGTGACCACCCAACCCGCTCGCGGCGGCGACTTCCACAGCCGGTTCACAGCCCTTCGACGCGCCCACGACCACGACCTGCGGGTGACCATCCGCAACGGACTGGTCGAGGACCACATAGGCCTGGCCATCCACTTGGCCCGACGTTTCGCGAACCGGGGAATCCCCGATGACGATCTGACCCAGGTGGCATCAGTCGGTCTGGTGAACGCGGTGGAGCGCTTCGATCCCGAGCGAGGTATCGAGTTCACCACCTTCGCCACGCCCACCATTCTCGGAGAGCTCAAGCGACACTTCCGTGACCGGGGCTGGGCGGTACGGATTCCCCGGCGACTCCAGGAACTGAACCTGCGCATCACCACGGTGTCGGGCGAACTCACCCACCGGCTGGGGCGATCACCGACCGTTGCCGAACTGGCCGCCGGAGTGGGCGCCAGCGAAGACGAGGTCCTCGAGGCCCTCGACGCCTCACGCGCCTACCGGTACCGGCCGACCGGCGTGGCGAGCGACCCCGAGACCGACGAGCCCGAGTTCGAGCTGGGGCAGGACGACGTCGAGCTGGACCGATCCGACGGCCGGATCGAGGTTCAGCGACTCATGGCAGGGCTTCCACCGCGGGATCAACTCATCCTGCACATGCGGTTCTACGACGAGATGACCCAGCAGGAGATCGCCGATCGGCTCGGCGTCTCCCAGATGCAGATCTCTCGCCTCTTGGCCCGGGCGTTGGCCCGCCTCCGAGACGAGTACGACACCGACCTGACCTGACCTGTCGCGCCCGACTGACCCCGTCGCCCCACTCCACCCATCACCGATGCCTCCCACCTCTGGTGGGTGGGGGTGCTGGTTGGTGGGTGGCCGTCAGCGACCGGTGGAACCGAAGCCGCCCAGGCCCCGCTCGCTCTCATCCAGGGAGTCGACCACCTCGAAGTCGGCGTGCTCGACTCGCTGGATGACCAGTTGGGCGATCCGATCGCCCCGCTTCACCTCGAACGGGGTTTCGGGATCGAGGTTGACCAGCAAGACTCGCAACTCGTCCCGATATCCGCTGTCGATCAGGCCCGGAGTGTTGAGGCAGGTGACCCCGTGACGCAGCGCCAAGCCGCTGCGAGGCTGGACGAAACCGGCAGTTCCCGGCGGCAGCGCCAGCGCGATGCCGGTGGGGATCAGGGCACGACCCCCACCCGGCAGCAGCATCGCCGACTCACGTGCCACCAGGTCGGCTCCGGCATCACCCGCCCGGGCATAGGACGGCAACGCCAGATCCGCGTCGAGGCGGAGTACCCGGACCCTGAGCATCCGCTGATGCTAGGGACCCGAGCCGATGAGTGCACCGTTCGCCGCCGCCTGCTTGGATGGACCTCGACCTCATCTCGGCTGAACCGTGTCGGGCTCATCTGGTCGGAGCGCCGGTTGGCGCACCTTCTACGGGTCGGACGGGTCTAACCTCGCCCGATGCTCGTGTGGATGGATCTGGAGATGACCGGCCTGGATCCCGACCGGGACGTCATCGTGGAGATCGCCACTCTGATCACCAATGACGACCTAGAGGTGGTGGCCGAAGGACCCGAACTGGTTGTCCACCAACCGCCTGAGGCCCTCGCCCACATGGAACCGGTGGTGGTGTCCATGCATACCCGATCAGGACTGCTCACCGCGATCGCCGAGTCCACCGTGACCCTGGAGGAGGCCGGAGCCCGCACTCTCGAGTTCATCCGCGAGCACGTACCGGATCGACGTACGGTTCCCCTGTGCGGAAACTCGATCGGCACCGACCGTCGGTTCCTGGCCCGGCACCTGCCCGAGATCGAAGATCACCTGCACTACCGGTCTGTCGACGTGTCCACCATCAAGGAGCTGGCTCGCCGGTGGTATCCCGACGCCTTGAACGAACTCCCCAGCAAGGGAGCCAGCCACCGCGCCCTCGATGACATCCGCGAGAGCATCGAGGAACTTCGCTTCTACCGCCGAGCCCTGTTCCTTCCATCGCCCGACGCCTCATCTTGAGGTCAGACGACGCTGACCACCACTGGCGGAACTAGAGCCGGAAGCGAGCACCCACCACCAGAATCCGCTGGTAGAAGGCAGCCGGCAGGCGGGAGATGAAGTCGATCGCCTTGGCATCGGGACCGATCAGCGCCCGGCGTCGGTCCCGCTGAACGGCGGCCAGGATCTGCTGTGCCGCCTTCTCGGGAGTGGTGCGGGCGATCCGGTCGAACTCGTCACCCAGACCTCTGGGACCAGCCTTGGCGGCCAGTTCGGCGTCCACCCGGGCGCTTCGGGCGATGTTGGTGCGAACTCCCCCGGGGTGCACGGTGGTACTAGAGACCCCGCACCGCTCGATCTCCAGTTCCATGCGCAGCGCGTCGGTGAAGCCCCGCACCGCGAACTTGGCGGCGTTGTAGGCCGACTGGGTCGGAATGCTGATCAGCCCGAAGACGCTGGAGATGTTCACCACGTGGCCGTCCCGTGATGCCTTCAGGTGGGGCAGGAAAGCCTGGGTGCCGTGTACCACGCCCCAGAAGTTGATGTTCATCAGCCATTCGAAGTCTTCGATGGCCATCGACTCGATCGGCGCTCCCAGAGCGACGCCGGCATTGTTGAAGATCAGGTTGACGGTGCCGTGATCGCGCACCACCTCGTCGGCCCAAGCGAAGAAGTCGTCCCGATCGGCCACGTCCAGCTGCCGGGTACTCACCTTGATACCGAAGCCCTCACAGGCGGTGGCCGTCTCGGCCAGGCTGGCCTCGTCCACGTCTGAGATGGCCAGATGGGCCCCCCGGCGTGCCAGTTCCACGGCCAGTGCTCGGCCGATGCCCGAGCCAGCGCCAGTGATGGCCGCCACCTTTCCGGTGAATTGCTCCACGATGATCGATCCCTTCGTCACAGAAGTCGGTGAATCACTGTCGGCCCCAGTCGTCCGGTGAGCTGGCCCAGATGCGAGACCACCACTCGACAGCCGGTATGCCGCCGGTCAGACCGCGGCTTTCAGATTGGAATTGAGACGCCCCGCCTCGCCGAACAGTTCGCTCCGCCAGTGCTCGAGAAGCTCGTCGGTGTTGCGATCATCGGGATGGAACCCTGGCCGGTCGTACTCGCACAGTCTGTTCCACATCTCTCGGGTGAGTAGGGGAGAACGACTGAACCCTCGGATACTGCGCAGAACCCCGCCCCGGCGGTAGGTCGCGCGGTCGAACAGCATGGCCAGCGCCACCTGAACGACCAAGCCGGCCACCAAGCCGAAGCGGACGAACTTCATGGTCCAGATACGCAGCCGCTCTCCTCCACCGACCGCCCGGTAGACGTCGAATGCCACCGCCTTGTGCTCGCACTCCTCGAGGGCATGCCACACGAACAGGTCCTGGGCTGCTTGAAATCCGAACATGGCCCGCGCCTCTTCGTCGGACAACAGCAGCTCGGCCAGGGTGGCGGTGAAGTGCTCCAGCGCTGCGGTGGTGGCCAGGTTGGCGATGGGCGGTGCGAAGCGGGTGCGCATGGCCAGACCGGCCCGGGTGAAACGCTCAATCTTCCTGGTCGGATATCCCAGCTCGGCCAGCCGGGCGTTGAACTGCCGGTGCTCACGCCCGTGCACCGACTCCTGACCGATGAATCCGGCGACCTGACGCTTCAGGTCGGGATCGGTGATCTGGTCCCGGTAGTGACGCACCGATCGGACGAAGAAGTCCTCTCCGTCGGGGAACAACCCCGAGAGACTGGCGGCCAGGTGGCTCGAAACCACGTCACCGTCGACCGCGAAGTACTTGGGAAGTTCCTTCAGGGATTCCTCGAATGAGATGCGCCGAGTGGGAACGACCCTGGTTGGATCACTGGACTGGCTGACACCTGGAATCGGTCGACTCGGTGCCTGGGTTGGGGCCATGGTGAGACTTCCCGACTTGGTTGGAAGACGGACGGGCACTGCGGCAGGCAATCACCGGACATGGTGGCTGACCTTCACCCACTCTAGACAAAATGAGTGATTTCCTCAAGTACTCAGAAATGGTACCTTGAGACCATGACGGTGACCGATGAGCTGAGTTCGGCCACGACCTCCCCGGTCTCCAAGGGCGCCCGGACGCGACAGGCCATCCTCGAGGCCGCCGTCGCCCGCTTCGGTCGCGACGGATACCGCGCGACCTCAGTGGCCGACATTGCCCGCGATGCCAACGTCGGCGGCACCGTTGCCTACACGTACTTCCCCAACAAGGAATCACTGTTCCTGGCCGCGGTGGACGAGGACGCCGCCGGGCTCATCCGCAAGGGTCTCGATCACCTGGAGTCGGTGACCGACCCCGAATGGCGCCACACCCTTCTGTTCTTCGTGGCTGACGCCGTCAACGATCATCCGCTGGCCAAGCGGCTCCTTGCCGGGTTGGAACCAGAGGTGACCGAACGGGTTCTCGAGCTCCCCGCCCTGGCCGACCTTCGCCGAGCAGTAACCGACCGTCTTCGGTCCGAGCAGGCCCAGGGGCGGGTCAGGGCTGATGTCGATCCCGAACTGATCGGCCCTGGTCTGGTGGCCATCGTTCTGTCTCTACTCATGTCGATCGTCCAGATCGGAGGCGGAACCGCGTTGCAGTACGCCACCGCGGTGGACGCCGTGATCCGCTCGGCGGTGGAACCCGATCTCACCTGAATTCGGTGACCTGAGCGCGAAAATCATTTGACGAGCACAGACTGTTCATGGTGCGATCCTCATCGGCGACTCGGCTGAGCCCGCCTGAACCCTCGTACCGACGTCCGGAGCCTCCCATGGTGACAACGCCAAACACCCAGCTCGCCCGCCGAGCCAGCGTGTTCGCAGCGCGTCACTTCGCGGTTGGCAAGGCCGATTCTCGGGTATCGGCCCGCCTGCTCTCGGCAATGGCTGCCGGGTTCGATGCATTCACCGCTTGGTGGGCACATGTGGTCCTGCCCGTGGCTTCCCCCACCTCCAAGTGGACTCCGGCAGTGACCATTTCCATCACCTCGGTGCGCAAGCACCGCTCCGGCAACCACGGTTGGCCTCTGGGAGGTTCGAGTTAGGCGATATCGCCAGATCGAACTCAGAACCCCTGAGAGGCCGCCGGGACACCCCGGCGGCCTCTCTGCATTTCGAGCCAGCCCAGAACCCGCCGGCGCTCTGCTCTCAGCTCAACGACGCAGCACCCACACCGACCACCACAGAAACGGAAATCTCATGGCACCAGTCGCCGAACTCCAACAACTGACCGAAATCGAGGACCGCTCCTGGTGGGACGAGGCCCTGTGCGCTACCGGGGGCGCTGGTCTCGCTGCGCTGTTCTTCTCTGAAGAGCTCCAGGACATCGCGGCCGCCAAGCGGATCTGTGCCGAGTGTCCGGTCATGGTCACCTGCCTCGAGGGTGCCCTGGATCGCCGGGAACCATGGGGGGTCTGGGGCGGTCAACTGTTCCTCAACGGACGGATCCTGGCGTCCAAGCGAAGACGGGGTCGGCCACCCAAGGTGGCACGGATCGAGGACGAGCTACCAGAGATCCCCATCCCCGAGCACCTTCGCTCGGCCTGAAGCCCACCGGATCCTGCACCGGGACCGGCTCCGGGTGACTGTGGACAGTGTCTCGACCCCCGTTAGCGTTTGGAGGTCAT
>CAUJFC010000137.1 GCA_963169755.1 Actinomycetota bacterium | reverse complement strand
ACATGATGAAGGGGGCAGACTTCATCGAGTTACGTCCGTCGTTGATCATCACCCCCCAGCTCGGGTTGGGTGGGTCGACGCTGGCGCCCAGAATGGCCAGTCCTCCTTCGGCCACGATGGCGATGGCGATACCGAGGATTGCGATGTAACCCATGGCCGGCAAGACGTTGGGGAGGATCTCTCTGAAGATGATCCGGGCGTGAGACGCCCCTTGAGCCCGCGCCGCGGTGACGAACTCCCGCTGTGACCACGCCATGGTGGCTCCCCGGGTGATTCGTGCCAGCAGCGGTATCGAGACGATACCGAGCGACAGGATGAGGATCACCATGGTGGGCAGACGGAAGGAATCTTGATCCTCGACACCGCCACCCTTGAGCACCGACACCAGTGACAGCGCAAGCACCAAGGCCGGAATGGCCAGGAGAATGTCGAACAGGCTGGCCAGGACCTTGCCCACCCAGTTGCGGAAGTAGCCGCTGAGCAGCCCGAGCATGCCTCCGATGATGAATCCCATGGATACCGCTCCGACCGCAATGGTGAGCGATGCCCTTCCACCGAAGATCATGCGCGAGAGCATGTCGCGCGAGTTGTTGTCGGCACCCAACAGCAGCCCTTCCTGGCCGGGAGCCAGGCGGGGGAGCGAAGCCACTTCAGCGATGGGGTCGTTCAGCGGAAGAAATCCGGCGACCAGGGCTGAGCCCACAATGAGCACCAGCCATCCGATCGCCAGGTAGGCGCCCACTGGTAGGCGCTTCTTGCGAGTGGACAGCGAGTCGTCGTCACCCTGTTCCACGGGGAGAGCGTGGGTTGGCGATGAGGCGGTAGCTGCCGTCTGGTCGGTCATGCCGATCGCTCCCGAATGCGAGGGTCCAGGACCGTGTACAGGGCATCCACGGCGAAGTTGATGAGAACGAACACGATGGCGATGACCGCCACCATCGACTGGAGAGCCTCGTACTGGCGGCTCAGGACCGACTCTCCCAGCAGCATTCCCAGGCCCGGGATGGAGAAGAGGAACTCGACCACCAAGGTGCCACCGATGAGATTGCCCATGCTCAAGCCGGTCACCGTCAACAGGGTGAGACTGGAGGGGCGTAGCGCGTGACGCCACAACACCCGGCTGTTGGAGATGCCCTTGGCCCGGGCCATGAGGATGAAGTCCTCTTGCAGGGTCGCCACCAGGTCAGACCTGAGGAGCCGCATGTACACCGCGATCTGGCCCGCTGACAACGACATCACCGGAATCGCCACCGAACGGAAGTGCTCGGCGGGATCCTCGCTCAATCGGGTGTAGCCCTGGGTCGGGAACCAGCCCAGTTTCACGCCCAGGTAGTAGGTGAGGATCAGAGCGATGGCAAAAGAAGGAAGCGAGATGAAGGCGAAGGCAGTGGTGTTGATTGCCTTGTCGATCCAGCGGCCCGAGCGGTAGGCCGCCCAGATGGCCAGCGGTATCGACACTGCCAAGGCCACCACCTGGGTGTAGAGGATGAGCGAGAGCGATACCGGCCACGACTCACCGAAGCGCCCACTCACCGCCTCGGCACCGCTGGCGCTGTAGAAGTTGCCCATGTCCCCGGAGGCGAATCCTTTGGCCCAGAAGAACCAGCGAACCGGCAGGGGGTCGTCGAGGCGGTTGGCCTCACGGAACTCCTGACGGAGCTGTCCGGTCTGATCGAAGGGGATGACCAGATTCTCAGGCTTTCCCGGGACCAGGCTCATGAGCGCGGCGGTGAAGAACGACACCACCACGAAGACCACCAGGAGTTGCGCCACACGTTGGGCGAGAAGTCGCATCGTTTCCTCTCAGCAACCGCCCGAGCGGTTCGGAGGCGACAGCGGGGTCGCCTCCAAACCGGTCTCGGTTGGTTCTACTGCTCGATCCAGATTCCCAGCAGCGAGTGCGCGGTTGCCAACCCCTGGCGAGGCTGACGGCTGGCGTCGTCGGTGGTGGCATCTCCGGGCTTGGTGGGGTCAGCGCCAGGTAGCGGCGGACCGAGGATGTTGTGGACGTTGGGGGCGGTCACGATCGCCCATGGTGTGAACCAGGCCCACATGCCGAACACCTGGCTGGCCATCCGTCGGTTCAGATCCTGATAGATGGTCTTGCGCTTGGCGGGGTCGGGTTCTTCACGGCCCTCGTCGAGGAGGCGGTTGACCTCAGGGTCGTCCCACCCTCCGAAGTTCACCGGATTCCCCTTGCCATACCACCAGACGTAGTTGATGTCGGGGTCGCCACCGGGATAGTTGCGGAACACCATGGCCTGATAGTTCTTGGCGATTGCCCGGTCGATGAGGGTGGCCTGATCGACGGACTCGATCTTCACCTTGATACCCACTGCAGCCGCCCGTTGCTGTACGAGCTCGGCCACCCGCTTGATGGCGGGATCGGCGGTGGCCATCAGGGTGAAGCCGGCCTCGGCATCTGGGTTGTCTGCCAGATACTCAGCGATGAGCTTCTTGGCTCCCTCGAGGTCGTACTGAGGGAACCCGGGATCTTCGACGTAGCCGATTGACTCCTCGCCGAGGGGTCCGTCGGCCACCGTGGGCAGCCCTGCATTCACTCGGCGGTTCACGTCGGCCCGGTCGGCACCCATGGCCAGGGCCTGGCGCATACGGACATCATTGAACGGTGCAACGGTGTTGTTGAGCTGAATGAACGAGACCTCGGCATCGGCCTCTGACACCAACATGTTCACCTTGCCGTCGTCGCGCAGCTCACGGAACTGGCCTGCGATCTTCTCACCGTCGCTGGTGTGGATGACGTTGAACGCCCCACTCTCGAGCGAGTTGGAGCGCACGGTGCTGTCGGGGCTCGGACGGAACTCGATGCCGTCGGCATAGGGGTAGGGCTTGCCATCGGGCGCCACCTGCCAGTACTTCTCGTTGCGCTTGCCAACCAGCTTCTGGTTCTTGGTCCAGCTCACGAACTGGAACGGCCCGGTGCCGATGGGCTTGTTGGCGCAGTTGGCTTCGGGAGCGTCGAGCTGGGCTTGGGCCATGATGCCCAGCCGTGACGACGAGAAGAGGAACGCCGGGAAGCTCACCCAGGGACGGGCCGTAACCACGGTGACCGTCATCGGGTCGGCAACCTTCACGTCGGCGATGTCTTGGAGGACGAAGCTGAACAGAAGGGAGGGTCGTGGGGTTCCGTCTGGCGTGACGTACTTGCCCCGGTAAGCGTCGAGGTTGTTCTTGACCACGGTGGCGTCGAGCTTGGAGCCGTCGTGGAAGGTGATGCCGGGACGGAGCTTGATGGTCCACTCGGTGTAGTCAGCGTTGGGTTCCACCGACTGCGCCAAGTAGGGGGCATAGCTGCCGTCGGCGGCGGGCACCGTGAGGGTGTCGTAGAAGGCTCGCACCACGAGCATGCCCGAGATGGCCAGCTGGGCCGAGGAGAGGCAGAAGCCAGCGTTGGACTCGGCTTCCACGCCGTAGATGATGGTTCCCCCCCGCTGGGGGTCGCCGGCGTCAGCCAAGCCGCTCTCTCCGGCCTCGACGGTCAGGCCAGCACTCTCATCGTTGGGATCGTTGGCCTTGGAGTCCGACGACTTGGCGCCGCCGCAACTGGTGGCCAGCAGGGTGGCTGCCAGCAGTACCGCACCGGAGCGGATACGGCGGCGGGAGCCAGGTGCTCGCATTGACATGCATTTCCCCTTGGTTGTTGGCGTCACAGGCCAGGGATGCTGGCCTTCGGGACGATGCCGCAGACTCGGCACTGTGTTGTGGACGTGGGCGAGACCCTAGCGGGTGGCAGAGGTCACGATTTCTCGCCCACCAGGCTGGTCCATCGCAGCTCACTATGTAGGGACCAGCCGAGTCCGCTCATGGGAGCGTCCTGATTCAACTCTGGTTCTGCTCGACCTGGTTCTCGATCCAGATACCCAGTAGCGAGTGACCATTGGAGAGCCGAGGGTCGGGCTGGTCTCCGTTCGGAAGCTTGGGTCCCAGCACCCCGTGGATAGTGGGCGCCATCACCACCGCCCACGGCTGGTAGTACAGCCAGACTCCGTAGGCCTGCGATGCGATCCGTCGGTTTATGTTCTCGTAGGCCTTGGTCCGGGCCGCGTCACTGGTGGCGGTACGCCCGGTGTCGAGGTTCTCGTTGATCACCGAGTCGTCGAACCCGAAGAAGTTCACCGGGTTTCCCCCGCCGTACCACCAGATGTAGTTGATGTCGGGGTCGTCGCCCGGGTAGTTGCGCATGCCAGCCAGGTCGTAATCCTTGGCGATCATGCGACTGATCAGCTTGGTCTGGAGTTCGATCTCCAGTTTCACGGTGAAACCGGCTTCCTCCAGCATCTCCTTCACCACGCTCCACTGGCGGATGGACGACGGGTTGTTGGTGGTCATCAGCCGCACGGTTGTGTTCTTACCGGCGGCCTTGAGCTTGGCCACGGCCGCCTTGGCGGCGGCGGGATCGTAGGCCGGCGCGTCGTTGTTCTCCAGGTAACCCATCGTTCCGGGCGGAAAGGGCCCGGTGGCCAGGTTGGGGAAGCCTCGGTTGGAGATCTCGTTGACCTTGGCCCGGTCAATTGCCTGGGCGGCCGCCACTCTTCCCTCGACCGTGTCGAATG
>CAUJFC010000136.1 GCA_963169755.1 Actinomycetota bacterium | reverse complement strand
GCCCGCTACCGAGAACAAGTCGGAGAGGGGGGTGGGGCGTTCGGCTTCAGGCTGGGTCATGACCGGCGACGGTATCTGACCCATCGGCTGCGAAGAGGACAGACGCGTTCGGATCACCGACGCTGGCACTGGGGGCAGTGGGTGGTTCCCCGTCCATCCACGATCGTGCGTCTCAATGGGGTGGAGCAGCGCAGACAGTCCAGTCCGGCCCGCCCGTAACACTGGAGTTGGTGTTGGTTGGAACCGGTACCGCCATCGACGGTCCGGTAGTCGCGCAGCGTCGTCCCGCCATTGGCAATTCCCTGTGACAGAGTGCTGATGATCGCGGCGTGGAGCGAGATGGCCCGGGCGCGGCTGATAATCCGAGTGCCGGGATGGATCCGTGAGATCCACAGGGCTTCGTCGGCATAGATGTTTCCCACACCCGCCACTGGCCTCTGGCTCAGCAACTGGGTCTTCACTCGGACCGAGCTTCGGCGAAGGTTCGCCCAGAGGATCTCTGGGGTGAAGTCGGGATCGAACGGCTCAGGTCCCAGAGCTGCCAGCCTGGGTACGGCTGACAGGTCGTTGCCCACCACCTCGACCCGCCCGAAACGGCGAACATCACGAAGTGCGAGTCGCGCACCGTTGTCCAGGTCCCACCACGCCCGGTCGTAGGGATCGGGGTCCGGGCGATCATCGAGTCGGATCTGGCCGGTCATCCCCAGGTGAATGAGCAATCCTCGACCGTCATCGAGGTGGACGATCAGGTATTTGCCGCGCCGCGAGACGGCACCGATGGTCGATCCGATCACGTCGACGCCACGGGCGAACCGCTCGGACGGATGACCGCCGGCGGCCAGCACCGTCCGGCCCCTGACTACCGGTTCCAGACCCCGACGTACGGTCTCGACCTCGGGAAGCTCCGGCACGGGGCAAGGGTAGCGACGAGGTGCGCGCCCGAACCTCACGGAGAGCGCCTTGCGGCCGATGAGGATCTGGTGAAGCCGCGTGCCCTGGCACTGATGGTGGTCGTACTGGCCGCTCCTATGGGGTTGTTCCGACGGCGCGAGAAAGACGAGTGGCTGGGCGAACTGGCCGAGATTCGTAACGACGCGCTGACCGATGTCGAGCCGCCAGAAGTTCACCATGAGCTGTCAGCAGACCTGACCGACGGCGCACCCGATGACCAGCTCGATGCTGAAGTGGCGTCAGAGGTTGCCGTGGTCGATGAGCTCCCGTCGGCCGACGATGACCTCATCGACGAGCAGCCACCCGACGAGTCGAGTGATTCCCCCACAGTCGATGGCGATGGAGCCCGACTCGGAGAACCTCAGGTTGCCAGCGGCCCAGCTCCCCAGCCTTCGCCCCACCGTCAGCACCCCGGTGAACTCTGGCACGCTGCCCTCGACCTGGCGGGAGGGCCGCCCGAGGAAATCGGGCCAGAGGAGTCGCTGGACCCGGAAGAAGCCCTCGAGACGGTGGTCCCGGCAGTGCCCTTCGGGCGGGCCCGCCCATTCGTCGGTACCGGGGGAGACGGCAGTTCCGGCCGACCGCCGGCCGAAGGTCTCGATCTCGGCGGCTGGGAGGCACCGGGAGATGGACCTGGTCATCAAATCGATGGTCCACCGTCCCCCGAGGTCGTCGCGGCCGAGGAGGTGGGCGGGGATCTGGTGGCGACCATTGACGGCCAGGTGCCGCGTCCGCAGGGCCCTCCGCGGATCCATCCTCCCGAAGATCTGTTCGACCGGGTCACGACCCAGGTGTCCCCCGAGGCCGAGCCGCGCCCGACATCTCCAGGAACCTCGATCTCGCCCGGTCTCGCATCGTCCGGTACCGGTGCGCTCACCGACGGCCCGGTCGGTCGGCGTACCCATCCGATCGACCGCCGTCGCTCTCTGTTCGGCGGTTCGGAATCCGCTCCCTCGGTCGGACAGGACCGGGCAGCGGTGGACGAGCCGCTCCGACGGTTGGAGCTCAATGATGACGGTGAGGCAATCGGAATATCGGGCGTCGTGAGGCTCGCACCTGACTGCGACACAGAGGTGACCAGCCTGGGAGGGGTGGTGGGGCTGAGCCTCGACCGCGGATGGTGCTGGGTGGCGACCGGTCCGGGTGACTCGCCGGTGAGGATCGAGGTTGCAGCCGC
Organism: Actinomycetota bacterium; assembly: GCA_963169755.1. Lineage (GTDB taxonomy): Bacteria > Actinomycetota > Acidimicrobiia > Acidimicrobiales > Iamiaceae > Aquihabitans. Next base: position 4,869 of record CAUJFC010000136.1, on the reverse strand, counting down.
GAGCCTTCACATGCCGAGCGGGGTGCACGCCCTCACGGTGACCGAAGCCGACGGATCGGTGTTCGTGAGTGTGGTGCGAGGGTCAGTCGGATTGGAGCGGACCGAGGGGACCACCTCGCTGCCGGTCGGGACCATCACCCATATCAACCCCTATGGAACGGTCACCACCGAACGAGCCACTGCCACTGAGATGGCCACCGATGAGCTGCTGACCACCAATCTGCACAAAGACGTGACCCGTGAAGGCCGGTGATCGAGGCTGATCACATGGCGGTATCGGCAGCGGCGTAGCCCAGACCGTGAACGGTGCGGACGATCTCGTCGCCCAGTTTTCGCCTGAGGGAACGGACATGGGAGTCCACCGTTCGAGCGCCATAGTCATCGGAATAGCCCCACACCGCTCGCATCACCTCGGCCCGGGTGCATACCCGACCCGAGGCGTTGACCAGGTGGAGCAGAAGTCGCGACTCGGTTGGAGTCAGGTGGACCGGGTTGCCTTCCAACCAGACACGGCCGGAACCAACATCGACGGACACGCCACCGACCAGGGCGATCAGCGACTCACCACGATCCTGCTCCATGAGCGCCCGGTCGGGCTCGACTCCCATGAAGTCAAGGCTACGGCGCCATCCATTCCAAGGGAGGCGACCTGACACTTCGTCAGGAGATGGGAGCGGGAGAAGAGCGTGTTCTAGCGTCGGCACCATGTCCGAATACACCCCGCCGCTGCGAGACATCGCGTTCATCCTCGATCACGTGACCCCCATGAGCGACCTCCTCTCGCTCGATGCCTACGCCGGAATCGATCGTGACTCTGTGAATGGCGTGGTCGAGGAATTCGGACGGCTGATGGCCGATGTGTGGGCACCGACCAACGCGGTGGGTGATCACGAGGGAAGCCATGTTGAAGGCGACACGGTACGGACCGCCACTGGACATCGTGAGGCCTATCAGGCTTATCAGGAGGCGGGCTGGGGTTCAGTTCCGTTCGATGAGGCCTACGGAGGCGGCGGCTTCCCGTGGCTGGTCGGGATCATCCAGCAGGAACTGATCAACAGCGCCAACATGGCACTGGCCATGGCCCCCATGCTCACCCAGGGGGCGATCGACGCTGTACTTCACCACGGCAGCGAAGCCCAGCGTGAGACCTATCTCCGCAAGATGGTGTCGGGTGAGTGGACCGGAACCATGAACCTCACTGAGCCTGATGCCGGATCGGACGTGGGTGCTCTGCGGACGAAGGCCGTTCGCCAGGACGACGGGACCTACCGGATCTCGGGCCAGAAGATCTTCATCACCTTCGGTGAGCACACCTTCACCGACAACATCATCCACCTGGTACTGGCGCGGACCCCTGACGCCCCAGCCGGTACCAAGGGGATTTCGCTGTTCATCGTCCCCAAGTTCTTGGTGAACGATGACGGTTCGCTCGGAGAGCGCAACGACGTCCATGTCGTATCGGTGGAACACAAGATGGGGATCCGAGCCAGTCCCACCTGTGTGCTGGCCTACGGCGACAACTCAGATGGTGCAGTGGGATACCTGGTGGGCGAGGAGAACGCCGGGATGCGCTACATGTTCACGATGATGAACAACGCTCGGCTCGGTGTCGGGGTCGAGGGCCTGGGGCTGGCCGAACGTTCCTACCAACAGGCGCTGGCCTATGCCCGTGAACGTCGTCAGGGCTACGCGCCCGGTGCCGCCCGGGGCGAGAAGTCAGCGATCATCGAACATCCCGATGTCCGGCGTCAGTTGCTGACCATGAAGGCCTACACCGAGTCGATGCGCCTGCTCTGCTACAAGGTCGGCGAGCAGATCGACATCGCCCGTCACGGAGCCGGCGAGGAGGTGCGGGTCGCGGCTCAGGAGATGGTCGATCTGCTGATCCCGCTCACCAAGAGCTACTGCACCGACCTGGCTGAGACCGTCACCTCCATGGGAATCCAGGTTCATGGCGGGATGGGCTTCATCGAGGAGACCGGAGCGGCCCAGCACTACCGGGACGCCAAGATCACCCAGATCTACGAGGGCACCAACGGCATCCAGGCCATGGATCTGGTGGGTCGCAAGCTGCCGATGCGGGCCGGTGGCGTCTACCAGGACCAGGTGGCGCGCATGCGGTCCACACTCGACCAGGTCACCGCAGCGGGTGAGCGTCTGGCGCCGGTGGGGCGAGAATTGTCGGCAGCCATCGATGCTCTGGAGGACACGACCGGATGGATCCTGTCCGAGGGTATGGCCGACCCGGTGCAGGCTCTGTCGGCAGCCACCCCGTACCAGCGGCTGTTCGCGGTGACGGTAGCGGGATGGCTGATGGCCCAGCAGGCCTTGGGGGCAATCGCGGCGATCGATGCCGGGGCGGCGGACTCGGACCTGGCCGAGGTCAAGTTGGTCACGGCCCGCTTTTTCGCCGAGAACCTGCTGCCTCAGGTCCACGGACTGGTCGCCCCAGTGAAGGCAGGAAAAGCCGACCTGTTCGCGTTGAGTGCCGACCAACTCTGACCTCGGGTCACCGAATCCAGTCACTGACCGTGTGACCGGACGTCGTGATCACTACCCAGGGTGACGCTGCTCTCCGGTAGCGCGCGGTTGTCGCCGCTTTGCCGCGCGCCACTGGGGGTTACGGTTATCGGAGCCTCAGTTCGGGTTCTCCTCTGCCGATTGGCGATTAGTGGCACAACGGTTCCACGTCTCAGACGCACTCACTTCTCCAATGTCGACGGGCCTGGCCCGGGCTCGGGCGGTCCGCGCCCTGTCCCAGGTCGGCCTTTCGTCAGCCGACCTGGTGCGGGCCGACAGCGTCACCAATGAGGTGTGGACCACCCCCCACTACGTGGTCCGTGTGAACCGCGATGCCAGCCCCCGCCTCTACCGCGAGGCGGTGTTGTCGCAGGTGCTGCCGCCGGAGGTCGGATACCCACCGATCGTCCAACACGGTGGTGACCTCGGCAGCGACTGGCTGGTGCTGGAGCGGGTCAGAGGTGTTCCCTTGAGTCGCGCCTGGCCGTCCATGACCCAGACCCAGCGGCGGCGGGCGGTGTCGCAGATCGCGCAGCGGCTCAAGGCCATCCACAACACCTTCTGTCCCCGCCTCGACGGGCTGGGGGCTGCCCCGCATCTGCTCGATCCAGCTCCCACCGGAGCTCAAGCCGTGATGCGGCTGCTCGAGTCGATAGATGAGGCAGCACGTCTACCCCACGTCGACCCTGCGGTGATGGGCGAAACCGCCGACATGGTGACCGAGTTGTGCGGAGCCTTGGACCCCTTCGATGTTCCCACTGTGGTCCACGGTGACCTCACCTTCGAGAACGTCATGTGGGACGGCAGCGATGTGTCAGCCATGCTCGACTTCGAGTTCGCCCGGCCCGGGCCTCCCGACTTGGACCTGGACGTGCTCCTTCGGTTCGTGAGCCTGCCTCAACTGCATGTCGCTGCCGACTACGAGGCCCAGACCAGAGCCGAGGACTACGCCGACGTCCCGTGGTGGCTGGCCGAGGACTATCCCGAGTTGTTCGCCCATCCGAGGCAGTTCGACCGCTCTCGTGTGTACAGCCTCGCTTGGGACGTCCGTGAGATGTTGGCCTTTCCGCCTCATGACACGGTGCGAAACCTCCATCGCCACCACCCGTACCGCCGTCTCACCAACGTGTTGCGAGGAACCAGCTACCTCGACCGCCTGAACGGCGCCGTCGTCCACGAGTTCTGAGGTTGGGCCGGCCGACATGGCGCGGCAGGCTCACTCCGCCACCGAGGTCGCCGCCGTCACCACGGCATCGCTGAGAACGGGCCAGCGTTCGGCCGCCCACCGGCCGAAGGGGCGGTCAGTGAGAACGATCAGGGCGTGGCCGACCGATGGATCCACCCACATGAAGGTCCCGGCTGCGCCGAAATGACCAAAGGTGGCTGGACTGTTGGTGGCGCCGGTCCAGTGGGGGGACTTGTGACCCCGAATCTCGAACCCCAGCCCCCAATCGTTGGGGGACTGGCGTCCGAAACCGGGAACAACGCCATCAAGACCGCCGAACTGGACTCGGACGGCTTCATCGAGGGTCGCCGCGGAGATGATGGTGGGGCAGAAGAGCTCCAGCGCCACCACGGCCAGGTCGGCGACTGTTGACCAGACTCCGTGGGCGAGCGAGGGCTTCTCGAACCTGGTGTCGATCAGGTCCAGAGATGTGAACACCGCTTCGCTCACGTAGTCCGCGGCCATGATCCCAGAGCGGATGGTGAGGTGATCTGCCAACACGTCGAACCCGACGTTGGAGTAGATCCGACGGCGCCCAGGGACTTGAACCAGGTCATTGTCGAAGGCGTAGCCGGCGGCGTGAGCCAGGAGATGGCGGACCGTCACGCCTTCGGGGCCGCGAGGTCCGGCCGGCTCGTCCAGATCGATGGTGCCCTCTTCGACGGCCACCAGGCAGCCCAGAGCAGCCAGGGGTTTGGAGACCGAGGCGAGTGCGAACCGGTGGCTCAGATCGCCGGTGGATGCCAGCAGGCCGGCCGGGGTGACCACTGCGGCTGCCAGTTCGTTGACCGGCCAGTTGTCGGTTAGAGCCAAAGCCGAAGTGAGTGATGGCAGGTCCGACATGGTGGCTTCGGATGGTATTCCGCTGGGCGGACCAGGCGAGTCGTCACGTTCCGGTGAGAGGCCAGAGTGGGTCGGCGGGTAGCCTGTGTGTCCACGGGCTGGCGCCCAGTTCCGCCTAGGGCGGGCCCGTGGGTCATCTCGGACGCGTTCTGCTCTCCATGGCGCTTGATGATGCACCCGCCTACAGCAGACGCAGACTCGGAGATCCCCACACATGACAACCCCCTTCGACGCCCTCGGCGTGGCCCCTGATCTGGTGGCCGCCGAAGAAGCGGGCGGCG
>CAUJFC010000135.1 GCA_963169755.1 Actinomycetota bacterium | reverse complement strand
CCCGGAGTTGGTCCCACATGTAGTCGGTTAGAACGCCGTTCTCTATGAGCACGTTGCGGGTGGCCGGAGTGCCCTCGTCGTCGATGGCGAAGGTGCCCCACTCGTGGGGAACGGTGGCATCGTCGACCAGGGTCACCAGAGGTGAGGCGACCAGTTCTCCGACCCGCCCCGCGAACACCGACACGTTCTTGCGGATGTGGTCGGCTTCGAGGCCATGACCACAGGCCTCGTGGAACAGGACACCACCACCGCCCCGACCGATCACCACCGGCAGCTGACCACTGGGGGCCGGACGGGCCCCGAGTTTGGTGAGAGCCTGCTGGGCCGCCTCCTCCGCCAGATCCTCCACCTGGTAGCGATCGAAGAGCTCGAAGCCCATGGTGTGTCCCACGGCCCTACGCCCGGTCTGCATTCCTCCGTCGCCGTCGGCCACCACACCGACCACGAACAAGGTTCTGGTCTGGTCGTCGCCAGCCAACAGTCCGTCACTGTTGGCCACCTGGATGCGTCGTCGACTGTCGGAGTACGACGCCGAGGCCTGCTTGATGGCAGCTCCCCGCCGGCGCGCCGCTTCGTCGGCTCGCATCAGCAACTCCACCTTGGTGGCCTTGGCCACATCCTCGGGTCGGACCTGCACGGGCTGCGAGGTCGCCGGGTGGGCATCGAGTGCCACGGTTCGTACCTCGCCTCCGCCGCCCCGGGCGGCCGCGGCGGCGGCCCGGGCGGCCGTGGTCAATCCGGTCGGCGTCAGGTCGGTGGTGTGGGCGAACCCGGTGGTCTCCCCTACCACCACCCGGATTCCCGCTCCACGGCTGCGCCCCGAGCTGAGCTCTTCGATCCGGCCATCGTCGAGGTGGGCCGACGACGAGCGCTTGTCCTCCACGAACACCTCGGCGAACTCACCACCGGTGCTCATGGCGGTGTCGAGCACGTTTGCCAGGACGTCTTGGTCGATCACGGAAGGCCTTTCGGGGCAGGACCGGCGCCAGTGACAGTCGGGGAGATTGACCGGGCCGGGTGGAACAGGCAATCGTACCGAGGTGCCTCTGAAACCCGGACTGACCGGTCACGTGGAGCTGTCGGTGACCGACGCCGACACCGCTCTGGCCGCCCGGTCCGGTGACGTGCCGGTGCTTTCGACCCCTCGCATCGTCGCCCTGGTAGAGGAGGCGGCGGTTACCGCGGTGGCCGGTCAGCTCGACCAGGGCCAAACCAGCGTCGGCATGCGGGTCCAACTCGACCACCTCACCCCCATCGCGGTCGGGGCGACGGTCACCGCCGATGCCAAACTGGACCGCATCGAAGGCCGGCGGCTGGTGTTCACGGTGTCGGTGAATGACGACCGTGGGCTGGTCGCCGCCGGCAAGGTGCAGCGGGTGGTGGTCGAGCGGGACCGCTTCATGGAGAAGTGCACCTGAGGATCGCCCGGTCACCACTTCGGATCCGAAACTTCCCGGTGGGACGACCGTGAGCACTATCGAAGTGGTGGGCCTCGACGCCGACGACACCCTGTGGCACTCAGAGGTTTTCTTCGAGCGGGTCCAGCGGCGGTTCGTGGAGCTGGTCAGCCGGTACGTCACCGCCGACGTCGACGTGGCCATGGCGCTCGAAGAGGTCAACCTCTCCAACCTCGCCCGCTACGGCTACGGCATCAAGGGGTTCACCCTGTCGATGATGGAAGCGGCCATCTCGGTGACCGACGGAGCCATCGGCACCGAGGAACTGAGCCAGATCCTGGCGGCTGGCCGCACCATGCTCGACCACCCGGTGGACCTGCTCGACGGGGTGGATGCAACCGTCACCACCCTGGCCGATGCCGGCTACCGCCTGGTGGTGGTCACCAAGGGTGACCTGCACCATCAGCAGGCAAAGCTGTGGCGGTCGGGTCTGACCGATCGATTCGAGCGGGTCGAGATCGTGCCCGAGAAAGATCCCGCCACCTACCGCCGGGTCATATCCAGCCTGGGAGTGACCCCCGACCGGTTCTGCATGGTGGGCAACTCGCTGCGCTCAGATGTACTGCCGGTACTCGAGGTGGGGGGCCATGCCGTCCACGTCCCCTACCACCTGACCTGGGCCCATGAGGACGCTGACCATGACGGTTCGGTTCCCACTCTCGACCACATCTCGGCCCTGCCCGCCTGGCTGGACGGAGCCTGAGTCGCAGAACTCAGCTCCCGTGAACCTCACCGGGTAGGAGGCCCTCCAGGGCACCCCCATCGAGGATGCCGCCACCCAGCAGGCTGTCTCCCAGCTCGGCCACCTGGGAAGGGTCCGGAGCGGTGATGTCCACGGGCTGGTCGATGTTGAACAGTTCCAGCTCGATGACCACGCTGGCCTGGTCAATTCCTTCGGGGGCCGGCAATCCTTCTTCGGTAACGGACTCGGCCATGGCCCCCAGGTCGACGTTCACCCGCATGCGGCGAAGGATCTGATCGTCTCCGACCCACAGATCCACCGGCAGCGACGGCAGCGACCCTCCGAGGTCGAGGCTCTCGCCGAGTTCAGCCGGGGCCAGCGAGGACAGCACCGATTCGATGTCGATGTCGGCTCGGAGGTGAGTGGTGGGTACGCCCCGCACCTCTTCGCGCCCGACCTCGGTCAGTTCGATTCCGGCATCTTCGAGGAACCCGAGCATCTGGGCGGGATCGGTGGCACCGGGCACGAAACCACCGCCGAAAGCCTCTGCGCCCGTCAACTCGTCGAGGCTGATCGACACCCAGGGCTTACCTTCGGCGGCCAGTCCCAACTGGTCGGCTCGGACATAGATGGTGGGACCGTCCACGATCACCTCGACGGTGCCTGAACCGGTTCCGATCGACCCGAACAGGTCTCCCATGTCGGCCGTGAAGTGTGAGCGGCCGCCCTGCACGTCGATCGCTCCGTCGAGCGACACCAGGACTGGCTCTCCACCTGGCATTCCCGTGAGCGACACGGACATGGCCATCTGCATGGAGTTGACCTCGGCGGTGGCCTGAGCCACCTCGACCAGGGTCTCCACCCCCGTGGAACCTGAGGTCGAACCTGAGGTCGAACCCGAGGTCGGACCCGAGGAGGTGGACGACTCGACCTGCTCCCCGGTATCGGAAGCCACCTGGGCCGCGCCGGTCGGAGCTCCCGCTGACAACTCGGCGCCGCCCTTGCCGCCCGACACGCCACACGAGACGAGCAGGGCACAGGCGACAGCCGCCGTGACCCCCCGGCGACGATGACGAGTGGTGGTTGAGAAGGCGGTCATGATCCCTCCAGACCGACATCGACAGGACGCCGTGCCCCTTGGTCGGTGACCCCAGATCCTACGGGAGTCGAGCACCGTTCGCCCGTCGCCCACCCCCGTTGCTCAGGTCGGGCGGGAGTAGGCTGACGCAACCAATCGGCACCGTTTCAGGGGCGGCCGTCAGTGAAGTTCTCCAGACCCCAGTTGGTACTCGCGGCCCGGCTGGGCATCAGCGCGCTCCTGCTGTGGGTACTGATCACCAAGATCGGGGCCAACTGGTCCCAGGCCATCCCCGACCCCACCACGGGCACCCTGGCCTGGCTCAGCGGGGCGCTTTTGCTCACCTTCGGCGGAGTGGTCCTGTCCGCCGTTCGCTGGGGAGCGGTTCTGTCCGCCCTCGGTCAGCACCCCCCGTTCAAGCGCTTGCTGTCGCTGTATCTGGCCGGCCAGTTCATGGGCAACGTTCTGCCCAGCACCATTGGGGGCGACGCTCTGCGGGTATCGCGACTCAGCCGGGAGAACGGCGAGGGGCCCACCACCTTCGCTTCGGTGGTGCTGGAACGTCTCACCGGCTGGCTGGTGCTTCCTGTCATCACCCTGACCGGGCTGCTGGTCAATCCGGGGCTACGCGAGCTGGGTCGGGCGTCGACCATCGCTTTCGCCACCGCAGCCGGAACCCTGACTCTGCTGGCGGCTGTCCTCATTCTCACCAGCCGCCCCGATCACGGTCTGGAGGCCCGGCTGGAACACAACGAAGGATGGAGACGGTTCACCGGCGCCACCCGCCTCGGCATCCAACGCCTGGCCCACCATCCCCGGGCCACCGCACAGATCCTGGTCACCGGATTCGCATACCAGTTGGTGTTGATCGCCGCTGCCCTCATGGCCGCCAGGGCCCTGGGGTTGCCCGCCGGAGTCGGTCCCACCGCCCTACTGGCCTTCGTCCCGGCGGTTCTCATCGCCCAGGTGATCCCGGTGTCCATCTCGGGGCTCGGAGTACGCGAAGGGTTGTTCGCCCTCTTCCTGCATCCGCTCGGAGTCCCCCGCTCACAGGCCATCGCCCTGGGACTGCTGCTGTACCTGCTCAACCTGATCGTCAGTCTGGCCGGGGCTCCGGCCTTCGCGGTGGGACAGCGCGAACCCACACCAGCGTGACCGGTCACCTCACTCCATGTCCGATCTGAGCAACCGATTGACCGATCCCGGCCGCCCCGAGCCCCAGCTCCGCTGGTGGCGCGAGGTGCTCATCGCCGGGACCTTCTACCTCCTCTACTCCTTGGTCCGCTCGACGTTCGGTGCCGGCCCCGAATCACGCACCATCGCCTTCCGTCACGCCCGGGGAGTGATCAAGCTGGAGGATGCCCTGGGTCTGTGGTTCGAGCCCCGTCTCCAGCAGTGGTATCTGGATCTGCCGGCCCACGGGTTCATCCGAGGCTGGAACATCTTCTACGGCACCGCTCACTTCGCGGTGACCATCGGGGTCCTGCTGTTCGCTTTCTTCAAAGCCCCACGGGTCTACCTGTTCGCCCGGACCGCGCTGGCCGCCACCACCCTGCTGGCTCTGGTGGGTTTTGCCGCCTACACCCTGATGCCGCCCCGCCTACTGGACTCCAACTCGATCTACGGGGGATGCAAGGGCATGGAGGCTGGATGCCACGGGTACGGCATCGTTGACACCATCGACGTTTGGGGCGGGCTGTGGAAGTTCGGCGAGGGCGGTATGTCGATGGTCTCCAATCAGTACGCGGCCATGCCCAGCCTGCACTTCGGCTGGTCCACCTGGTGCGCGGTCACAGCCCTGGCGGTACTGCGCTCTATGGCCGCCCGACGCGCCGCTGAGGCCGGAGTACCGGTTGGCCCCTTGAGCCGCCATACCTGGTGGGTGTTCACCTACCCGGCGGCCACTCTGTTCTGCATTCTGGTCACCGGAAACCATTTCTGGTTGGACGCCCTCGTTGGCGGGCTGGTGCTGATGGCCGGACTGGCGATTGCCAGTCGGGTAACCAGGTGGACCGACCGTCGGGATGATCAGCCGGGTGAGGCGACCCCTCAGGTCGCGTCCACTGCCACCGGCGGGCCGTGGTAGGCGCTGGTCGCCAACCGACGGGATATGGCGCCCGGCCAGGTGGTCAGCCGAACCTCGGCCCGCTCACCCGCGGGTTCCATGCGGAGCCAAGCCAGCGGGGCTGACGGGCCAGCCCGGCCTCCGGCCTCTTCGATGAGGGTCACCAGGTCTCGCCGATCGTGGTGATCGAGGTACTGGAGCACTATCGAGTGACTGACCACGGTCATCACGCCTGCCCGTGGTCGTGCCAACTGGCCGCTCAACCAGCCCCCGGCGTCAGCCTGATCGATGGCGACCGGGTGGGCGGTTGCGACCTCGAGCGCGGCGTCGAGGCGGGCCCGTCGGTGAGGCTGGTCGGGCCACACGAACGAGCGCAGACGCAGACGGCCCTCCTCGGTGGTGGGGTCGATCGGGTGCGGGTCACACCCGCGCCGCTCTATCACCCGCAGCGGGTTGACGGATGGGGGAATGGCTGGGGGTGGCCCCATGAACGGATCGCAGAACGCCAGAGGGCTGTCGGCCGGACCCCACTTCCAGGCTCCCTGCGTGTAGTGATAGCGATCGAAGGCGAGGTTCAGCCCAGCACTGGCCCCGACCTCGAGCACCCTCAGCGGAAGACCTCCGGCAGCCAGGCGCAGGTAACCAACCAGCAGAGCTGCGCTACGACCGACCTCGTTGGTCTGAACCCCGCTTTGAAGATCGGCTGCCAGTACCCGGTGATGGTCCTCCACCACCTCGGTGAAGGCCGCCCCGAGGCGGCGGCCCGCTCGGCCTCCCACCGACGGATAGTGAGCGGCCAACTCCGGAACCTTCCCCGCCAGAACCAGGCGGTGTACCCCACCCAGCAACCGCAGCAGCACCGCGTCACCCACCGCCCGGTCGGCGTAGGGGGTCAACAGTCCCGCTACCGGCCCACCCCTCCGGACGTCGTCGGCCACCTGCTCCAGGATGCTGGCGTACAGCGGCGAGCCGGCCATCTCGCAGCCCCGGCGCTGGAGTTCGATGGTCTGGAGCAGGCGCTGGCTCGCCTCGTCAGGTCTGGTCACCCTCACCCGTCGCGCTCGACCCGGCAGAGACTCACCGGTTCGAGTCCCTTGAGTCGGTAACGACGAGCCCTTCCGAAGCGCACTCCACGGAGCATCCCGTCGGCCTCGTCTCGGACGGCGGCACGGACGTCAACCGACGCCAGGACGCCACCGGCCGGTGCCTCCTCGGTGATTCGCGCCGCGGTGTTGACTGCGTTACCCACGATGTCGTCGTGGGTTATGACCGCCTCTCCCACGTGGATCCCGGCACGCAGGCGAAGAGGTAGCTCGGTCTCCTCGACAAGTTCCAGCCCGGCCAGAACGGCCGCCTCGGGGGTGGGGAAGGTCAGCATGAGCCCGTCGCCCAGACGTTTGACCACCCGACCTCCCCGGCTGCGCACCACCGGTCCGATCTGACGGTTGTGCTCGGTGACCAGGGCCACTGCCGCCTCGTCCCCGAAGTCGGCGGTGAACCGGGTGAACCCCTCGAGGTCGGTGAACATGACCGTGACCACCTCGGGTACTGCCTCCTCGTCGGGAGTGGCCCGTACCAGAGACAGGGCCTGGATGGCGTTCAGTCCCATGGACGCCAGTACCGACGGTCGTTGCTCGGACGTCCGGGCCAGGAACCGTTCGACCATCTCGGCAGGGGGCGCCGTGCGAAACGGGCGTCGGGCGGGGTCGTCCAGCCATGACCGGTCGACCAGACCGACCTCGGCCGCCTGAGCAGCCCAGTCGGGATCGCTGAGAATCAGATCGGCCAGCCGCTCGGACACCGACCGACGGATGGACGCCACCGCACTCCGGCCCGCCATCCGGGCCTGCTCGCCTGCCGCCAGGGCCCGATCTACCGATTCCACCTGAGCCAATCTACGGGCCTCCCCTACCACCGGGCGAGGGCCAACGGTCACACCCGGCGAGGGTCACGATCGGTGCCGCCGAGGGCGGGGCGGTAACTTGGAACCGGTTCCGATGTTGCTCGACTCGATCTCCTCCCCGGCCGACCTGCGCCCGCTGTCACACGGCCAGCTCGCGGTTCTCGCCGACGAGATACGTCAGGTGATCGTGGAGACCGTGGCCCGCAACGCCGGTCATCTGGGGTCCAACCTGGGAGTGGTCGAGCTGACCCTGGCCCTGCACCGGGTGTTCCAGTCGCCCCACGACCGCATCCTGTGGGATACCGGCCATCAGGCCTACGTGCACAAGCTGGTCACCGGGCGACTCGACCGCTTCGACCAGCTTCGTCGGGCCGGGGGCCTGTCGGGCTATCCCAGCCGGGCCGAGTCGGACCACGACTGGATCGAGAACTCCCACGCCTCCACCGTTTTGAGCTACGCCCACGGCTTGGCCATGGCTGAGGACCTTCGCCGAGACGAGGCTCTCCGTCGGGGTCTGCCCGAGCCCGACCGGCGCGAGGTGGTGGCGGTCATCGGAGACGGTGCCCTCACCGGTGGCATGGCCTATGAGGCGCTCAACAACCTGGGGCACACCGGCCGCAAGGCCATCATCATCCTCAACGACAACGGCCGGTCCTACGCCCCCACCGTGGGGCGTCTCACCGCCTCGGTGTCACGACTCCGCCTCGACCCGCGCTATGTGCGCCAGCGACGCCGGGCCGAGGAGATGGTGCGCCAGGTACCCGGTATCGGCCAGCACCTGGCGTGGGGGCTGTCAGGTGCCCGGGCCGGTCTGCGCGAAATGCTCGAGCCACCGATCTTCTTCGAGACCCTCGGAGTTCGCTACAGCGGTCCCTTCGACGGCCACGACACCGAGCTGTTGGAAGAGGCGCTGCGCAACGCCGCCGAGTTCGAGGGACCGGTGGTGGTGCACGTCCTCACCACCAAGGGCAAGGGCTACCCGCCCGCCGAACAGGACGAGGAGAAGTGCCTGCACGACACCTCGGCCTTCAACCCCGAGATCGGCCCCCAACCCTCTACCGGGGGTGCCCCCACCTACACCGCGGCCTTCACCGAGGCCATAGTGAAGGAGGGCGAAGCCCGCCCCGAGCTGGTGGCCATCACCGCTGCCATGCCCGGGTCCACCGGCCTGTTGCCCTTCGAAGAGCGGTTCCCTGACCGGTTCGTAGATGTGGGAATCGCCGAGCAGCATGCCGTCACGGCGGCCGCCGGAATGGCCATGGGTGGTCTGCGGCCGGTGGTGGCGGTGTATTCCACCTTCCTCACCCGGGCTTTCGATCAGGCCAACCTCGATGTGGGCCTGCACTCGCTGCCGGTGGTGTTCTGTTTGGACCGGGCGGGCATCACCGGAGACGACGGACCGTCTCACCACGGGATCCTCGACCTGGTGCTGTTGTCGAAGGTGCCGTCCATGACCATCTTCGCCCCGTCGTCGTATCAGGAGCTCCAGGTGATGCTCCACGATGCCCTCGATCACACCGAAGGCCCGGTGGCGTTGCGATGGGCCAAGACCGCGGCCCGCGAGGTTGCCCCCCACGAGGTGGGACACGGCTTCCAGGCCCGGCGGGCCCGTGAGGGGGCCGATGTGTGCTTGGTAGGGGTGGGCAAGATGTTGGGCACCTGCCTGGAGGCGGCCGAGGTGCTGGCGGCCCAGGGAGTTGAGGCCACCGTCTGGGACCCGCGGCTGGTCAAGCCCATCGACCCCGAGCTGGTGGAAGATGCCTCCCGGTTCACCCACGTGATCACGGTGGAGGACGGCTTGGCCGAGGGTGGTTTCGGCTCCAGCCTGGCCCGCGCTCTCGAGGAGCACTGCCGTGCCCGGCCTACCGCCCCTCGGGTCACGGTGTTGGGTGTACCCACCTCCTACATCGCCCAAGGCAAGCCCGACGCCATCCTGGCCGGGTTGGGGCTGGACGCCCCTGGTGTCGCTGCCACCGTGAGTGAGGCTCTGGCCGCTGACGGTTGACAGAACCGGAGCCAACCGGTTCTATGTTACCCACCGGTCACTTATGACCACGGTCACAAGCAGCACCCCTCCTCCACCTCATCTCTCAGGAGACTCCCGTGCGTGTCCTCTCCCTCCGCCCCCGGCGGCTCGCCCGACTGGCCACCGCCGCGGCGGCCGCAGTGGCGGTGAGCACCCTCAGTGCCTGCAACCCGCCCACACCCGACCAGGACGCCTTCTACACCCCGCCGACTCCGCTCCCTTCGGTGGCCCCCGGCGACGTGTTGCGCTCCCGACCCTCGGTGTTCACCCTCGATCCGGCGGCCCGCACCCCGGTGCCGGGTATCACCGCCACCCAGGTGCTGTACCGCTCGACCGACGCCAACGGGGCAGCCAACGCCGTGTCGGGCACCGTGCTGGTACCCGACGCCCCCTGGCTGGGCCTGGGCTCCCGACCATTGGTGGCCTGGGCGGTCGGCACCCGCGGCGTCGGTGACGCCTGCGCCCCGTCGTACACCCTCTCGACCGGAACCGACTACGAGGGGCTGTTCATCCAGGCCGCTCTCAACCGGGGATGGGCAGTGGCGGTTAGCGACTACGAGGGTCTCGGGACCCCTGGCCTGCACACCTACGTGGTCGGCCAGTCCGAGGGTCGGGCTCTGCTCGACATGGCCCGTGCCGCCACCCGGCTGCCCGGCAGTGGCCTCTCCTCGTCGACCCCGGTCGGCCTCATGGGCTACTCCCAGGGCGGCGGTGCCGCTGGCTGGGCAGCCGAACTGGCCGGTAGCTACGCCCCCGAACTGAAGGTCAAGGGCACCGCCGCCGGCGGCATTCCCGGCGACCTCACCGCCGTGGCCGACTTCGTGGAGGGCGGTCCGGCCGTGGCCCTGGCCCTGCTGGCCTCACTCGGCCTCGACGCCGCCTATCCCGAACTCGACTTGGAGAACTACCTCAACTCCACCGGCGCTCAGCTCAAGGCCGAGGCCGACGACATGTGCATGACCAGCATCGACGGCATCAGCACCCTGTTCTCCACCGCCTTCTCCAGCCGCAACGACTACACCATCACCGACCCCCTGGCCTCACCGGCCTGGCAGGCCCGTCTGGCCCAGAACAAGCTGGGGTCCACCAAGCCCAGCGCCCCCGTCTACCAGTACCACGGGGCGGTCGACACCCTGGTCCCCTACGCCCAGGCCTCCACCCTGCGACGGACCTGGTGCAACAAGGGCGCCACCGTCACCTGGGTTCCACTACCCGGCGAGCACCTCACCGGAATGGTCGAGGGAATCGGCCCCGCCATGGACTGGTTGAGCGCCCGCTTCACCGGCCTGCCCGCTGTGGGTAACTGCCTGCTGCCCTGATCTGAAGGGGCTCCCCCCCGGCAACATCGAGAAGCCCCGGCCACAAGAGGCCGGGGCTTCTCAGTTCTCTAGGGAGGTGCGCCGAACGGACCTGTCCGTTCGGGTCCCTGCGACCGGTACCGCAGGACGGTCAGGTGCGATCTGAACCTCAGTAGTAGGGGTTGGCGCCGGCTGCGTGGTCGGTGGCGTCGATCACCTCGGTGATCTCAGGGATGTGCTTGAAGATCGACTTCTCGATCCCCTGGCGCAGGGTCAGAGAACTGACCGCGCAGCCCTGGCAGCTTCCCCCCATCGACACCACCGCCTTGGTGCCGTCGACCACCTCGACCAGTGACGCGTTGCCGCCGTGGGCGGCCAGGGCGGGGTTGATCTGTTGGAGGATCAACTGGTCGATGCGCTCCTCGATCGTGCCCACCAGGTTCAGGTCCTCATCGCTCACCGGGTCTGGTCGGTTGGGGTTGCGGATGACCAGCCCGCCCTGACCAGGGGTCGAAGGCAGGTCGAGGGTGGCGCCCCAGAGGTTGTCGACCGAGTCACGGGGGATCATCACCACCAGGTCACCCTGGTCGTAGACCAGGTCATCATCGCTCGCCGATGTCCGGTCCTCGAACGACAGGTCGTAGGCGAACTCGACCCCGTGCACCCCCTTGATGGCCACCCGGAGGCCCAAGGTCTCGGGGTTCTCCTCGGCCGCCAGAATGCTCATCACCTGGCTGAGCGCCTCATCGGTGATTCGCAGCGGAACCGTCGTGGTGGTGGTGGCGTCGTCGTCCATACGCCAAAGAGGCTACCGGGAGGTCTCCAGATCCACGCGGGCCGTGACATCGAGCAGGGATCTAGGGTGAGCAGATGCTCCTCGTGTTCGGGTTGAAGATCCGCCTGACCACCGTGGCTCCGCTGGTGTTCTTCTGCCCGACCTGCGGTGGGGACCGGCCAGGAGCCCGGAGGGCGGCCCGGCGTTGGCTCACCCTGTTCTGGGTTCCCGTGGTGCCGTTGGGCCGGGCCGGTGAGGTGGTCGAGTGCGAGACCTGTCATACCCGCTTCGACCCCACCGTGGCCGACCGTCCCACCACCGCCCACCTGGCCTCCATCCTCGACGACGCGGTGCGGGTGCTCACCGCCATGGTCGTAGCTTCCGGCGACTCCCAGGATCCGGCGCTGCGCGCCGCCGCGGTCGAGCGGGTGGCCCCGATCCTGGCCGGCTACGACGATGACACCCTCAGCGGGGACATCGAGGTCCTCGATCCCGCCCTGGCCGGCTCCTACGTGGAGCCCCTCGCCGAAGGCCTGGAGGTCACCGGCAAGGAGAGCCTGCTGGCCGACCTGGTGCGGGTAGCGCTGGCGGGCGTCACGGTTACCCCAGATCAGCGAAGAGTGATCGAAGCTGCCGGACGGGGGCTGGGCCTCACGGCGGCCCACATCACCGGTGTGGTCACCAGCACCGTGGCCGCTCACCATCCTCGGCCCGCTCCGGACCCCGATTCCGGACCCCCCGCCCTCTGACCTCCTAACGTCACGGTCCATGAGCACCGGGCGCGGCCACAACCACAACCACGCCCACAGCCACGGCCACGCCCACGCCCACAGCCACGGCGTCAGTGCCGCCGCCGGTGGGGAGCGCGCCGGGGCCCGTCACCGCGGTCGCCTGGCCGCCGCCTTCGCCGTGCTGTTCGTGTTCATGGTGGTGGAGGTGGTTGTCGGCCTGATCACCGGCTCGCTGGCCCTGCTGTCCGACGCCGGCCACATGATCACCGACGTGGCGGGCCTGGGCATGGCCCTGGCCGCCATCAGCCTGGCCGATCGCCACGTCGCCGGCTCGGCCGCCACCCACCCGAACCGCACCTTCGGCCTCTACCGCCTGGAGATCCTGGCCGCCCTGGCCAACGCCGTGCTGTTGTTCGGAGTGGCGGGGTACGTGCTGGTCGAAGCCGTCGGCCGCATCGGCGACGCGCCCGAGATGAACAGCGGCCCCATCCTGGCAGCGGCAGTCGCTGGTCTGGCGGCCAACCTGGTGGCGTTCGTGCTGTTGCGTGAAGGCTCCCGGGAGTCGATCAACGTGGAAGGCGCCTACCTGGAGGTCCTGGCCGACACCTTGGGCTCGGTCGGGGTGATCGTGGGAGCGATCGTCATGGGGGTCACCGGGTGGGGCTGGGTCGACCCGGTGGTGGGGGTGGCCATCGGCCTGTGGGTGGTTCCACGAACCTGGCGACTGGCCGGCCAGGCCCTTCGCATCCTCATCCAGGCCGCGCCCCACGGCTTGGACCTCGATGCCCTGACCAGCGATCTCGCGGCTATCGAAGGGGTGGTGGACGTGCACGACCTGCACGTGTGGACCCTCACCTCGGAGATGGACGTGGCATCGGCCCACCTGATGATCGGGGTGGACCGAGACGCCCACGCCGTGCTCGACGGGGCTCGCACGGTGCTCCAGGAGCGCTACGGCATCTCCCACGCCACGCTTCAGGTGGAACCCGCCGACCATCGCGGCTGCGACGACATCACCTGGTGACCTGTTCGGGTGCGGGGGTCCGCCACCCCCGCCCGGTCACTCGTCGTCGAGGTGGGTGATGGGGTCGTCTCCCATGAGCTGACGCAGGGTGTTCTTCAGCTTGAGGAGCTGAATGAAGATGTCGTGCTCGGGATAGAGCCCGGCCGCTGCTGGCTGGGGGCTCTTCCAGTAGAAGCTGAGCCAGTCCTGCACACCCTCGAGGCCGGCCCGGCGGGCCAGGTCCAAGAACAGGGCCAGATCCAACACCAAGGGGGCGGCCAGGATCGAGTCTCGGCACAAGAAGTCGATCTTGATCTGCATCGGGTAGCCCAGCCACCCGAAGATGTCGATGTTGTCCCACCCTTCCTTGTTGTCGCCCCGGGGCGGGTAGTAGTTGATCCGCACCACGTGGTGGATGTCGCCGTACAGGTCGGGGTAGCGCTGGGGCTCGAAGATGGTGTCGAGCACCCCCAGCTTGGAGACCTCCTTGGCCTTGAACGACTCGGGGTCATCGAGCACCTCACCGTCGCGGTTGCCCAAGATGTTGGTGGAGTACCAGCCCTGCACTCCCAGCATGCGGGCCTTGAGACCCGGAGCCAGAATGGTCTTCATCAGGGTCTGGCCGGTCTTGAAGTCCTTACCGGTGACCGGCACGTGGTTGCGAGCCGCCAGCTCCAGCAGGGCCGGAGTGTCGAGGTTCAGGTTGGGGGCACCGTTGGCCACCGGGATGCCCAACTTCAACAGGGCGTAGGCGTAGATCTGACTGGGTGCGATGTCGGGGTCGGAGTCGCGCAGACCCTGCTCGAAGGCCTCGACGCTCTGGTGCACCGCGGTGGGCTCGCGGTACACCTCGGTGGAGCCGCACCACACCGCCACCAGCCGATCGCAGCCGTTCTCCTCGCTGAAGCGATTGATGTCGTTGGCGAGCTGCTCGGCCAGGTCCCACTTGGAGGTTCCCTCCTTGATGTGGGTGCCGTGCAGGTTCTTCACGTAGGCCTGTTCGAACACCGCGGTCATGGGCTTGATGGCCCGCAGCTCCTCCCCCAGGTCTTCGAGCAGGTGCCGATCGAGTACTCCGGCCCGGGAGGCGGCCACGTAGGCGTCGTCCTCGAACACGTCCCACCCACCGAACACCAAGTCGTCGAGACCGGCCAGGGGTACGTAGTCGGCGATGCGGGGCGAGTTGGCGTCGGCCCGGTCTCCGATGCGGATGTGACCCATCTGGGTGAGCGAGCCGATGGGCTGGGCCAGGCCCTTGCGAATGGCCAGGCACCCGGCGATGAAGGTGGTGCCCACCGCACCCATTCCGGGCAGCAGCACACCGAGCTTGCCGGTGGCGGGGGCGATGTTCACGGGCTGGGCGTCGGGCACGGGGGGCTCCAAGGAAGACGAGGTCAGGGGCGGGTCGACGGCCGCCGTACAGGGCGCGACCCGGCTGCGACGCTAGCGCCGACAGGCCCAGGCGTACCGGTCCGAGTAGTGCCACCGCCTCAGCGCACCACCGGTGGGGGGAGGTCACCAGCGGGAGCGGGACTCCTCGGCGAAGCCCTGGATCTGTTCGACCTCCACCCGACGGCCGTCGCCGGTGGTTACGTGGCCGGTCCAGGTGCCGAACACCTGGTGGACATGGGTTGCCAGAATGCCGGCGTTGGCGGCCGACTGGCGGTCGTATCGAGGGGTGAGGGTCACGTCGATCGATCCGTCGGGCAGGCTCACCCGCCACGGGTCCATGGGGCGCTCCCATGAGTAGTCCCAGACGAGCTCCTGGCCGATCTTGTGGAGTCGTCCGTCGACGATGACGCCGTTCTCGGTGAATCCACTGCCCTCGGTCCACTTGCCGCCGATCTGGATTCCCACCACCGTCCGTCCGTCGGTGGCCACTCCAGCGCCC
>CAUJFC010000134.1 GCA_963169755.1 Actinomycetota bacterium | reverse complement strand
CCCGGGTTTCGGTGATTCCCTTGACCGCTTCGAACGGTCCGACCCCGAAGTTGCCCCACACGGGGTGACCACCGACGATGGTGTCTTCCAGCACCAGGTAGGAGTCTTTGGAAACCAGATCACCGAGGACATGGAACTCGGCCGAGGTCCGAGACGAGCTTGCCTTGTTGCCGAGGATGACCATGGCGTGTGGCTCCTCACCCACCAGTTTGATCACTTGCTCGCTGGTGGACCACAGGTGGGCCTCTCCCTCGATGTAGGTGATCCGTGGGTGTTGGGGCAGATCCTCTGCCAGCTTGTTGTCGATCGACACGATCTTTCCGTGGTCGATCAGGTCACAGATGCTGGCCAGGTACCAGTCCAACCCGCCGTTGGCGGTGCCGGTGTGCACGATCCAGTCGGGGCGAACCTTGTGGATGATCTCCTGGAGGATCACCATGTCGCCGGGCAGTTTCGACAAGCGGCGTCCCATCCAGTGGGTCTGACGCCACTTGAGGGTGTTCCAGTAGGCCTCGGTGAACTCGGCCCACAGGTCCTGTGGCAGGGGCGCGGCCTCGGCTGGCACGCCGCCGACCTGATCGGGGGCGTGAAGGCTGAACAGGTTGGGAGAGACCCGCCGTCGAGCCCGAGTCCGGGCCGCTTCGGGTGGCATCGACCCCACGAAGTGGACCCGCTTGGCGTGACCCCGGAACGGGCGTCCGTAGGTGTCGTAGTAGTGCTGGGCGTAGTCGGCCAAGGTCACGTGGCGGGTCTCGTCACCCGCCAGGTTGGTGGTGGTTCCACCGTGGACCTGATGGAACGAGCCTTCGCCCAGCATGGTCACCACTGTCACGTCGGGGTTGGCCCCGATCCGCTCGTAGAGGTCGAGGTTGGCAAAGCCTCCGCCTGGCATCGAGAACCGCTCATCGAATCCACCGACCTGTTCCAGTTGCTCTCTGGTCACGAACAGGCAATTGGACTCCCACATCCCGTCCAGCCAGTCACGGTGGCCGATGAAGTGCCCGATGTCGAACAGCCGGTAGCCGTCAGCAGGCCAGTTGATGGTCTCGAAGAGCTTGTCCTCGTAGTCCTGGTTGTATCCCTCAGCCACCACGTCGGCTTGCTGACCGGGCCCCACGTACCACTGCTGAGTGGCCACCACCGCAGGAGCGTAGGTACGTAGTCCCAGTACGCCATAGTGGAGCGCCCCGGGGGTGAGGACGTGGGCACCGTCGATCATCAGGGCGAAGTTCGAGCCACTTCCGGCGGCTATGCCGCGGTTGAGGGCCGGGATGGGCGATGGCTTGGCGTCCTCGCCCATGGAGATGAGGCTGAACTCGGGACCGAAACTGCGAACGTAGGCCTCGTCGAGGCGCTGGTCGGGCGCCGAGCCGTTGTCGACCACCACCACGTCGTAGGTGAGGTCCTCGATGTCACGCTGATAGGCCCGAGACAGGGCGTGCAGAGTGCGAGCCGCCTCTCGCTTCATGTTGTAGAAGACAACGACCACCGTGAGGTCGGTGTGGAGCCATCCGGCGGCGGGGGCAAGTATCGGCCCGGTCGGTCGATCGGCCGAGGTTGCGGGGTCTTCCATGCGGGTCGGGCCGTCCGCGGCCACTGCGGCGCGGCGGGTCTTGCGCCACATGGCGGTTCCTGCGCCGAGCATCTCCATCTGGTCGTCGATTGCCCGTCTAGCCCGGAACTGTTCGATCAGATCTCGGCGCGTCGCATCGAACCCCTCGATGACCACGAAACCACCGGTGGTGATCCGGTCATACAGCTGGTCGAGCACCTCGCCACAGTCGAAAGTGGTGTCCTCACCGATGTGGAGCAGTGCCAGCTTCTCGATGGGGGCGGCGGCAAGCGTGCTCAGGTCATTGCCGGCCACGAATCGAACCCGGTTGTCGAACAGGCCGAACCGATGGAACCCTTCGCGGACACTGTTCAAGTCGGCCCGAAGCTCGGGGAGTCCGGGACCGCCCACCACCTCCCAGGCGGATCCCCAATCGTTGGCGCCGGCCAGTCCGGCAGGGGTGTCATCGGACGCCTCGTCGTTTTCCACCTGGTCGCCGGGTTGGTCGGTTTGGGTGGTCACTGGGCGGGCTCGGAACCGATCCACCACCCATACCTTGGGAACGGGGATCTCGTGAGCGTCGAGGAAACCTCTCAGGAAGATGCCCACCCCTCCTCGGCCGGTGCCGATATCGGCGAGGTCTCCCCTGACATCTTCGGAGTGGATGGTTTCCAGCACCTGCTCGAGACGATCGAGGCGGGTTCGGCCCAGCGTGGTGTAGGGGAACGCGCTTCCAATCGGCCCGTCGGCATCGCTGGTCTCACCGGCGAGCCGGGCAGTTCGGAGCCGGGCCATCTCCTCGTCCATGTGCCGGTTGGGGTCACGAAGGGCCTCGACCCGGGGAGGGATGCCCTTGTCGCAGCAGTCGAGTAGATAGCTGATCCGTACCTCCTGCTCGAGGTAGTGCTCGTTGAGCAATGCCCCCTTGAGCAGGTTGAGATATCGGTGAGCAGCCGAGGCGAACCGCGCCTTCTCGTTGTAGAACATCTCTTGCTGGGCGGTGAGAGAGTCCAGGCGGACCGCCTCGGCGAGTTCCACCATGGCTGCCTGACCTTCTGGGCTCTCCAGCCAGTCGAGGTGGGCTCGGAGCGCGGGGCGGCGCTCCAGGAGTGCTTCCTCCGCCACCAACGCCAGCCCGAAGTACGCCGGGAGGACGACGCAACGGACCGGACGGTCGTGGGATGCCAGGAAGTCGTCCAGGGCGGTCCGGACGCCGTTGCGAGGACCTCCCTCGTGGGTGGCGTTGCAGTTCTGCGGGTTGAGACCACCCTGGTCGGCCAGCTCAGACTGGCCTCTGATGATGCCCCGGGTCTCGTAAGGCTGGCGGAACTCCTCGGGAATCTGTTCGGGCACGTAGTAGAGGTCGCGCCGGCCATAGGGCCATCCCACGTCATGAAGGATGAGCAGCGGGAGCTGCCGGTCTTCGGCGCGGCTGGCTCGGCGCAGCTCTTCCAGCTCGTGGAAGACGGTGTACCAGTTGTGATCACCGTCGATCAGCGCAGCGTCGACGGCCGGCAGCGTGGGTAGTACCTCCAGGCTCAGTGCCCGGTGGAAGTGGTACTTGCCGGGAAATCGATCTTCGTGTTCGGTGGGATCGAAGACCGGCACCGGGTCGATCACGTGGAGCTCGGTACCCTCCCCCAGGCCTTCGAGCATGAATTCGGTGGTTTCGCCGCGAAGTGCTCCGATCTCCACGATCCGGCGGGCTTCGGCTGCTTTCAGAGCCGGGGCGACGGCGATCTCCCAGAAAGGAAACATCAGTGGGCTCTCAATTCTTGGTCGGGGGACGGCGGGAAGTTAGCAGCGGGGCCTAGGAATCCCGGTGGGTGGTTCAGGAGGGTTCCAGGTGAAACGAGCGCCTCAGGGGTTGTCCGTGGCCAGCTGATCGATCAGAGCGACAACGGCATCGATCCTGTTCTTCCAGCTGTGAGGAGCCAGACGCTGGGCGTCCACCGGCTGGTGGCCGAGTCCGAGGTGGTGCTCGATGGCGGTGATGAACTCGTCGGCCCCGGATGCCACGGTGATCAGGCCTTCCAGTTCGCCCAGGTTGGCGATCGGGGTGGACACCACCGGTACGCCGGCTCCGGAGTAGACGAAGGCTTTGAGGGGATTCATGGCCCTGGTCATCTCGTTGTCCAGGTGCGGTATCAGCGCCACGTCGAACTCGGCCATCAGACGGCGGGCCTGCTGATGGGGGAGTACCCCGACGAAGCGGACGTTGGGGTGCCGGTCGAGGCGAAAGATGTCGGTGTCGAGGTGGGCGGATCCGGCCAGTACGAGAGTCCAGTCCGGCCGACGGCTGGCGATCTCGTCCAACAGGTCCACGTCGATCCGAGATGACAGATTGCCCACGTAGCCAATCAGTGGATGGCCCAACGAACGGGCTGAAGCGGGGAGGGTACCGACCGGTGAGTCCAGATCAACCCCGTTGGGGATCACCTCGACGGTCGGGACCATGGACCGCATGCTCTCGGCGACCGGTTCACAGTTGGCGATGACCACGTCGCTGCGGGTCAGGACATCGTGGTAGTTCTGGTCGACTCGGTCATGGGCGGGGGTGCCGGGCTCGAACCAGGTGCGGTTGTCGTCGACCACGTCGGACACGACCATGTCGGGGTCCAGGCGGTCGATCAACTCGGGCAGATCGTTGTTTGTCGGGTAAGCCCACAGCACCCACGGACGCTGGCCTATCCCCTCCTTGTGGAGCGTCTCAGACACCTTGGCGACGTAGCTCTGACGGGGTGGCAGACCGAGTCGCCTGCTCCTCGATCCCCCGTAGAGAAACGTGTACGAGCGCAGCCCCGGGCGGTTGGCTCGACCCGCCAGGCGTCCGATGGTGGCTTTGGCGACCAGCCGACCCTGGTGGGCGGTAGCGCCACCGTCACGCCAGTGACGTAGAAGCTGCTCTGGGGTGATCGGGTTGTCGAAGTGCACCACCTTGCCGACCCGGGGATGACCAACCAGTTGGTCGACCATCATCTCCTGACGTCGTCCGTAGATACCGGTGTCGTTCTGCTTCCAGAACACGACCACATCGAAGGTGGACCCTGGAGGGATCGGGCGTCGATCCTGCTGAGGGACCCGCGGCGCGGCGGGTTCGGGTGTCGTCGGTGATGCCTCGCCGTAGCGGGTCCGGACCGTGTCGATCAGTTGTCGCAAGCCGTCGCCCAGAGGAGGCGGATCAGCCTGCAACCGCTCGAACATGGGCTGCAGGTCGTGGCTGACCGCCTGGTAGCTCAGGGTGTCCATGAACAGCTTGCGACCCGCTTTCACCCGCTGTTGGGTTGAAACCGGGTCATCGAAGACTGCGCTGATGGCGTCGGCGAGATCTGACGGATCGTGCACCACGCCCACTGCTCCGGCGTCGATGAACGGTTGGAGCGGCGGGGTGGGCCGCACCAACACCGGGAGCCCCATGGCCAGTGCGTCGGTGAGCTTGGCCGGCAGTTGGTACGCCGACACTGGATGATCAGGGTCCTGGAGTATGCAGGTCAGGTCGGCGGCACCAACCACCTCGGGCAGGCTCGAGAACGGCTGATATGGAAGTGGTAGGAGCCAGCGGACCAGATCGCCCAGCTGGGGTCGAAGCTCATCGAACTCACGGGTTCCGAAGATGATCAGCCGATACCGGGGGTCGTTCAGCTTCTCCAGGGCCCGCAAGATCTCGAGAACCCCCTTGTGCAGGCGAGGCGTACCGCCGAACAGGATGACCCGTTGTGCCGGCGAGATGCCCAGGCGGTGACGGACCTGTTCACGGTCGATCCGTTCAGGGTCGAAGACCTTCTCGTCGCGGGCGTGGGGAACGATGACTCCGCCGAACCGTTGCTGGAGGGCCACGTTTGACACCGTGACCTGGTCGGCCTGGGCGATCAGTGGCTCGCAGGCTCTGGTCCAGGCCCGCTCGAAGGGCAACTCCAGCGCCTTGTCATCGAAGAGCGACGAGATCGAGTGGAGGCCGACTCCCTCGTTCTCGTTGAAGAAGGCCAGCTCGTGGTCGTCGACATCGAGAATCAGGGGCCGGTTGCGGATGGACTTGGCCAGAGATCCCAGCATCAACGACGGCAAGCGGGGTTTGGAGACCCATACCACGTCGGCTTCGATCTCAGCCGCGACCTGTTCCATGACTGCCAGGTGGTCGGGAAACGGCCGACCGGGAAACGAGTTGACCGGTGTGGACACATCGCGTAGCGGAGCCCAGATCCGGGTCCCGTACCGGTCGAACTGAGCTCCCCACAGCTCGACCTCGAAGTTCCTGGCCATGACCTCGGCGAGCACGTTGGCCCGCCCCAGCGGATTGTGTCCCACGTCCCACGACAGCACCGCCAGCTTGGGGCGGGTACTCGGGGCTGCTGGCGGGCGGCTTCGAGTGATGGTGACCCGGGTCCCGACGCTCGTAGCGGATCCTTCACCGTCGCCACCTTCAGGTCGAAGGTCGGCAACTCGCCCTCTGATGGTCCGCCGACCTTTCTCCACTCCAGCCAGTGCCCGTGAGAACGGGGTGGGGTCGGTGCGGTGCAGTCCGGGCGTGAGCGTCCGGCGAATCGCCACCGCATAGGCGGCGGCGTCGGCTATGCGGCCGGCTCGCATTGCTCGGATGTCACGTTCTGCTCGGTCCAGGGCTTCGATGGCCGCTACTGCCAACGCGTCGCGACGGGCTCGCTCCCGTTGCAGGTCCTGCTCCAGCGACTCGATCGAGTTGGATGCCCGGTCCGCTGACCGGGCGAGTCTCTGCGTTTCGCGTGTCAGGTGGCGAACTTCGGCCCGGGTGTTGCTCAGGTCGAGCATGCGGTCGGCGACCACCACCAGATCCGAGAGTGCGTCGGCCGCACCCGGCGACAGCTCGGGGAGATCCTGGGGGAATGGGTCTCGGTCCAACCGGTCAGCCAGCTCGACCTGGGCGGGATTCAGATGGTGGTGGCGCTCCGCCGGGTCGCTGCGCTGGCGGTGCAGGCTGGGAGAGATGAAGTCGTGGATCTCGTCGACTGGCGGCATGGCGAGTCCGGTCACGCCGAGGGCTTCGAGGTCCTCGATGAGTTTCGTCAGCGTTCCCACCGGATCAGCGATGACGTCGCTGTGGCGGACGTGGACTCGCGGTAGGTGAGCCGAAGATTCCAGAGCCCGAAGGGTGTACAGCTCCCACAGGGCCAGTGCGCCGGTGAGGGGTAGCTGGTTTCGGTGTCGTACCGATCTGGCAACCTCGAGCGGGTCGCGTGACACGTGCACACACACCGGGTTGTTGACCAGCGGCTCCAGAACTGGGAGCAACAGGCAGAGGCGCGGTTCTTTCACCACCCAGGGCCGGTGGCGGTCGAGGTCCTCCAGTACGGAGCGGAACGCGTCGGACTGGGTAGCCACGACCTGATCAGGGATGGACGAGGTCGAGAACCCGGCCAAGCGGTGCCAGTCGAAGCCCGCTCCCTGGAGTAGGCCATCACAGACTGCTCGGACGTCACGACGTTCCCAGAATCCCTTGGGATTCTCCTCGTTCGCCTCGGTGGCGATACCCGGTGGTCCGAAGTATGCGCCGGCCAGGTTGAGCAGCCGGGTAACACCCGACGTGCCCGACCGGTGCATACCCAGAACGATCAGGCCCATTGTGACCGCCGCGGTTTCAGCCGCCGTCGCCCGCGGGTGGGGTCGCAGCGGGTGCAGTCAGATCGATGTCGCCGCCTTCGGGGATCACCCAGAAGTTGATCTTGCCCGACTCGATCGCCTTCAACAGGACGTAGGCCTGGCTGTTGGCAGCCAGCGCCTCGTTGATCACGGCGATGGCGCGGGCTTCTGCTTCGCGCTGGCGGACCTCGTTCTCTCGGGTGGCGATGAGTACCTCGGAGGTGCGGTTGGACTCGAAGGCGTCGGCGACCGCCTTGGGAATGTCGATGCGCTTGATCACGAAGGTGGGATCACCGCACTCCCCGCCCCGCTCGAAGGTGGGCCCGCAGAAGAAGCGACGCCCGAGGGCCGCTTCCAGTCGAGCGGTGATGGTGGACTGCACTTCGTTTTGGATCTTGACCAGAAGCTCGGCGTCTCCGTACAGGTCTGCTACCTCGTATCGCCGGGTCTGCTCTTGGAGGGCTGCCTCGATCTGCTGTCTCAGGGTGTCAGCGATGAGCCGGTTCCAACCCGAGGTGGTGTAGGCCTGATAGCGGAGCCCCAGCTGTTCATGGAAGGGGCGTAGCAGGTCGGTGTTCAGGCGGTAGTAGACCGCGACCTGGAAGGACACCGAGACTCGGTCCGAAGTGGGAGCCACCACCGAGTCGGTGGTGCCGTCCTTACCGTCCTTTCCGGGAGTGTCAGCGAGGATGTAGTTGAGCTGGTCGGACGGGTACAGGTAGAGCGAATCGAAGAACCCGTTGAAGAAAAGGCCATGACCCGGGTCCAGGATCCGTTGGAAGTGGACACCTTCGATCGGTCCACCGCCGTAGGTGATACCGATCCGGTCCTTGGGAACCCTGCCGAATGCCCCCTTGAGGAGCGGCAGCCCGGCCATGAGTACGGCCAACAGGACCACGGCCCCGAGACTCACTGCGGGTCGACCTCGGCGTTTGGGTCGGGTGGATCTACGCCCGCCTGATCCATCTCCGCCGCCGCTGCGGCCGGAGGCTTCAGCCTTCGAGATGGTGGCTGCTGTTCCCAGGCGGGGCTCGTCGTCCTCCTCATCGGCGGGCCGACCACTGGTGGCACCGGCCGCCGAGGCGGGCTGGGTAGCAGGCGGAGCGGTGGCGGGGGGAGACGATGGTTGGCCCGAACCTGACCCAGAGGAGGGTTCGTCGTCTTCCTCGAACGGGGTGAAGGGGATGGTCACGTCGTTGGTCCTTTGAGCTCAGAAGTCGAGTTCGCCGCCAAGCGATTCGATTCGGGCGAAGCGCATGTAGGCGGCCACCACCTCATCGGGGTCGCCGCTTTCGACCACTCGGCCCTGATGCATCCAGATGGCCGAGGTCGCCATGTCCCGAACTGCCTTGAGACCGTGGCTCACCAACACCACGGTTCGGCCGTCGCCGCAGATGTCCGCCATCTTCTTGGCCACCTTCTCCTGGAACTTCGAGTCGCCGCCGGCGAGCGCCTCGTCGATCAGCAACACCTCGGGATCGAGATGGGCCACCACCGAGAACGCCAGACGGGCTCGCATACCCGACGAGTAGGTACCGACCGGGAAATCGACGTACTCACCGAGCTGAGCGAATGCCGCGATGTCATCGGCGATGTCGTCGAGGAGTTCTTCATCGAGTCCGATGGCCAAACCACCCAGCCGGATGTTCTCGCGTCCGGTCAGATTGCCGTTCATACCTACACCGATACTCAACAGCGACGAGATCCGACCCCGGACTACGATGCGGCCCTGCTCGGGGGGTAGAACTCCGGCGATACAACGTAGGAGGGTGGACTTGCCGGCTCCGTTGCGGCCGATGACTCCTAGAACCGATCCACGCGGTACGTCGAATGAGATGTCGCGAAGGGCGGGCACGATCCGGTCGGTGTCGGGACTGCGTCGAAGCAGGTCGTAGATGCCGCCCCAGGTGGAACCGGCGTCCAGATGTACGTGATACGAGGTCGACAGGTTCCGTACCTCGATGGCGGGTAGGTCTGGTCGGACGGTCATGACTGAAGGCGCAGCGCGAACCCGCGCTCGCGAGAGACGAAGAACCGGAACCCGACCACCGGGAGCACTGCGGCCCAGAACACCGATTGGACCAGAGCTGCCGAGGTGGGGGTACCGCCAGCCAGGACCGCCTGATAGGACGAGAAAACCGTGAACAGCGGATTGAGGTGGAGAATGGTGTTGAGGAACCCGGGAAGCTGTTCGAGTTGGCCCGCCGGGTAGATCACCGGGGTGACGAACATCAAGATCCGCAGGACATAGTCCAACAGGTTGGACATGTCGGGTACGTAGACGGTGAGGGTGGCGAAGATGAACATCAATCCCACCGTGATGGCCACTTGGAGGATGAACAACAAGGGCAGAGTGAGCAGGCCCGAACCGATCGCCCCTCCGAACACCAAGTGGAATGCGGCGTAGACGAGAATCGTGGGTCGCAGTTCCAGGTATCCGACGTACAGGTTCGACAGGGGAAGCGTGGCCAGAGGGAAGGTGGAGTTGAGCACTAGGCCTTTGGCGCCCTGGATGGCCCTCCCTCCGCGGCTCAGTCCAACCATTGTGAAGTTGAACAGGAAGACCCCCGAGACCACCATCAGGAAGTAGCTGGTGCCAGCGGACCCCCGGATAGCGGTGAACACGAACATGTAGATAAGTGCCTGGAACAGCGGATCGAACAGCCGCCAGGCTTCGCCCAGTACCGTGCCCGCGTAGGGTCCCTTCAGGTCCGCCTTGGCGTTGGCGATCATGAAGGCGCGCCGGTCCCACACCCCTTGCAGGTACTTACGGACATCGGGCAGCGATCGGTCGTGAGGCTCGAAGACGTACTCGATGTCGCTGTACTCACGCCGAGGTTGCAGGGCGCCGCTGGAGTCGGTCACCCGGTTTGCCCACCCGTGGGTCGGTCTGGGTTGGCCAGCTCGGCCTGTTCGGCTGCGGTGATCATGGCCGCCAACTCGTGACTGGTGGCGATGATGGCCACCGGTCTGGTCCGGCCGTTCGGCAGCGTCTCGGTTGCTTCCTGGTTTATGACCACGAACGGATGGCTGAGTTCCTGAGCCCGAAGGTTGATGTCGCGGACAATGCCCAGCACCTCGCGCTGGGTGACCTCCATGCGGTCGGCTGCCGAGGCCTGCGCGATCTGCCGGTTGGCGGCGGTGGCTCTTGCCACCAGTGACAGGAGGGCTTTGGCGGCTTCGTCCAACTCGGAGAAGAAGTCGGCCATCGCGGCTTCGTCCCAAGGCTTCAGGCGCGAGTTGCGGGTGATCCGCAGTACCGCCTCCATGGCTTCTTCCACGTGCTCCTCTGGCACTGGGACCATCACATAGGGCATGGCAGTCGACGGCTCCTTGTCGTGGCGACCGGCAAGGGTAGCGCGATGAGGGGAGGCCTAGCGCGCGTTCTCGGTGCCGGTCGGCTCGGTCAGCAACCCGTGTTGTGACAGGTGAGACAGCAATTGTTCGGCGCGGTGCCCGAAAGTGTGATGGGCCTCGATCAGCGATCGAGCCTGCTCGCTGAACTGGGCGCGATCAACAGCCAGAGCAGCCTCCACGCGTTGACGGAGCTCCGACGGTGAGCCCCAGGTCGAGACCAGGTCACCGAACACGTCGGTAAGTCCCGACACCGGATCGGACACGACCGGAGTACCGCAGGCCAGTACGTCGAACAGGCGATTGGACACGAATCCCCATGTCCGCATGGTGTCCCAGTGGTCGTTGAGCACCACGCCGGCCCGGGAGTAGATGGACGGCAGATCGCTGTTGTCCACATGATCCGAGATGATCAGGCCGTCATCAACCAGGCCCTCCCAACCACTTCCGTAGATGGCGGGGCGTATGCCCGCGGCCAGACAGTCAGTGACCATCGGGCGCATCACGTCTCGTGACTTGGCCACCACCACCACGTCGTGGGTGATGGCGCCGGGCCGGGGTCGGAAGCGGTCAGGATCGGTGGCTTGGAGCAGTACCTCCACCGGGGTGTTCGTCTGGGTTCGAAGGTGATGGGCGTAGGGCTCGGAGGCCACCAGGACTAGGTCGAACTGGTCGCACTCGGTGACGTCGAGGTCTTCGGGGTGGCTGATCACCCACAGGACGTTGGTCTGTCCCGGGGTCGGAGTGACCGGGGCCAGGCCCCGGACCACCACGTGGATGTCGGCCACCCTGGCCTCGGGCTCGGTGTGGTCTGCGAGGGTCCGCACCCGAGCTCGATGACCCCGGGTCTCGAGGGCTCGGGCGAGTCCGCCCGCCAGGTGCCAGTCTCCCCACAGCTCGGCCACCTTTGGTTTGGGGGCCGCCACGGTGAAGGTGAAGGCGGCCGGGGCCGCGGTGCCGCCACGGGCATGGCGGGCCAGGGTCGGTCCACTCGTCTCGAGCAGGGCTCGCCACGCTGGTGATGAGGCTGGTATCGGGTGGAGAAGCGAACGGGCGTCAGGGACCGGCCGGTGATCGCTGGCCAGGACTGAACCCGCCACCGTCACGGTTCCTCCTTGGTCCAACAGCCGTAGGCACAGGTCCACCGCTGAGGCGTCGGCGGTGGGCAGGGGTCGGTATCCGCCCGCCGACTCGAGAGCCTGACGCTCGACCGCCCACAGTCCTCCCCCGAAGGCCGGGATCATCGAGTCGGTGATCGACCTGGGGTCGGCCCCGGCGAGCCTCGCGGCCACGGTCGGTAGGGCGCGGTTGTCGGTGGTGACTTCGAGCCCGGCGGAACGGACCAGGAGATCGTGGCGGGTGGAACGAATGACCGGGCGCCGAGGGTGGACAAGAGTGGCGGTGGCCGCCACCACCGGGGCACCAGTGGTCGGCTTCGGGTCGAGTTTCGCGATCAACGCGGGGAGCCAGTGATCCGAGAGTGGTGTGACCAGGCGGTCGACCAGCACCACCACATCTTCGAGATGTTGCGCGAGGGCAGCGGGGATTAAGGCCTCGTTGGCGATCGCGATCACCGTCGCCAACGTGGGATCGATCTCGCGGGCCCAGGGTGGGAGGTCTTCGCCTCCCACCACCAGCACCAGGACCGACTTCGCCAGCCGGGGAGGTGATGTGGGGGGGCGGGAGATGGCGGCGTCGAGGTGCTGTTGACGGCCAGCGATGGCCGCTCGGGTCGGAATCGCCCGGCTGGCTGTGGCCAGTTGTGCCCCGCGGGTTCGGATCTGTCGAGCGGTCTCTCTGAGCGAGCGGCGAAGCCCCTGAGTTCGGAAATCGAGGGCCAGTACCGCCCGCACGCTGGTACGACCTTTGAGGGCGACTAGAGCGGCGTCTCGGTTTCGGGCCACAGCCCGCCAATGGGCGGCTCCGGCGGCCTCCGCCTCCAGTTGCTGGCGGAGCGTGTCGAGCTCGTCGACCTCGTAGCACTCGGGGTCGGGAGTTGACGGTGGACCGGTCACAATGCCGTCCTCACGAGTTGGGCGTGGATCTTCTCGATCCGGCGAACCGAGAACCCCACCGATAGTCCGTCGCCCACCGCCGCCGCCTCGTCGGCGTGGGCTTTGCGGGTGGTGTCATCGGCGGCTTCGGCTGACAGGGCGGCGGCCAGGGAGCGCCAGTCGCCCACTTCGACCAGCCGGCCCTGGTGCTGGTCCTGGACCAACTCGGGGATTCCACCGGCTCGGGTGGCCACCACCGGGATGCCCAGGGCCAGGGCTTCCATGAGCGCTACCGGAAGGCCTTCGTGATGAGATGCCAGACAGAAGATGTCGAAACCTGACAGGAGCCGGGCCGCGTCCGGTCGGAACCCGAGGAACCGGAACCGGTCACCGAGTCCAGAAGATCGGTGGAGGTCGGTCAGCTCGCTCAGGTCAGGTCCTTGCCCGATGGCGACAAATCGAACCTGAGAATTGGAGGCGGTCACCTCACTGGCTGCCCGAAGCAGATCCCGATATCCCTTCTGGGGCCTGAGGTTGGCGATGGTGCCCACCAGGATCTCGTCGTCGGCAACCCCCAGTTCTCGTCGGGCCGAGTCCCGATCTGCCCCGGCGCGGATCGCCTCCAAGTCCACGCCGGCCACCACCACCTCGACCTGGCCTTGTAATGGCTCGGGCAGGGATCGCCGCACTGCGTCGGACACCGCGACATGAGCGTCGTCGAGGCCGAACGTCACCTGCTCGGCCAGACGGGTGAGTCGGTGGTGGCTGTCCCACACGTTGTGCTCGGTGGTCACCAGCCGGGGCCGATCACAGCGGCGAATGGTCCGTGACATCAGGCGGGCGGCCACGGCGGGAACTGGTGAGTGACTGTGAACCACTGCGGCACCGATGATCGTGCGGCGCAGTCTCCACAGCCAGCGGGGGTCGAGCATCGACGACTGGACGAGGCAGCTCACCGTGGCGCCGGTGTCGATCAGCTCGCTGACCAGTTCGGTGCGGTGAGGCGACAGGTGTGCCACCTCGATGGCCGCTAGGTCGGGGTTGCGGAATCGGGACGACAGCACCAGCAGGCTTTCGGCGCCACCACGGTCCAAACCCTTTACGAGCACGACGATCCGAGGGCTGCTCGAATCGAACGCTGGGACGGAATCTGTGGGGTGTGGCACCGCCGAGAGTATGACCGACCGTCGACGGTGCGGGGCCGTGTCAGACTCGGGATGTGCGGATCCTCCATCTCGTCGGCCGCAGCCACCATCGAGGAGCGGAGATGGTGGCGATCGAGTTGGCTGCCGAGTTGAGTCGGCTCGGACACTCCAATGAGCTGTTGGCGGTGGGGGTCGGTCACGACGGCCGCACTACCAGTGACCTGCGGGCGCTGACTGGTTCGGTCGAGCATCGTCCGGCCGAACTGGTCAGGGCGGCGTGGCAGCTTCGCCGGTGGTTCCGATCACACACTGTTGACGTAGTGCTGGTTCACGGCGGTGCCGCTCTCCAGGTGGCGGTCATGGCGGGGGTTAGAGGACCGTTGGTGTACCAGCTCATAATGGGAATGCCGATTGACGAACGGGGACCACTGTGGCGGCGCTGGTGGGGTCGGCTGCTGGATCGTTGTTCAGCCGTGGTGTCGCTCACCGACGTACTGACTGCCGAGACCCGCCACCTCGGCTACCGCGGGCCAGTGGCTCTCATCCCCAACGCCCGCAATGCCGACCGGTTCAGCGGCGTGGATCGCGCCGCCGCCGCCACGGCTCTAAGGGCCGAGTTGAGGGTTCCACCGCTGCGGCCCATGGTTGGTTTTGTGGGGCACCTGGTCGAGCAGAAGCGACCGGATGTGGCGGTGAGGGTGTTGGAGGTTCTGGTCGGGCGCGGTATCGATGCTCACTTGGTGCTGGTGGGTGGAGGGCCGTTGGCCGCCCCGGTGGCCGACCAGGTGCAACGAGGTGGGTTAGGAGATCGGGTCTCGTTGCTGGGGCACCGTGACGACGTGGAGCAGGTTCTGGCGGCGGTCGACCTGCTGATCCTGCCCAGCGACGGTGAAGGGATGCCCGGGGTTGCGATCGAAGCGCAGATGGCGGGGTGTCCCGTTGTGTCGTTTCCCGTGGGCGGTGTGTCCGAGATCGTGGTGGATGGTCAGACCGGGGTGATACTGGCCACCCATGACCCGGTCGCGATGGCCGACGAGGTGGCCCGATTGTTGGGCGATGCACCCGGGAGGGCCTCCATGTCGGTCGCGGCCCGGAAGCTCTCAGAACGCTTCACCATGGCGTCGGCGGCTGAGCGCTATGACCGGGTTTTGCAGGTGGCTGTCGAGCTCTGACGGCTGGATCGGCGGCGGACAGCGCAGGCAGAGGTCGGGTGGTCGAGGCCGTGGGTCTGGTGTACGCAGCGCTCATCTGTTAGTGAGTAGGCCATGACTTCTGCTGCTTCATCGACTTCTTCCAACGACTTGGCGGAGGTGTGGCCGGAGACCCCGGGCATGGGGCGCGGAATCCTCAAGGGCGCGGTGGTAGGAACTCTCCTGGCCTTCGTGGTGACGACTGTCGGAATGCTGGCCGCGGGGGTGGACATGGGGTCCGCGCTGGGGTTGGGACTGTTCATCGGGTTCTGGGGAGGCCTCGGGTTCGGGTGCATGGTGGGTGGCGTGCTCTGGGCGACCAGCCACGAGGAACATCCCGGCTCCAATCACTGATTACCAGTCGGTGGGCCACCTGGGACTCGAACCCTGAACCAGCGGATCAAATGCCCGGCGAGCGCCGTACCGTTGCGTACCAATAAGTACCCTGACCTGCCGTTCTCTTGGATGGCTCGTCCCGTTCCGTACCGCTGGTCCCACCCCGTACCACCGAGTTACGCGGTGAGCTACGCGGTGGCAGCGGGTGGGCTGGCCGTGGACACCAGGGCCAGACGGAGGAAATACGTGAGGCAACGGAACCGCTGGGCGGAGGTTCCAAGCGAGTCAACGGGATGCTCCAGATCAGGGAGCGAGAGCTTGAAGCGGGCACGTGATCGTCCCGTCGTCCAGTGTGAGGATCGGGCCCGTGCCGGTGATGACGAGTCGGAACGATGGTTCGCCGACAGAGCCTGTGTCGATCTGGTTGACGGCCACGCGAAGTGTCTCGGCACCAGCGACCATCTGTGACCCGCCGAGCTTGATTTCAACGGCGCCCCAGCGCCCGTCCGGCAGCGTGATTACAGCATCGATCTCTTTGCCGTTCGAGTCGCGGTAGTGCCGCACGTCGCCACCGAGGGCCGTGGCGTACACGGAGAGATCGTGTACGACGGCGCTCTCGAAGACGAGACCGAGGGTGTTGAGGTCACTGCGCAACTGCTGAGTTCCAGCGCCGAGCACCGCCGTGGCCATCGCTGGGTCGACGAGGTGGAGCTTCGGTGCAGACCGGAGTCGGGCGCGCGACCGCAGTGCCGGGGTCCAGGGAAGCTGAGGTTCGACGATGAACATCCGCTCGAGCAGCGCTACGTAGGAGCTGACCGTCTCGGCGTTGATCGAGGGAGCGACGGCGCGAACGTCAGCGGTCCACGCACGCCAACTTACCGGCTAAGCCGATAACTGCAGGTCTCCTAGGCCGATGATTGCAGGTCATCTAGGCCGAGAGCTGCAGGTCCAGGTAGCCGACCGCGTGTGGGGCCGTTCTGGCCTAGGACGCGGACCAGCGAGTTGAACGTGGCGCGGTGGCAGGCGATCTCGTCATCATCGGTGAGTTCGGCGAGACGGTTGTGACGCTCGACTTCTCTGTCGATCGACTCGGTTGGGTGGGCCACCTGGGACTCGAACCCAGAACCGGCGGATCAAAAGCCCGGCGAGCGCCGTACCGTTGCGTACCAATAAGTACCCTGACCTGCCGTTCTCTT
Source organism: Actinomycetota bacterium (assembly GCA_963169755.1). Taxonomy (GTDB): domain Bacteria; phylum Actinomycetota; class Acidimicrobiia; order Acidimicrobiales; family Iamiaceae; genus Aquihabitans. The sequence goes on along the minus strand of CAUJFC010000134.1, from coordinate 2,598 downwards.
GAAGTGCTGGCCCTGTTCTGTACCTCTGAACCCACCCGGTACCACCGAGTTGCGCGGTGAGACACGCGGTGGGCAGCCCCTGGCAGGCGTAGCCCGGCTCCCCGAGAATGCCGCCAGATGGAGCCGCCTCCGACCAGTGCATCTGCTTGGCACTCCTGGAGGGGGTCGAAATCCCAGCCTTCTGATCCGTAGGCGGATCCCGAGGGTCCGTCTCGTGTTGTCGAATCCCGTTCTACCAGAGCTCAGTCAGCGTCGAAACATTCATCTCGGCCAACTGCCTCATCGATCAGCGGTTGCCACACCGTCCGGAGCCGGCGCGGAAGGACCAGGTCGTCCCAGAGGTCGACCAGAAGGGCTCCGTCGACGATCGATTCGATGTCGACAGGGCGGCCCTCCCGGAGCACCACCTCGTAGGCACGAGCTCGCTGCCTCCGATCAGCGAGATCGACGCTCCGTCAAGGTCTCGACCAGTCCAGGTGGAGCGGCATCTCGAATCGCCGGACCGCCGCACGGGCGGGAAGGTCCGGCAGCCGATCAGGCACAGCCGCCGTGCGTGCGCGACCAATCTCGACGTCACGCCAACTCAGAACCGGTGCAGCGGTGAGGCGATGGCCGGCCGCAGCGAGGATCCGCTCCGCTGTGTCGAGCGTCGGCGACACCCGGCCGTGCTCGTAGGCAGAGAGCGTGCTCCTCGAGGTGCGGGCGAGTTCAGCCAGGTCCGTCTTCGACAGACCCGCTGCTTCGCGTGCCACGGACAGCAGAGCAGAACTCATGGACCTGGCGTATCCGATCAGATACGGACCGTCCGCCCGGGCTCAAGATGGTGAGACTCGCGCACACTGCTCTCGAGGCGTCCGGGGCCAGCGAAGGTCAGCGGATGGCGACCACGACGTCAGGGATCAGGTGGAACCACTGCGACCCAACTGCCCTCCGAGCACGCGTAGTCGACCTCGTCGAGCGCAACCTCGATCGTTGCCTGATCGGACTTGGCCGCGCGTGCGAGAACCGATCTGAGGTCGTCTCGAACCGGTTCAGGGGGGAACCATCCAGGCTCACCCGCGATGTGCACTGCGCTGAGCACGTCATCCAGTGGTGCGACCAACTCAACGGAAACGGCCACGCGCTGGGGTGACTCTGCGCTCACGATCGTGACGGAACCCGGTGTGCGAAACGCTTCGAGTCCGCTATCCGGGGTACCCCTCACGGCTACGGGGGCGCCGAGGTCTGGACGCTCGCGGAGGAACCGACCGATCCTTGAACTCGCCTCCTGCACCGATTGCAGCTCGCGCCATCCCCTGCCCACGTGGGGCCTCCGGCGCACTGCTTCGAAGACATCGGTCCACTTGTCGCCGACCCAGAGGCCTTCGGTCACGAACAGGATCGAGCGCTTGCGCGTGGCTGTGACCTCCAGCGCCTGCTCCTTCGCGCTCAGGTTGAGGTGCTCCGCTGCATCGCACACGGCGTCCCATGTGAGGTCCCGAACCACGGCTCCAGCATGCCCACCGTCGCCGAGGGAAGCGAGCGATATCGGCGAGAGACGGGTTCTCGAGCCTCCGAGTCGGCTCAACCTGCAGTCGAAACCTCCGGCGGCTGAGTCCCGTCGGGTCCGTTTGCTCGGACACCGATACCGCTGCTGAACCGCCAGACCTGCCGTTCTCGGCGACGACGGTCGGTGAGGCTCAGCCGAGCTTCCGGGCGACGCTTGACCCGGCGAGGAGGGTCCCGAGGTACTCGGCGGCGGCCTGGTCGGTGGCGGGATGGCGTGGGTGTAGATGTCGAGGGTCGTGGAGATCTGGCCGTGACCGACGCGGGTGCTCACGGTTGCGATCGGGATGCGACCGTCGATGAGCACCGAGGCCACGAAGTGCCGGAGGTCGTGCAGTCTCACCCCGTCGAGACCCAACCCGGCCCGCAGTCGGCTGAACCGCTTGGTGCACACGTCAGGGCGCCACGGCCCGCCCTCGCCGTTGAGGAACAGCAACCCATCGTCGGACAATGCCACGCCGAGCGCCAGGGCCTGCTCACGCTGGCGCAGGCGGTGTTGACTCAGGAGCGCCACCGTCACGGCGTCGAGCGCGAGACGACGGCTCTGGTGGGTCTTGGTGTCGCCCTCGATCAGCTCCCGGCCCACTTGGGTGATCGCCCGGCGGACGAACAGTTCCGGCCGCTCCAGATCGACATCAGACCACCGCAGGGCGCAGCCCTCACCGCGGCGACAGCCGGTTGCGGAGATCACCCACGGGAACACGCCGAAGTCGGGCTCGAGGTCGTACGCGGTGTCGAGCAGGAGCAGCACCTCCTCGACAGTTGGTGGCGTCACCTCTCGGCGGACGTTGCGTGGCCGCGTTGCCTCCGCGGCGGGGTTGTGGGCGAGGAGGCAGTGAGTTCCAGCAGCCAGTGCGCGGTGTCCGGCCATGATGGCCGGTGCACTCACCTAACCGCACTGACTGCTGGAGATTCCCATCATGGCGTACACGCGTCTGTCTGTGACCGAACGCGAGGAGATCAGCCGCTCGCTGGCTGAGGATCCAACGATGACCTGGACGAAGTTGGGGGAACGGATCGGCCGTCACCGCTCGACGGTCCAACGCGAGGTCG
>CAUJFC010000133.1 GCA_963169755.1 Actinomycetota bacterium | reverse complement strand
TGAACATCGGGAACCCGGCGGTCTACGGGTTCGAGGCGCCAGCCGCCATCGTCCGTGACGTGCTGGCCTACCTGCCCGAGGCGTCGGGCTACTCGGAGTCCAAGGGGATCACCTCGGCCCGGCGAGCGGTGGTGAGCCGTTACGAGCTGGTTCCGGGTTTCCCCGATCTCGACGTCGACGACGTGTACCTGGGCAACGGGGTGTCAGAGCTGATCATCCTGACCATGCAGGCACTACTCGACGACGGCGACGAGGTGTTGGTGCCCGCTCCCGACTACCCGTTGTGGACCGCCGCGGTGAGCCTGGCGGGAGGCACGCCGGTTCACTACCGCTGCGACGAGTCCGACGGCTGGAACCCCGACCTGGCCGATATGGCCTCCAAGGTCACCAACCGCACAAAGGCGGTACTGGTGATCAACCCCAACAACCCCACCGGGGCGGTTTACAGCCCCGAGGTTCTCGAGGGTGTGGTCGATCTGGCCCGGGCCCACGACCTGTTGCTGCTGGCCGACGAGATCTACGACCGGATCCTCTACGACGATGCCGTGCACACGTCGCTGGCGTCGCTGGCACCGGACCTGTTGTGCATCACCTACAACGGCCTGTCCAAGACCTACCGGGTGGCCGGCTACCGGTCGGGCTGGATGGCCATCACCGGACCCCGAGGACACGCCCGAGGGTTCCTGGAGGGCATCGATCTGCTGGCCTCGTCACGGCTGTGTCCCAACGTGCCGGCCCAGCACGCCATCCAGGCGGCGCTGGGCGGCCACCAGACCATCGGCGACCTGGTGGGCCCGGGGGGTCGACTGCTCGAACAACGCGATGCCGCAGTGGCCGGGCTGAATGCCATCCCCGGGGTGTCTTGCGTGGTCCCCAAGGGGGCGCTGTACGTGTTCCCCCGTCTCGACCCCGACGTCCACGAGATCCACGACGATTCCCAACTGGTACTCGACCTGCTGCTCCAGGAGAAGATCCTGGTGGTGCAGGGAACCGGCTTCAACTGGCCCGAGCACGACCACCTGCGCATCGTCACCCTGCCCTGGGCCCGGGATCTCACCGAGGCCATCTCCCGCATCGGCAACTTCCTGGCCAGCTACCGCCAGTAGCCGATCGGAGCAGGAGGGGTCAGCCACCCACCAGTTCCACTCCGATCATCTCCACCACCACCTCGCCGTCGGCGTCCGAGCGGGCCAGGTCCACCCGGGCCACCAGAGCCCACTCGTGGTGGCCGTCGGGGTCACACAAGGTCTGGGTCACCCGCCAGTGGTCGGGGGTCTCGACGATCGCCAGATGGGCGGGGTTACGGGCATCGGCACCCACCTCCACCGTGGCGTACTCGGCCAGGTAGTCGGCCATGGCCTCGGACCAACGGGGCGCGTTCCAGCCGTCGGGGCCGTCGAGCTCGGCCAGGTCCTCCCAGGCCCGACGAGCCACCAACTCCACCCTCAGGAACATGGCGTTGCGCACCGCCACCGTGAAGGCCCGACGGTTGGCGGTCAGCGGCGCCGGCCCACCGTCAGTCGAGCCGGGGGCGGTGGAACTCTCGACCACGGAGTCGGGAGAGCTCAAGGCTTCCCATTCTTCGAGCAGGCTGGCGTCGACCTGGCGGACCAGCTCGCCCAGCCACTCGGTCAGGTCCACCAACTCGTCGGACTTGGTGTCCTCGGGCACGGTCTTGACCAAGGTCCGGTAGGCGTCGGTCAGATAACGCAGCAGGGTGCCCTCGGAGCGGGCGATCTGATGGAAGCGGACATAGTCCGAGAACCCCATGGACCGTTCCCACATCTCTCGAACCACCGACTTGGGGCTCAGCGGTGACTCGGCGACCCACGGATGGCTGGAGCGGTAGACCTCGAACATTGGCTCGAGCAGTTCGGCCAGCGGCCGAGGGTGGGTGACGGTCTCGAGCTCGGCCATGCGCTGGTCGTAGTCCAAGCCGTCGGCCTTCATCCGGCTGACTGCTTCCCCCTTGGCCTTGGAAAGCTGGCTGGCCAGCACCGGACGAGGATCCTCCAGCACCGACTCGATCACCGACACCACGTCCAACGCCCAGGTGGGGCTCTCGGGGTCCAGCAGGTCCAGGGCGGCCAGGGCGAAGGGGGCCAGGGGCTGGTTCAGGGCGAAGTCGGCCTGGAGGTCGATGGTCACCCGTACCGTCCGCCCCCGATCGTCGGGCTCGGCAAGCTCCTCGATGATCCCGCCATCGATGAGGGCCCGCTCGATCTCGGCCGCCCTGACCCGGTGGCGTTCGCGGTTGGTCTCGGTGTCGAAGTTGTCCGACAGCAGCCGGTCCAGAGCCAAACGTCCGTCACCGGGACGGTCCAACACGTTCAAGACCATGGCGTGGGTCACCCGCATGGGGGCTGACAGCGGCTCGGGGGCGGCGCCCACCAGGCGGGTGAAGGTCGGCTCCCCCCAGCTCACCGTGCCCGGCGGCGGCTTCTTCTTGGGTTGGCGTCGAACCTTGGAGGGGTCGCCGCCCGCTTTGGCCAGGGCCTTGGCAGCCGAGCGGGCGTTGTCGATCACATGGTCGGGGGCCATCACCACCACCCGACCCGACGTGTCGTAGCCGGCCCGTCCGGCCCGGCCGCCGATCTGGTGGAACTCGCGGGCGCTCAACAACCGCACATCGGTGCCGTCGTACTTCGACAGCGAAGTCAGCACCACGGTACGGATGGGCACGTTGATGCCCACCCCCAAGGTGTCGGTGCCACAGATCACCTTCAACAGGCCTTGCTGGGCCAGGCGCTCCACCAGCCGCCGGTAACGAGGCAGCATCCCGGCGTGGTGCACGCCGATGCCGTTGCGCACGAACCGGCCGAGGGTTCGGCCGAACCCGGCCGAGAATCGGAACGCCCCCAACTCGGCGGCGATGGCGTCCTTCTCGTCACGGGTGCACAGCTTCAGGCTCATCAGGGCCTGGGCTCGTTCGACCGCACCGGCCTGGGTGAAGTGCACCAGGTAGATGGGGGCCTGGTCGGTGGCCAGCAGTTCCTCTAGGACCTCAGGCAGGGGTTCCATCCGGAACTCGTGGTGCAGAGGCACCGGACGAGTGGCCGAACGAACCACCGCCACCGCGCGGCCGGTGCGCTCGGTCAGGTCGTTCTCGTAGCGCGTCGTGTCGCCGAGGGTGGCCGACAGCAGCACGTGCTGGACCTGGGGCAGCTCCAGGAGCGGTACCTGCCAGGCCCAGCCCCGATCAGGATCGGCGATGAAATGGAACTCGTCCATGACCACCTGGTCGACCGGGGCGTCGGCTCCGTCTCGCAGGGCCATGTTGGCCAGGATCTCAGCGGTGCAGCAGATGATGGGAGCGTCGTGGTTGACGCTGGCATCCCCGGTCAACATCCCAACTCGTTCGGGGCCGAAGGTGCGGGACAACTCGAAGAACTTCTCCGACACCAGCGCCTTGATGGGGGCGGTGTAGAAGCTGCGCTGACCTCGGGCCAGGGCCACGGTGTGGGCGGCAGCGGCAATGAGGCTCTTGCCCGACCCGGTGGGGGTGTTCACGATCACATGGCTGGCGGCCGCTACCTCCAGCAGTGCCTCTTCTTGATGGGGGTAGAGCTCCAGGCCCGAGTCGGCCGCCCACCCCAGGAACACGTCGACCGCGACGTCGACGCTGTTGACCCCGGCCAGCCTCTCGCCCAGGTTGGCGGCGTCGGTGCGAGCAGAGGTCATGGCCACCCGATGGTAGGGGCCGGGTGAAGGGGCCGATCACCTGCGGGCCTTCTACCCTCACGGTGTGCAGCCTGACCATGCCGCCACCGATGAGGACCGCTACGAGGTCATTCAGACCACCGACACCGAGTGGCGGATAGACCGCACCTTCGTCACCTCGAACTGGACCTGCATCTGGGGTCGGGGGTGCCTGGGAATCCTGGCCGAGCCGGCGGCCGAACTGAACCAGGGCTGCTGTTCGGTGGGTGCCCACCTCGACGGCGACGAGGAGGCGGCCACCGTGGGCAGCCTGGCGGCCACCCTCGACCCCGCCCGGTTCCAGTTTCACGCCGAGGCTGCCTCGGGCGGGGTGTACGCCGATGACAGCCGAACCTTCACCCGAGTGGTCGACGGGGCGTGCATCTTCTTGAACCGTCCGGGTTTCGAGGGGGGAGAGGGCTGTGCCCTGCACGTGGCAGCCCTCGATGACGGCGAGTCTCCCCTGGACTGGAAGCCCTCGGTGTGCTGGCAACTCCCCATCAAGGTCGACTGGGAGCCATTGGACGAGGCGGCACCCGACGGACGCGAGCGGGCCACCCTACGGGCCTGGGGCCGGGCCGACTGGGGTGATGACGGTGACCCCATGCACTGGTGCTGCACCGAGGGCGACCTGGCGTATGTGGGAACCGAGCCGGTGGTCGACTCCCTGGCTCCCGCCCTCGAGCGGGTACTGGGGTCCGAGGTGTACGTGGAACTGCGCCGACGACTCAGGTGACTCCGAGCCGGGGCCCGAGGCTCGGTACCATCCCAGGGTGATCGAGCGCGCACGAGTGGTGGTCGGAGCGGTAGTGCTGGCGGCGATGCTGGCCGCCTGTGGGGCCAAGGTGCCGTCCCGGACAGAGTTGGCTGAGGTGTTCGAGTCGACCGGGATGACACGAACCGAGGCGAACTGTGTGGCTGACGCCGTGCTGGACACCCTGCCCGACAAGAACATCACCGAGCTGATGGAGCGGGGAGTCGGCGCCGCCCCCCGTGACGACCCCGACCGCGACGACGACCCCTACGACCGCTTCCGCGCCGCCATCACCAAATGCCAGAAGGCCGAAGCCGAGAGCTGAATCCGTCGGTCAGGACAGGTCGGGCCACGACTTGGTGGTGGGGCGGCGCTTGGACCGTTGGGCACTGATGGCCCAGGCCTTGCGCCAGGCTCCCTCGGTGGGGGCCGACAGGGAGGGGGTTTCTCCGGCGGCGGCCCGACGGCGGGCGCTGTACCAGTCGGTGGTGGCCTCGTCGGCCAGGGCGGCCACCGCCAGTTCGAGCCGGTCGGCCAGCGCCTGGGACCGTTCGCCCTCGGCGGCGTGGATGGGGCGACCGAAGGTGACCACCGTGCGACCGGGCCTGGGACGGTTCTTGCCCTTGGGCAGGATCCGGCCGGTACCGGCCAGGTGCACCGGCACGATGGGCACGCCGCAGCGGATGGCCAGGTAAGCGGCCCCACCCCGGAAGGGTTGGCCCCAACCGTCGGGAGAGCGGCCACCTTCGGGGAAGATCACCATCGACCAACCCCGGTCGATCAACTCGGCCGCCTGCTCGGCGGATCGGCGGGTGACCTTGGTGCGTTCGATGGGAATGGCGTTGAGAACCAGGGCCGAAGCGGTGGCCTTGAGACGGGAGTCGAAGAAGTAGTCGGCGGCCGCTCCGGCGAACACCTGGTGTCGGTGAGGTTCGGGCAGTGAGGTGATCAACAGGCCGGCATCGAGGTGGCTGTGGTGGTTGGCGGCGAAGATGGCCGGACCGTCCAGGTCGGCCAGGCGGTCCAGACCTCGCCGCTCGGGCTGAGCCAGACCGGCCACCACCGGGCGCAACACACCCTCGGTGAGCAGGAACCGTCCGTAACGGGCAGGCATGCGCCGGGCCCAGTCGGTGTCGTAGTGGGCGCCCAACGTGGGTTCGGGCCGGCGGGGCTCGACGGTGAGCGGAACCGTCGGTGGGGCGTAGGGGAACGACGCCCGGCTCACCACGTCGCGGGGACGGGGCACCTTGGCGTAGGCGTCGCGGTAGACGGCCTCGAGTTTTTCGAGACCCTTCACTTCACGTCCGCCATGACCAGCGGTGGGTTCTTGTAGTGGGTGATGCTGGCACCGGGACCCACCACGTCCTCGGCCATCTCCAGGGCGTCCTGGAGGGTGGAGGCGGCCTTGAACCCGAGGCGCTTCACTGCCCGGACGTCACCGCCCACCACGATCACCCGACCCAGATGATCGAGGGCGTGGCTACCCCAGTACCACATGTAGAAGGGGTGGACGCCGTGGTAGGCGTAGCTGGTGCGGTACAGGTGGCGGTACCACTCGTCCTCGGCGAACTGCTTCTCCCAGCGCTGCTCGATCTCTTTGGGGTCGGTGGTGTCGGCCAGGACCTGCTCGAAGAAGTCGATGTAGCTGGGGTGATGGACGGGGTGGAACTCCCACGGGGTGGGGTGGGTCATGATCAGCACCCCGCCCTCGCGTACCAACGGCTTCCCCCGGTACATGTTGAAGAAGTAGCCGAGGCCCAGACACATGACCAGGATCGGGTTCATCACCGAGTTCACGTTGTAGGGGCAGATGTAGGGCAGCCCCATGGTCAAGATGTCGGTTTGACCCTCGACCTCCACCAGATGCTGGTCGAAACAGTGCTGGAGCGTGCGCTCGTGCACCGATTCGATGGCGCCGGCGGTAACCGAGGTGACCCCGTAGGGGGCCCGGTGGTTCTGGAAGATCCGGCGTCGGGTCGGGCTGGAAAGCCGCTTGAGACCCTGTTGCATCCCGATGAAGCTCACCCGGTCTCGGGTGGTCCACTCCCACTCGCGCTTGGCCAGCACCGACATGGGGCCGTCCTGGCCGAAGGTGTCGTTGTTGATGGTGGTCTCGATCTGGAACACCTTCACCCCGGCGTCGCGGATCACCGCCCCCATACGCCAGTTGCTGTGGTGCAGCTCGGAGTTGTGGCGGTCCATGAAGCTGCGCGAGTGCACCATGGTGTGCACGTTGTGGTGGTGGCGGATCGAGCGGTAGCTGGCCAGGCCGGTGGCGGTGGACTTGTGGCCGCCGTCCATCGAGACGATGTTGATGTTCACGTAAACCAACAGGTCGGACTCGGCGGCCCGCTTGTTGATCTCCACCTCCTCACCGTGTTTGGTGGTCCCCAAGAACGCCAGGTTGTCGGGATCCTCGGCGTCGTGGTTGTAGAGGGCACCCGACGGGGCGAAGGCGTCATATACCCGGTCCCCGACCGCCTCGCGCAGTTCGGCCTCGGTCATGCGCCGGTGCAGGGCCAGTGCCGCGATCAGATGCACATCGTCGACCCCGGCGGCGGCCGCCAGGTCCAGCACCTGTTCGATCACCCGCTGGCGGATGTCGGGGCGCTTCATGGGCGGCAGGGGCAGGGAGATGTCGTCGAAGGCGATGGTGAGCCGCATACCCGGCTTCAACAGGGCCGGCAGGGGCTCCATGTCCAGCGGGTGGTGCAGGGCATGGTGGATCTCGGCTTCGACGTCGTCGAGGGCGGCCAGCGGCTCGCCGGGGTAGATCACCCGGCTGCGTCCGGCCGGCAACTTCTCGAGGCGGAAGCCTTCGCCGTGGTGGAACAGGATCGGGGGAGTGGACTTGTCGACGTCCAGAACGAATCCGGGGCGAGGCATCAGCGGGCGTCCTTGGTGCGGGAGGGTCGGCGGAGATCGAAAGCCACCTTCACCGCGCCACGCGCTCCGGCGTTGGCGGCGTGTTCGATGGCGTCGGTGTAGCGGCTCAGGGGATAGGTGGCACTGACCAGGCGGCCCAGGTCGGCGTCGGCCACCACACTCAGTGCGGCCTCGAAATCGGCCCGGGTGTAGGCGTAGCAGCCGGTGATGGATGTTTCGCGGTGCCACAGGGGGGTCAGGTCCAGGTGGGTGTGGCCGGGCATCCCCACCACCACGATCTCACCGCCGGGGGCCACCACCCGCAGGGCCTGGGCCAGGCTGGCCTCGCTGCCCACACAGTCGACCACCAGATCGACACCGTCGCTGAGTTGACCCTCGGCCCCGGTGAGGGGACCGTCGAGGCCCTCGTCGACGGC
>CAUJFC010000132.1 GCA_963169755.1 Actinomycetota bacterium | reverse complement strand
CCCCCGTAGGCGGGAGCTCCCGCCGAGCCGGCGCTGGATCCGGCCACTACGACCTCGGTGGCCTCGGGGAACAGGGCGGCGGCTGCCGCCATGGCGGTGGTGCCGTTCACGAACCCGTTGTGGTGGATGACCACCCCTTCTCCGTAGTCGTTGACCTTGGTTCCCAGGTGCAGGTCTCCGGTGCAGTAGGGGGCGTACACCATGGAGTAGTCGGCGAGGGGGTTGGCCTTGTTGTCGAGGTCGAAGATCCCCTCGCCCTCGGGGGCGGCGTCATCGCTCAGATTGCGGGTGTAGGTGGCCCCTTCGGCCGAACAGGTGTCGGCACTGAAGCAGGCACCTCCGCCGGCCAGGAAGAACAGGACCTTCTTGGGGTTCGCGGGCCTCACCCAGTAGTGGTAGTTGGTGTTGTCGCTGCACCGGCACGACACGGGAGCGGGCACCTTGGTCCATCCGGCGGCGGTGGGGCCCATCTGGCCCACCGCAGTTGCGTCACCATCGGTTGCGCCGTCGGCCACAGTGGCGGTCGACTGCTCGGACTTGGTGTCGGCCTTGGCGGTATCGCTGTCGCTGCTGCACGAACCCAAGATGAGGGCGGCGATCAGAAGCGGTATGAACAGAGCGCGGTGGCTGCGGTGGTGCACGGTCGGACCCCTTTCGACCGGGCCACTCTGGCACAACTTGACCCGCCGGTCAGGCGTGACGGGCTCGCTCGGCCATGCGGGCCGCTACCAGGGTCGGGTCCCACACCGGCGAGAAGGGCGGGGCGTAACCCAGATCGAGTTGCTCGAAGTCGGCCACCGTCATCTGGTTCCACACCCCAACCGCCAGGGCGTCGATGCGCTTGGCGGCATCGGGCCCGCCCACGATCTGGGCACCCAGCATCCGGCCGGTGGGGCGCTCGGCCACCACCTTGACCGTCATCGACGCCCCATCGGGGTAGTAGTGGGCCCGGCTGGTCCCCTTGACGGTGCCGGATACCGCGTCGAACCCGGCGGCCGCCGCCTCCTGTTCGTTCAGACCGGTACGTCCTATCTCGGTGGGGCCAACCTTGGTGACCGCGGTGCCGATCACTCCGGGGAACTCGGCGGGTGTACCGCTCACGTTCAGGCCCACCACCCTGCCCTGCTTGTTGGCGTGGGTCCCCAGGGCTATCCAGGCGGGGCCCCCGGTGACCCGGTGATGACTCTGGGCACAGTCACCTGCTGCCCACACTCCGGGTACCGGGGTGGCCATACGGGCATCGGTGACGATGGCTCCAGTGGGACCGATCGGAACTCCGGCCTGGCGGGCCAGGTCCACGTTGGGCCGGTTGCCCAACCCCAGCACCACCACGTCGGCAGGCAGTACGCCGGCCTCGGTGACCACCGCGGTCACATGTCCGGAGTCATCGACCTCGAACCCCTGCACCCCGGTGCCCAGATGCAGATCCACTCCCTGGTCGACCAGCGAGGCGGCCACCAGGGCACCCATATCGGGGTCGAGGGTGGCCATGGGTTGCGGCAGCTTCTCCACCAGCGACACCTCGAGGCCCCGCAGCAGGAAGGCCTCGACCATCTCCAGGCCTATGTAGCCACCGCCCACCACCACCGCCCGGCGGGGTGAGCGGCCACTGATGAGCTGGTCGACTGCCACGGCGTCGGGGATGGTGTGGATCACGTGGACCCCTGCCGCGTCCAGGTTGGGCAGGGGAGGCCGCACCGGGCTGGCCCCGGTGGCGATGAGAAGGTGGTCGTAGCTCTCGGTGAAGGTCTCGCCGAGAGCTACCACCGTGACCGTACGGGCATCGGTGTCGATGGCCACCACCTCGTGTCCGGTTCGAACGTCCACTCCCCGACGACGGTGCTCCTCGGGTGAGCGGGCCACCAGATCACCGGCCCCGGGTACCAGACCGGCCACCAGATAGGGCAGACCGCAGGCGGCGTAGGAGGTTTGTTCACCCCGCTCGAACACCACCATCTCCACCGGTTCAGCCCCCCGGGTGACCTGGGCTGCCGCCGACATCCCGGCGGCGTCTCCGCCGATGACCACCAGCTTGACCATGACGTCTCCGACCTCTCAGCTCCCACAACTGTCACCGGCAACCTACCGGCAGGCCCACGGTGTCTTGGGCGAGGTGAGATTTCCGACACATGTCACATGGGCGGTGTGGGTGATTCCCTCCGGTGAGGTTTCGTGAGATGTTGACAGCGTCGAAAGGAGCTGACCGTGACGGTTCGAATCCCACACCTCGCCTTGGTCCCCCTCATGGTCGGGCTGTTGATGCTCGGGTCGTGCGGAGGTGACGAAGGCACCGACTCCTCGTCCGCTTCACGCTCCGCTTCGAGCTCCACCGCCTCGACGGAGGCACCCGCGGGGACCGGCACCGATGCGATCGATGTTTGCTCCATGGTGCCCGACGCCACGGTCGAAAAGGCCCTGAGCGAAGCCGCCACCGCCACCCCCGAGGCCGCCGATCCCCTGTTCTCCTGCCGTTGGGACGGGGAGGGCAGCGACGTGAACCAGCTCACGGTCTCGGTGATGGTGAGCAGCGATGCCGACGCGGCCCGTGCCCTGTTCGAGAGCTCCAACGCCGAACCCGAGAGCGAGATCATGGGCCTGGGCGATGCTGCCGTGTACAGCGAGACATTCGGCCTGGAAGTCCTCACCGGGCGCTACTCGGTCTCAGTGGACAACTCCGGCCCCACCGAGAAACAGTCGGACCTGGAGATCGCCAAGGTGGTCATGGCCGCCCTCCCCGACTGACCCGACTGACCTGACTGACCCGGGCTCAGCTCACCGTGAACTCGCGGACCATGCCCAGGTCCACGTGTGTGGTGCCCTCCTCGGTGGGTATGGGGCAGATGAGCACCCACCGACCGGGCACGAGCTCGGCGGTGACCACACCCTCGGCGCCAGGTGGCATCACGGTGGACTCGAAGGAGCTGATCACCCCCGACCCGCCTTCTGAGGCCATCACCTCGTCCAGCACGGCATCGTCCTCGAGGTGGGCCAGCACCATCAGGTGGGGTTCGGACCCCGAGTTGGCCATGACGAACGAGTAGCGACCCGGTGTCGTGGGCAGGTCGACGTCGAAGGCATGGTCAGTGGCCGTCACCGGCACCTGGGTGGCGGTGGGGTCGACCTCGGTGACGTCGGGGTCCTGGGGCGGCTCCAGCCCGCACGCCTCGGCCTCGAACGCGGTCAGCTCCTCGATGGCGGCCACCGCCTCCTCGTCTGCGAACACCTGCTGGGGCTGATCGCCGGCCTCCTCGAACGCGGCGACCAGGGTGGCCACCGGCTCGGCGACCGCCTCGGGAGCGAGCGACTGGTACTCGGCGAGCTGCTCGGCGGTGGGGAGCGAGTCCTGTTCGGTGAGCTCGACCGCGATCTCGCAGTAGGCCGTGAGGTCGGTATCCACCCCCTGGCCAGCCGATGTCGTGGATCCGTCAACCGCGTCCGCGACGGACGGAGATTCGGCAGGGGCCGTAGTGGTCTTCGCCGTGTCGGTGTCGGCGTCGTCGTCGCCACAGCCGCTCAACGCGATCGCGGCCGTAGCCACGAGCACGGCGACCTGGCGGGTTGTCGTTTGACGGAGCCGACGGGGGGTGGTGGGGGTGGTGGGCACAGGTCTCCTCCTGGGCGGGGGCGTCGATTCCGACGCCGCGGGTTCACCACTGCTGTCGTCGGGAGCGACCCGCCGGGATCACGGTCGGCGAGGAGTGCGGTCCCGACGGTCGTGCCATAACGCCGTGGCACCCGTCACCACCGCCACCACCGCCAGCGCAGACCATATCGTCACACTCCGGGGCCAGTCCTCGTGGGGCCACACCGGGAACAGTGGGATGCGGTCACTCGCCGGCCGGGCGAGCGCCAGACCGGTGGTGACCGGGACGACCACGGCGGCAAACCGCTGGCCGGGCCGGGCCCGACCAGTGGTCCGTGCCGCCGTAGCCATGGCGAAGCCGAGCCCGGCCGCCACCACACCCTGCAACAGGAAGAGGTCCAGGTGGTCGGGCAGGTTCGCCCTGGCGGATGCGTGTCCTCCGAGCCACACCGCTACCAGGGCTGCGGGAACCACGGACCGCACCACGCTCCTCCACCACAGCGGTCTCGGGGCCACGTCGACTATCGCTGCACAGCGCTCGTCCGCCGCCCACGCCGAGGTCCCAGCCATCAGCCCCAGTGCAGCGCCGTGCAACGGCCACACCGCGTACGGCCATAGGGACACGGTGGCCAGGAGCCCCGCCACCAGAGCTGTGGTGACCCATACCAGCATCCAGGGGACGGCTGACCGGGCATGGACCCCCGCTGCCCCCACCGAGGACCTCAGCGACCCCAGCTCGGCCCGGAGGCGGGAACCGGGCTGATGATCGTCTCGGGGACCCCGGTCCACATGGCCAACAGGCATGCCACCGCGGCCCCGCCGGCCACCGCCCAGAACCAGACCGACGACAGCCGGTGGCGGAGGTCCGGGTCCTTGCGGAGGGCGAACACGCCACCCAGGAGGCACAGCGCCAGCACGTAGACCAACCACCACTGAGGCGACCCGGAAAGCACGAGCGCCCGCTGCGGGTCGTGTTCGGTGCCGAAGGGTCCACCCCAGTAGGTCCACGGCATCACCACCCGGACCCGCCGCAGCGGTGGGAACAGCCCCTGCATGACCATGCAGGCGGCCACGAGGCCGACCGAGGTGACGATCGGGGCCGCCGGCCACCGGGTGGACCGGGCCACCACGATCCCGAGGACCGGACCGCCGAGGCAGCTCACTGCTCCCAGGGCCACCCACACGGAGGCGATCCACGGGTCCGACATCAGTGCCGTGTAGCCCCAGTCCGGGGCCGGCACGTCCCGGTGGCGCAACCAGGTCAGGGCGACGAAGCCGAGCCCGGCGCTGAACGGCAGCAGACAGGCGACCAGGTGGGCGGCGGTGCGGGTGCCCTGGGTGACCGGCGTGGCGCCGGCCGCCTCGGCGCAGCGGTCCGATGCCCACACCTGACGGGCACTGACCGTGATCCCCACCAGACCGAGAAGAGCGGCGGGGGCGATCATGGAGAACTCGTCGGTTGGCTCGTTGGGGTCGAGGTACGGCAGGAGGGCCGCGTAGGTGAGCATGACCCCGAGTACGAAGCCGGGCCGGCGGACGTAACGGACCAGTTCGATGCGGGCCAGCGCGCGCACGGTGGCGGTGGCGCTCATGCCGCCACCCGACCCGCGGCCGCCGGACCGACGAGGAGCAGGTAGGCGTCCTCCACGGTGGGCTCGACCCCCAGCGCGTCCGAGGGCGGTCGGCCGCCCACCGATCGGATCCGTCGACCGGGCTCCCGCCACGAGGCCACCGCTCCGTCGGCTGGTGCGTCGGCTACCCACACCTGCCCCTGGGCCGTGGCCACGAAGGCGGGCACGTCGCCGGCGAACACCAGCCGACCGCGGTCGAGCACCAGCACCCGGTCGCACACCGCGCCGACGTCCTCGGTCTGGTGGGTGGCCAACACCACCGTGCCCCGTCCGGCCCGCTCGGACAGGATGGCCCGGAACACCGCCCGCTGTTCAGGATCGAGTCCGGTGGTCGGCTCGTCGAGGATCAACAGCTCCGGGTCGCCGATGAGGGACTGGGCGAAGGCCAACCGCCGCCGCTGCCCGCCGGAGAGCTTGCGGACCTTGAGCGTGGGCCGGTCGTCGAGTTGCACGGCGGCGAGCACCCGACGGATCTCGGCGTGGCGCGCCGTCTTGTCGTTCCACTCCTTCAGGACGGCGATGTACTCGAGGAAGCCGAACACGGTCATGCCGGTGGGGAAGTCGACCTCCTGGGGCAGGAACCCGAGCCGGCGCCGGATGGCGGTGCGTTCGGCCAGCGACCCGTGGGCCCGACTGCCCAGGACGTGCACGGTGCCCGCGTGGGGCGCGATCGCCGTGGACAGCAGACCGAGCAGGGTGGACTTGCCGGCGCCGTTGGGACCGAGCAGGGCCACCACCCCGTGGCACTGCTCGAACGAGACGTCGTCCAGCGCGAGCGTGTCGCCGTAGCGGTGGGTGACGCGGTCCACATGGATGGTGCGGGACATGGTTCAGACTCCTCCCCAGGGAACGCCGGGTGACGGGGGCGGGATGCGCAGCACCACGAGACGACGGTGCAGGGCGACCGTCGCCGCCACGGCGATGACGGCGGCCCAGGCCTGCACTGGTGCGGTGGAAATCTGGGCGGCCGTGTCCCGCAGGTGCCAGCCCAGCACGATTGCGGTCCACCCGACGGCCACACCAGCCGCCGGGACCAGCGGGTCCACCCAGGTGGCGGCGAGCAGCACCAGGGAGACGCAGGCGGCGCCGGGGAGCAGCCACGACACCGCCAGCCAGGACTGGCCCGGCACTACAGCACCGAAGGCCAACGCCGCGGGCACGGCGGTGGCCACCACGTAGGCGGTGCGCCACAGCAGCAGGCGGGAGGGCGAGTACGGCGCGGTCACCTCCAGCAGAGCGGTGCTAGGGGGCGTGAGTCGGTACGAGGCGGCCACGCCAAGGGGCGGCAGCAGGGGTGCGAGGATCAAGAAGGCGAGGCGTGCGCCGTCGTCACGGCCCAGGGCGGCAGCCAGCGCCGCCAGAGCCAACACCACCGTGGTGGCCACCGTCCACTGCGCGGCCTGCGCGGCCGTCTCGCGGAGGACCACGGCGTCCGGTTCGCGGATGCCCAGTCGACCGAGCCGACGGGTGACGTCGCTCGAGTGGCGGGTCTCGACCGCCGTCTCGATGCGGTCCCAGAGGGCGTCGAAGTTCGTGCTCCCGAGCCCGGAACCACTGACCCGGGCCACGTCGGCGCGGCAGTCGGCGCACCGCACGACATGGGCCTCCACCGAGGCCCAGGTGATTCCATCGAGGGATCGGGCCACGTAGGAGGCCAGGACCTCCGGTTGCACGTGCCAGTCGTTCATCTCGCTCATCGCAGGTCTCCCAGCTCGAGTACGGGCGTGCCCAGCTCGGCCCGGAGGACGCTCTTGGCCTTACGGATCCGGCCCTTCACGGTTCCCTCCGGCAGACCGAGCATCCGACCTGTCTCGCGAGCCGTCAGTCCGTCGAACACCATCGCCTGCACCACCTCCAACAGTTCCGGTGAGAGCCGGGCCAGGGCTGTACCGGTGTCGCCGAAGGCCAGGCGCTCCAGTACCCGCTCCTCGGCACTGGCAGCGTCGCCCGGCGCAGCGAAGGGATCGGGCCGAGACTGTCGGCCGGCTCGACGCAGGTGGTTCACCAGTTGCCGGACGCCGATCCCCCAGATCCAGGCAGCGACGTCGCCGTCGCCCCGCCAACGGCCGGCACCATTCCAGACCGCGAGGAAGGTGTCCTCCACGGCATCGGCCACCACGGTCTCGTCGAGGCAGCGGGCCCGGAGGCGGGCCACCAGCCACGGCACGTGGCGGTCGTACAAGCAGCGCAGCGCCGCGGCGTCCTCGGCGGCGACGGCGCGCACCAGCGTGGCGTCGTCGAGTTCGCCGTGATCGCTCCGTCGCATCACCACGGCCGCACTCCACCGGTCATGGCCGACAGCTCAGCGGATCGATGGGTGGCATGCATCAAACTCACTGTCGCTGGAAGTCCTGTCCCGAGATCACGCCGCACGCGCGCCGGCGCGGGCGGAGGCCCGAATCGGTGGCTGGGTGGGTGGGTGGCTGGCTGAATCAGGCGGCGGGGCGCTGGTGCCGGAGGGTGGGCGTGAAGCGGGTGGGTGGTGGGAGCTTGTGCCGGGGATCGACAGTGCCTGTTCGGTCGTCGGGCCCGCCAGGGTCAAGGCGGGTGCCGTCGGGTCTGGGTGACCCGAATGTGGATAGGTTCGCCTCCCCAGCGGAGAGATGGCCCAGCCGGTCAGATCGCCGTTCGCAGCCGCCACTGTTTTTGTCGCCGACAGCAGCGGCGGGCCGGTCGAGTCAGGTGCCAGATGGAGCCAGGGCCTGGCGTGAGTCGACGAAGGTCTCACCGTCGTCGGTGAGCAGCACCAAATGGAATCGGGTGGACTTCCTCAGGCCCTCGAAGATCGCCCGGGCGGCGGCAGCCTGATCAGCATCGACTCGGTCGGGATCCATGACCACGATCTCAAAGGTGATGGCTCCCGGCTCGTGCACGTCGGACCAGAGCGCGCCGTCCGAGATAGATGCAAACTTCACGGCCCCTCGAGCCGGGAGGCATCGGCCTCCGGCAGCCGGAGCGATACTGGCACGGCCCCCGGGAAATGATGCCGACCAGACTGACCCGCTGGCCCCATTGCATCTGACACCAGTGGTGCTTCAATGAAGCACATGGCAGAGGTTGGCATTCGCGCTCTCAAACAGAACGCCTCGGCCGTGGTGACCGTGGCCGCTGGGGGCGAGACCGTAACCATCACCGACCGGGGGAGGCCGGTGGCCCAGTTGACTGCGATTCCCTCCTCGAAACTGAGTGCCCTTCTGGCTTCGGGACGGGCCCGACCTGCCCGTCGGCGGCTCTCTGACATCCTCCCTCCTGAGCCCGGCCCTGACCTGTCCGAGGTACTGGCCGAGATGCGTGATAAGGACGACCGCTGACTTGGCCTTCTACCTCGACACATCAGCGCTCGTGAAGCTGGTGGTGGCCGGGCCCGAATCCGAGCAGCTCCGTGGTTGGTTGACGGATTCGGACCGGACGCCGGTGGCCTGCGACCTGGTCAGAACCGAACTCCTGCGGACCGTGCGCCGCGCCGCCCCCGATCGACTGATTCAGGCGCGAGCTGTCCTCGAGGCGGTCACACTTCTGGAGGTCACCCCTCAGATATTCGAGACCGCCGGCCGAGTGGATCCGCTGGTGTTGCGATCACTGGATGCAATCCACATCGCAGCAGCACTGGACCTGGGCGATGACCTGGAGGGCATGGTGGCTTACGACCTGCGCCTCACCGAGGCGGCCATCTCCAACGGAATACCGGTGGTGGCCCCCGCCTGACGGCAGTTGAAACGCCAGGGACTCGAGCGGTTCAGGCGGCGGGGCGCTGGTGCCGGAGGGTGGGCGTGAAGCGGGTGGGTGGTGGGAGCTTGTGCCGGGGATCGACAGTGCCTGTTCGGTCGTCGGGCCCGCCAGGGTCGAGGCGGGTGCCGTCGGGCCTGGTGACCCGAATGTGGCCGTCGGGGCTACGGGAAAGGATGAAGCCGCGGTGGACCTGGCGATGGTGGTGGGGGCAGAGCAGCACCAATTCGTCGAGTTGGGTGCGTTTGCCGATCTCGTAGGGGATGGTGTGGTGGGCGTCGCACCAGTTGACGGGGGCATCACAGCCCGGGAACACGCAGCCGCGGTCTCGTTCGTTCAGGGCAGCGCGTTCACTACGGGTAGGCCGACGGCGGGTGTGGGCGACGCCGAGCACGGTGCGGGTGCCGTCGAGATTGAACAACACCAACAGGTCGTGGACGTCGGCGTTGCACAACGCTTGTTCGGCGGCGAACCGGGAGAGGTGAGTGCCGCGGTCGGTCAGGCAGCGCCGGCGGGCCAGGTCGGCCAGATCGGCGACCGGTTGGCCCAACAGGTCCGCGGCGTCCCAGGTGAGGCGGATGTCGGCGCGAGGCTGGGTGCGGGGGCTGGTGGCGTGGGCGCCGACCCCTACGAGGGCAGCCAAGGCCATAGCCCGCATCTGGGAGCGCTTCAGGTCGGTGGGATCGAGCACACCCTCGCGGATGCGGGCGTCGATCCACGCGTCGAGCGCGGTGGCCAGGGCGTTGCCAGTGAGATCGTCCAGGTCCCCGTCGAGTCGCCAGCGGTTCTGGAACGTGGACGACAGGTGCACCCCGTTCAGATCGCTGTCGTCGCCGGGGGCCGGGCCGTCCTGCTTCGCGGTGGCCAACGCGATGTCTCGCCAGATGGCGATGTGACGGCGAGCCTCCTCCACCGTCATCGGCGCCACATCGTCCACCAATTGGGTCTCGTGCTGCGCGAACAGGTCCTCCAGGCCGTCTCGGGCGTCGAGCAGCAGCCTCACCTTGGCTACCCCCAGGCGACCGGAGGTGGCAGCAGCATCCACCGCCGGGCAGAGCCGCAGTGCCCGGCCACACATCAACGCCCCGACCGCGGCGGGCCGCGACAGCTCTGAGCGGGCCGCCACCCAGCCGGCCACCGACCGGGCCCCATCGACCGCGGCCAGCGACCTTGCGTCGAACGATGCGGTGAACCGGGCCAACGCGGCGTGGACCTGCCCGGAGAGCTCCACCAGGTCCAACAGCCCGTCGGTGACCTCACCATCGGTCAACTCCGCCGGCGCCACCCCCAACAGCTCGATCAGCGCCTCGGCCGAGGGGCGCCCAGGCCGCTGCTCGTGTCGATCGCCGTTTCCTGCCATGTGGACATGGTAGCGAACATGTGTTCGATTCACAACCATTTTCTGACCTTTTCCTGTGATTTCACGACCACAAAGGGCGGCGCGTCAACCACGGACCGCAAGGCCGGGGCGCCGGCGGGACTCGCCTCGGCGTGGCCATCAGCTACACCGAACCGGCACCGGAGGGGTGAGCGGATCGCGCCGGTATGGTCCCGGCCAACGCCCGAGAGGAGCCCGTCGTGATCCACCACATCTCCCTGCCTGCCACCGACACCCGCCACGTAGCCGAGGTGCTGGTGGAGCTGTTCGACGGCGTGCTCACCGCCTTCGGTCCCTACCGCGACTCATGGATCGCGTGGGCGGCCGACGACGCGGGCACCGCCATCGAGGTGTACCCGGTGGGCACCGAGATGGTGCCGCCCGACGGCCCGGGCCAGGCCGAGTTCCGTCACGAGCCGAGCGCGTCGCGCTTCGTGGCCACCCACGCCACGGTGTCGGTGGACCGCACGGTGGAGGAGATCCAGGCATTGGCGGCCCGGGAGGGCTGGCGGGCGGTCCAGCTCTCCCGGGGCCCGCACGACGTGGTGGAGCTGTGGATCGAGAACGCGGTGATGCTCGAGGTGATGACCCCGGAGATGACCGAGGCCTACCTCTCCGCCCGACCCCACCGGCCCGGCCCGCTCTGAGTGCCGGCCCGGCCCGGTTCCTCACCGCCGACGGTGTCTCCGGCAGGGTCCAGACCACAGCGTTACCATCCGGCTCCTCGAACCATGCGGAGCAGGAGGAATCGAGACGATGCGGACTATTTGGCGACGAGTATCGGCCATCGGGTTGGCCGCGGCGATCGGAGCGGCGGCGTTCGCTCCCACGACCCCGGCGGCGGCAGCCACCGATGCCGAGGAATCATGCTTCATCACCGCCTCCTACCGACTGTTCTGGGGTACGGATCCTTCCTTCGAGGCGTTCTCTCACTGGTTGATCATGTTCGACTCAGGTGAGCCGTACTCCGTGCTCCCCGAGTTCCTAGCCAACGAAGAGCCCTGGCTGGGAGTAACGGTGGACGGCCTGTACCAGCAGGCGCTGGATCGCTACCCCGACACCGGCGGTCGCGCCTACTGGATCGACCGACTCAAGGCCGGAGTATTGGTGAACGCGCTCGGCAGCCAAATCTACGGGTCGAACGAGTTCTACGAGCGGGCCGGCGCCACCCCCGAGGGCTTCGTCACCTCTCTGTATGACCGCATCCTGTTCCGAGCCCCCGACTCGAGCGGCCTCAACCACTGGGTGGACATCCTCAACAGTTCGTCGCGTGGAGCGGTGGCGGCCGCGTTCTTCGCCTCTCCCGAGTCTCGGGCTGACCGGGTGAACTTTCTGTACCACTCGCTACTCGGCCGGACTCCGGAACCATCGGGACTGAACTACTGGATGAACCGGCTCCTCACCGAGAACGACGTACGACTCGCGGTGTTGCTGGCGTCAAGCTCGGAGTTCTTCGCCCGCTCGACTCTGCCGGGAGGCGAATGCCTCGACCCGCTCACGAGCGAGTGACACCTGTCGCCACCGCCGGCAGCTCAGTATGGATCTGAGGTCAGTCGGAGGCGACGACACCCTGCTGCTCATCTGATGCAACTTGGTGTGGCCTGCACCAAGGTCGGCATCCCACCGGCCGGCTTCGGGATCAGTCGACCCGCGGGTGGGCCTCGAACCAGTCGAGGGTGATGGCGGTGGCGTCGATGGCGTTGCTGGCTCCGGGGAGCTCGATGGGGGACCCGGGCCACACGTGGACCGCACCCTTCACCGTGTAGATATCCACCCCTCGACCGGGCGGGCAGTCCTGGAACACCCAGCGTTCCGCCTCGGCCCCAACTGCCTCGATCTCCTTGTCGGTCGAACAGCCCGCACCCTCGGCCCAGGCCGCCATGTTCACCACGACCCCGCTCAACCCGGCGTTGGCGCCCGTCACTTCCACGCCCTCATCGGCGCCCTCGCCGTAGGGCACGATGGGATCGGCGGTGCCGTGGAACGCCACCACCGGTACCGCACAATCGGGGGGAGCCACCTCCTCGGCCACCAGGGCCATGGATGCGAACCGATCGGGGTGGGTGCAAGCAGTGATCGAAGCCTTCCAGGCCCCCAGCGAGATGCCGGCGGTGTGCACCCGGTTCAGGTCTATGCAGAAGTCATCAGCCACCCGATCCAACAAGGCCATGAGGAACGTGTCGTCGGCCCCTTCGCCTGGCAACTCCCAGTTGCCATCCACCGCATCGGGGGTGACCACTACGAAGCCCCGCTCGCCGCCTCGTAGAGCCAGCTCGGAGTAGATGCTCTGCTCGAGAGCGTTCGAGCCCGAGCCGTGCAGGTTCAATATGAGCGGCGCTGGAACCTTGGGGTCGTAGTCGGTGGGCACCCCCAGCCGATAGGTCCGGGCCGTTCCCTCGCTCTCGAAGCTGCGGGGCACATCGCCC
This sequence comes from Actinomycetota bacterium, assembly GCA_963169755.1. GTDB lineage: Bacteria > Actinomycetota > Acidimicrobiia > Acidimicrobiales > Iamiaceae > Aquihabitans. The sequence continues at coordinate 2,300 of CAUJFC010000132.1, read as the reverse complement.
GGGGCCTCGGGGGCAGGCAGAGCCGGTGGCTGGGAGCCGCATCCCCCGCTGGGCCGGGCGATCGCCCCGTGGGGAGCGTCAGCCGGCTCGCTCACTGTGGACGAAGCCCCGGGACCAGATGTACTCGTCGATTCGCCGGAACCGCCCGAGGTGGTCGTGGTCGAGGATCCACCAGCTGATGACTCCTGGCCGCCCGAACAGGCCGAGGCCACCAGGACCACCCCAACCAGCACCGCCGCCAACCGTGACCACGGTGGGCGACGGTACGACCAGAAGTGGTCGGCGGGGCCGGGCTGGCGCCCGGTAAGGCCGGGGCATCCGACGGCAGTTTCGTTTTCCGGCACGATGATCCTCCAGCAACCGGCGGGATGACGACCTGACCTTTGCTCAGCGAAGGTCGAAACGATCCAACTCCATGACCTTCACCCAGGCTGACACGAAGTCACCGACGAACTTCACACCGCCATCGTCGCTGGCGTACACCTCGGCCAGGGCCCGCAACTGAGAACTCGATCCGAACACCAGATCCGCAGCGGTGGCGGTCCAGCGGACCTCTCCGCCATCTCGGTTGCTGGCCTCGTACACGTGGGCGGCCCCCGAGGGTGCCCAGATGAGGTCCATGGAGAGCAGGTTCACGAAGTAGTCGTTGCTCAACACTCCGGGCCGGTCGGTGAGAACCCCGTGGGTCACCCCTCCGCTGGTCACGCCCAGCACCCGGAGCCCACCCACCAGAACCGTCATCTCCGGGGCACTGAGGGTGAGCTGGCTGGCCCGGTCGATAAGGTGGTGCTCGGCACGACGTTTGTCACCGGGCCGCTGGAAGTTGCGGAATCCGTCGATGGTGGGCTCGAGCACCGCGAACGACGCGGCGTCGGTCTGTTGGTCACTGGCATCGGTTCGGCCCGGCGTGAACGGCACCTCCACCTCGTGGCCAGCAGCCCGTGCCGCCTGCTCCACCCCGACCGACCCGGCCAGCACGATCAGGTCTGCCATGGAGATCGCTCGGCCGCCGTGCTGAGCGTCGTTGAACTCCGAGCGGAGCGCTTCGAGACGGTCCAGGACGGTGCTCAAGGTCGCCGGGTCGTTGACCTCCCAGCTCCTTTGAGGTTCGAGGCGGATCCGTGCCCCGTTGGCCCCACCGCGCTTGTCGCTGTCGCGATAGGTGGATGCCGATGCCCAGGCGGTGCCCACCAGTTGGGCCGTGGTCAGGCCTGTGGCCTGTATCCGGGCCTTGAGGTCGACCACATCGGCGGCATCCACCAGGCCGTGGTCCACCGCCGGCAACGGGTCCTGCCAGATCAGGTCCTCGGCGGGTACCTCCGCCCCCAGGTAGCGGGAGCGAGGCCCCATGTCGCGGTGGGTGAGCTTGAACCAGGCCCGGGCGAAGGCGTCTGCGAACTGGTCGGGGTTCTCCAGGAACCGACGAGAGATCTTGGCGTAGGCCGGATCCATTCGTAGTGCCAGATCGGTGGTGAACATGATCGGAGCGTGACGTCTCGACGAGTCGTGGGCGTCAGGAACCAGTTCGGCGGCGTCGGGATCGGTGGGGATCCACTGTTGGGCACCAGATGGGGTGCGCACCAGATCCCAGTCGTAGGCAAAGAGAGTTTCGAGGAACGAGTTGTCCCAGGTGGTGGGAGTCGGGGTCCAGGCGCCTTCCAGTCCGCTGGTGATGGTGTCGACTCCGTGGCCGGATCCGAAGCTCGACAGCCAGCCCAGGCCTTGCGCCTCCAGGGGCGCTCCCTCGGGTTCAGGACCCACATGGATACCGGCGTCGCCGGCCCCGTGGGCTTTGCCGAACGTGTGGCCTCCCGCGATCAACGCCACCGTCTCTTCGTCGTCCATGGCCATGCGAGCAAACGTCTCCCGGATGTCCCGAGCGGCGGCCAGAGCACTGGGCTCACCGTTCGGTCCTTCGGGGTTCACGTAGATCAGACCCATCTGCACCGCTCCCAACGGATCGGCCAACTCGCGTTCTCCGTGGTAGCGCTCGTCGGCCAGCCAGTCGTCCTCGGGGCCCCAGTAGAGATCTTCCTCGGGCTCCCACACATCGACCCGTCCACCGCCGAAACCGAAGGTCTCGAAACCCATCGACTCCAAGGCGACGTTGCCGGCCAGGATCATCAGGTCAGCCCACGAGAGCTTGCGTCCGTAGCGCGCTTTCACCGGCCACAACAGTCGCCGGGCCTTGTCGAGGTTGGCGTTGTCGGGCCAACTGTTGAGCGGCGCGAACCGTTGGGTGCCGGTTCCGGCCCCACCACGACCGTCATGGATCCGGTAGGTGCCGGCGCTGTGCCAGG
>CAUJFC010000131.1 GCA_963169755.1 Actinomycetota bacterium | reverse complement strand
CGGTCGGCGTTCATCTCGTCCAGAACAGACTGCTGGCCGGGGGTGAGGCACCCGGCCAGCAGGAGAGCGGTGGCAATGACTCCGGCTCCAGCCGAGAGGCGGCGGGTGATCCGGCGGGGGGAGGACGATGCTGCAACTGCCATGTCACAGGTTTCGACCACCTGACCAGCCGACTTGAGCCGAATCTGATCCCTGGGGCTGAGTGGAGGTGAGGGGAATCGAACCCCTGGCCTCTTCGATGCGACCGAAGCGCTCTACCAACTGAGCTACACCCCCGCGAGGGACGGCTCACGTTAGCGCGGGGTCCTGCCCTGGCCGAAGTAGTGATGGGTGGCCGGGCCGCTGGTATCTGGCAAGAAATGAAACCTGTTCTAGAATGCGGATCCCGTCTACAAGGAGGCAGCTATGCGAGTGGTGGTCGACTATGACCTGTGCGAGAGCAACGCCGTGTGCATGGGACTGGTGCCCGAAGTCTTCGAGGTCCGAGATGACGATCTCCTCTACATCCTTCAAGACGAGGTGGACGAGGACCTGCTCGACATGGTGAAGCTTGCGATCGACCGCTGCCCCAAGCAGGCGCTGTCGCTCGAAGACTGACCACGCGTGACTTCCCTGGCATGGGGGCTGGCGGGTCTGGCGCTGCTACTGGGAGTCAGTGACTGGTGGGCGGTGTGGACGGATCGCCGCCCGGTTCGTGTCGTGACGAAGCCGGGGTCGTTGGTGGCCCTCATCGGGGTCGCACTGTCCCTGGAGCCCTTCGACGGGTCGGTTCGGCAGGCCATGGTGGTCGGTCTGATCTTCTCGTTGGCCGGAGATGTCTTCTTGTTGGGGGCCGAGAAATGGTTCGTGGCCGGGCTGGCCTCGTTCCTTGTCGGACACATCGCATATGTCATCGGGCTCTTGTCGCAGTACGCCTCGTCGGTCGCCTTGGCCGTCGGTCTGGTGATGGTGGCGGTATCGGTGGCGACCGTGGCGCGGCGAATCGTCTCCAACGTGAAGGCCTCTGATAATCCATCGTTGGTGGGACCGGTGGTTGCCTACATCGCGGTCATTTCAGCGATGGTGCTGGCGGCATTCTCGACCGCTGCGCCCTGGGCAATCGGTGGAGCTCTGTTGTTCTACGTATCCGATGCCACGCTGGCCTGGAATCGGTTTGTGGAACCCCGCCGGCTTGGGCCGGTGGCAGTGATGATCACCTATCACCTGGGGCAGGCGGGGCTGGTGGGTTGGCTGGTCACCGGCGGGAACTGACCACCCGGTTACGCCCAGCCGCCTTGGCCTGATACATGGCGGCGTCGGCCGCAGCCACTACCTGCTCGGCGTCATCATCGGCGGTCAGCCCGGTTACGCCCGCCGAGAACGACTGACCTTCGGGAGTGATCGCCTGGAGACGTTGCAGCACCCGCTCGGCCTCTTCCAGCGAGGTACCGGGTAGGGCCAGCACGAATTCTTCTCCACCCCAACGGGCCAGGATGTCCACGCCCCGAAGGGCACCAGACCACACTTCGGCTGCTCGACGAAGCAGATCGTCGCCGGCCAGGTGGCCGTGGCGGTCGTTGTAGGCCTTGAAGTGGTCCAAGTCGATCACCGCTACTGCCAGGTCACGGTGCAGTCGGTGGGCAGTGTCCAGTTCATGGTCGATCAGGTCGTCCCACGCCCTTCGGTTGGGTAGGCCGGTGAGGCCGTCACGGTGGGCCTGGTCGTCGAGGACTTCCATCTCCTCGACCCGTTCCAGCGCCCGACCGACGTCGATTCCCAACAGAACGAGGGCACTCTGCTCGAAGCGGGATGGGCGTCGGGGTCGACCCGTCCAGGTGGCCTCGGCCAGTCCGATCGGCGAACCGAATGATCCGATGGGAACCACCAACCGGGCCGCCACCTCTGCCGGCCACTGGGCGGTGGGGGCATCGAGCGACGGTGGACGGCTCTCGTACACGACCTCGCCCTGGGTCAACAGCGGTTCCAGGAACCAGGTGCTGGCCAAGTCCCGTTCGTGGCCGCGGTCGGGAGTCATGAGCTGTGAGACCAGCGGTTCAGGCCCGGGGGTGGCGACCACCGCGGTTTGCAGCCCACGATGGTCGCCAGTGTCTGCTCGAAACACCGTTACGGCGTCGGCTCCGGTGAGCGAGCGAACACCGGCCGCGAACACCCCCATGGGGTCGACGGCGGAGTGGAGCAGACGTGAGACCGTGACCACCGTCTGCATGGCGCGGTTGTGGTCGCGCACCGTGCCGATCAGAGTTCTCATCACCGTTCCCAGGGCAGCCGCCACCGCCAGCAGCAGCATCGTTCTGGGGATCTCGTGGCGGATCGGGTAACCATCGAGTACCAACACCGGTACCACCAGCACGGCGGTGATCTGAGCAAAGGCGATGGCCAGGTCCATGCGACTGCCGTAGATCGCCTGCCAGATGATCGGCAGTAGCAGCAGTACCCCGAAGCCGGTGGTCCCCTGCGAGTCGATCTCGCGGAGCAGCAGTACCCCAATGCAGAAGGTGGCAACGGGAGCATGGCGCCACAGACTGTGGAGCCGGTGCCACGGCATCAGCACCATTTGGAACCCCGAGGTGATCAACAGGATTCCCGCGGGCCACAGCCACACCGCCCGATCACGATCGGTCTCGGGGATCACGGCCAGGCTCACAGAAAGAAGTCCGAGCAGCACGAACGGGACGAGCTGGCGGAGCCTCACTCGCCTGGAGGTCCTGGCCCACGAAACCGCCCCTGGCAGGTCGGCGCGGCCTACCACCTCCAACGAGCGGACCGAATGCGTGGGCTCGGTCGTGTATCCACGATGAGGGTCGGTCACGGCGGCGTCGCCTTCCGCGACGGGGTTTCACCCGGGTCCAGCAGGTCGAAGCATCGGGCAGCCAGTGACCCGGGGGCCACCCAGCGCCACGTTCCGGCGGCGGCCCGGCGAGTGTGGTCGGTCCAGGAGATGCAGTCAGCCTGCTCCACCCGACGGACCACCTGCCGGACCCCACCCTCGGAGATGACGTAGCCAGCCCACACCCCCGGAAAGTCCTTGGTGGAGCCGACCTGGGTGCACACCACGCCCCGATGGTCCCAGCGACGGTGCCGATGGGTGTGGCCGCTCGAGATGACTATCCGTCGTCCGGTGTCGGCCAGCCGGTCCAGAACACCGACGGCCGCCTGCCGGTCCACGCCCACTGGCCAACCCTCCTGTACCGGCCAACGGTGGAACTGGTGGTGCATGAACACCAGCACAGTGGACTGGCGGTCCACCTCGGCCACGGCGTCGGCCAGATCGTCGGTGAGGACGTCGATCCGTCCTCGGTTGTGGGCGCCGATGCTCGAGTCGACCAGCACCAGTCGGTGACCGGGCCCGTCGACCACCGTCATCGGGCTGGCCATCTCGAAACCAAAGGCCACCGCAGCGTCCTCGGGCGACAATCCGCTGCGAAAAGCCCGGTCGTGGTTGCCAGGTACAGCCAGTACCGGCACTTCCGCCTGATCGACCAGTTGAGCGAACGACCGCCACTGGTGGACCTGGCCGTTGTTGGTGATGTCACCCTTGGCGACAACCAGTTCGGTGCCCCACTCGGTCGCCTCGCGCAGGGCGGCGGTGGTGCAGCGGAAGGGGTGCGCGACCTCGGGCTCGGGGTCCTCGGTGATGGTGTGGCGGTAGCCGAAAGCCCGCGCCCCCAGGTGGAGGTCACCGACGGTGGCCACCCTGGCCAGTTCCTCACCGGGTAGGCGGGGGCGGGTGACCACAGCGAAAGACATCGGCTCCCCAACGGCTGAGCCCGATGCGGCAATGGTCACCTCTCGACCGGGCGGCAAGTCGCCAACAGTTACCGCACCTACCCTCTGACCCGGGGCGACCTGGACGGTGACCGGTGGAGCACCGTTGGGATGCAGGCGGAGGACTCCCTCACGCAGACCGCGCCAGACCACCTGGGCGGTGGTGTCCTCCACCGCGAACACATCGAAGCGGACACGGACAGTCAACTGAAATCAACGAGGGAGCTGCTCGCCAGGCGGTCACGCAGGGTCACGCTCACCCACATCCGTTCGATGTGTTGATCCACTGTCATCTCACCCTGACTCAGGGGATGGTTGGCCAGGAATGCCGACACCCGAGCAGCCAGGCCACGGTCTCCGATGGGACGGATGCCCTCGACCAAGCGGGGCAGGGCGGCGGCGGGGAACCGGTCACAGATCGTCGACCAGTGGTCCTCGACGAAGGTCCACACCGGTTCGTGGGCATGGCGGTTGGCCAGGGCACGGCGCAGGATGAACAGGCCGTCCTGGGTGCGGATCCGGTCGGTGAGCACCATCTCAGCCAGTCTCAGCACCAGAGATGGGTCGGAGCTGTCGGCCAGCGCTCCGGTGTGACGAAGGCGGTCCTGGGGTGTGAGCGCCCGCTGAGCCCGTTGATCCAGGATCTGCCAATGGTCAGCGCTGTCTCCGGCGGCCACCACCTGTACCACCGCGTCGGCCAAGTCGGGCCCGACGGCCGCAGCGGTGGCAGGATCATCGAGATCGACGAACCATCGGGTGGCGGCTTCGATCTGGTGGTGGTCGGCGCCGGTCAGTGCCGCGGACTCGAACAGCGTGGCCCGCAGGGCACCGGCTCGATCACTCTCCCCAGGCCGGGGAGTGGGGCCGCAGGCCATGAGCGCCGGGCCCACCATGGCCCGGGTGAGAGTCGCCAGTCGAGTCTGCTGATCGGCGGGAAGATGGCGTTGCAGCGAGGCCAGGACCGCGGTGATCCTGCGCCAAACCGCCAGGTCGGAGTCGCCTGACAGGGCTCGCAACACCATAAGCACCCGACTCAGCGACCCCTGGCCCGCCAACAACAGAGCCCACTCGTCCTCTATCAGCCCGTAGCGTTCGCTGGCCGACAGGTTGGCGGGGGCGGCCGCCGCCAGGCGCTCGAGCATTCCGTCGTCGACCGCTACCCGATAGAAACCGTTGGATTGGTGGTTGGCAACCGCCCACTGCACCCGACCGTCGAGTGAAACCGTGGCAGGTTCACTCACCATCAGCCGGTGGATGGTGGTGGTGCCGGCGTCGGTGCCCACCCGCATCACCACTGGGACCAGGTGGTTCCCGGGAGTGGGGTCGGGGGTGGGCTGGGTGGATGCGGACCGGAAGAGCTGGCGTTGCACATCCAGCTCGCTGTTCTCGCCGGCGGTGATCTGAACCACCGGATGGCCGGCCTGATAGATCCAGGTGTCCATCATCTGACGCACCGGTTCTCCGGCCGCTTCCTCGATGGCATCCCACAGGTCGGTGGTTTCGGTGTTGGAGTAGGCGTGACGCTCCAGATAGGTGCGAATGCCGGCCTGAAACCGGTCCTCACCCAGGTATTGCTGGAGCATCCGCACCACCGACGCCCCCTTTTCGTAGGTGAGCACGTCGAACATGGCCTCGGCGTCTTCAGCGGTGACCACCTCGTATTCGATGGGTCTGGTGGTCGCCAGCGCGTCGGTGTCGAAGGCCACCGATCGGGCGGAGGAGAAGTCGACCCACCGCTCCCACTCGGGACGAAAGGCGTCGACGGTGAGCATCTCCATGAAGGTGGCGAAGGCCTCGTTCAACCAGATGCCGTTCCACCAGCCCATGGTCACCAGGTCCCCGAACCACATGTGGGCCAGTTCGTGAGCCACGACGTCGGCCACCCGTTGTAGCTCGGCTTGGGTAGCGGTGGCGGGATCCACCAGCAGGGCGGTCTCGCGGAAGGTGATGCAGCCCAGGTTCTCCATGGCCCCGAAGGCGAAGTCGGGAATGGCGATCAGGTCGACCTTGTCGCCGGGATAGGCAATGCCGTACCAGTCGGCCAGGAATCGCAGCGAGAACGCCCCCACCTCGGCCGCGTAGTCGGTCAGCTTCGACTGTCCAGCGGGAGCGATGACGCGAAGCGGTACTCCATCGACATCGCTGGTGTGAGCCACCTCGAGCGGTCCTACCACGAAAGCCACCAGATAGGTCGACATGACCATGGTGGGAGCGAAGCGCACCCGGACCATCCCGTCGCCCAGAGGTTCGCGGCTCACTTCAGCGGCGTTGGAGACAGCCAGAAGGTCGTCGGGCACATCGAGGACCACCGTGAAGGTGGCCTTGAAGGCAGGCTCGTCCCAGCAGGGGAACGCTCGGCGAGCGTGGGTTGACTCGAACTGGGTGCAGGCCAGGGTCTGAACCTCACCGTCCGGCGTTGAATAGGTGGAGCGATAGAAACCCACCAGCTTGTCGTTCAGTTCGCCCGTGAAGCTCAGGTCGATCACGGCTTCACCAGCGGGAAGGGGAGAGCTGAGGTGAAGGGTGGCCGTCTCATCGGCAGGGTCGACGGTGACCGTGGCCTCGATGGCCCTGTCTCCCGCGCTGACCGCGGCGGTGGTTATCTCCAGGTCAAGAGCATGAAGGGTGATGCTGGTGACCTCGACCGAGGCCCACACGACGATCTCGACCCGGCCGGCGAAACTGGCGGCATCGAGGTCGGGGGCGATGGTGAGGGTGTAGTGCGATGGGCGGACGGTGTCTTCGAGCCGGGTGGCTCGGTGGTCATGGCTGCTGGCGCTCAACTTCATTGCTCCCTGGTCGGCGCATCGAGGCTAGATGGCGGTTCCCGGTAGCATGGATCGGTTGTTGTCGACACCCTGTCGCGTCCCATCCCCCGCCCTGGGCTGAGCATCCTCCTGTGTCGCACCCTCGCCTCATTCTGTCCGAACCTCGCCACAACGCTGGAGGATCACGTTCAGCACTGATGAGGTCGGCGATCAGGCGGTTGGCGGTTGGACTGGTCATCGTGTCTTTCGCCGGGTTGGCTCTGCCAACCCCCTCTATCGCGGCTCAGAGAGGCCGAGAGCTGACCGATGCCGAACGGCGCGAGATTCTCGACGAGACCCTCGAGCGCGCTCCGCGATCTCCAGCCTCGCCTGACGACCCCTTCGAGGTAGTCCACCGTCACGAGCAGGAACGCGATGAGGCGGCGGTGGAGCGAATGAACGCTGCACTCTGGCTGGAGGATGCCAAGGTCGCGGCCTTCAATGCCGGCCTGGCCAACCAGACTGCCCAGGAGACCTTCGAGCAGGCGACGACCCGCCGGACGCGAGCCCGCAGGGAACTGGCCGCCGAGCGAGACCGGCTCTCGGACTTGACCGTGCGGGCCTATGTGGATGGTGGAACCGGGGGCATGGAGGAGTATCGGGCCTATGTGAGCGGTGACGTCACTGATGCTGCGGCTGGTCGTCGGGTCATGTTCAGTCACGTGTTCGCCCGTCAGAAGCAGGTGACCCGCCAGGCCCAGCGGACGCTGGAGAAGGCTGACAAGGCATACGACCAGGCCCAGTTGGTGCTGGCCATGACCACGGCATTCGCGACCGCGCAGAATCAGAATCTGGAGCGGATGTCGCTGGTGGCCAAGACGGCGTCGGACCGCCACGAGACGGCCATTGTCGAGGTGGCTGCCGCCCAGGATCGTCTGCGTTCCGCCGGTCGGCGAGGTTTCGCCCAGGTGCCACTGGAGGTGGCGCTGATCGGTATCCCCCGTCTGAGCGCCGAGGACCTCGCGGGCTGGTTTCGTCGTGCGGGATACCGACCCCGCATTCCGACACCGGTGGAGGACTTCGCCCGCTGGTTCATCGAAGAGGGTCAGACCGAGGGGATCCGAGGAGACATCGCGTTTGCTCAGGCAGTGCTGGAGACCGGAGGTTTCGCCAACAACGACAGCGTCTATGCCAACAACTATTCGGGAATCGGGCATTGCGACACTTGTGCGTCGGGATTCCACTTCCCTTCGCCCCAGATGGGCGTACGAGCCCAGATCCAGTTGCTCAAGTCCTATGCCATCTCGAACCCCCGTTACGTTCACCCCAAGGTGGACAGCCGGTTGAGGGGTCCGAGCGGGTGTTGTCCGACGTGGGGGGATCTCACCTCGGTTTGGGCCACCAGCCCCATCTACGGTCCGGTGGTGATGGGGCTGTACAGCGACATCGTGGCCTACGCGCTGGCCCGACGGGCGGCGGGGCAGGGCTTCGACGATCCCCGACCCGCTATCCCCATGAAGTGATGGGACTGGTGAACTGTTCGTCGTCACCGGCTTGGATTGACCTCGGCTTCGCCTCGGTTCAGTCATGCCGCGCTTGTCTGGTCGGTGGGTCCGCCGGCGCACCTCCTGAAGTGATCGGAGAACCATGATCTGGGTGTTCGCGGTGCTGGCGGTGGTGGCCGTAGTGGTGATCGGACTAGTGGTGATCGGAGGCGAGACCGCCCGTCTGGCGTCGGTGGCTCGTCCTGCTGTGTTCGACGTCGCCGAGGCGGTGGACTTCATCGCTGATCGGTTGTCGCCTCGGGCTCAGGCCCGTCTCACCCATGACGACGTTCGGTGGGTTCTGCTGGCTGATGCCGACCTGTTGGAAGCATCCACCGCCGGTCCGCCCGAGCGGCGTTATCCGTGGAGCCGCAAGCCCCGGTTCGAGCCAGCTGATCAGGACGATTCGGTGGTTGACGAGGTTGCCGCGGTGGCTCGGATCCTGGCCTTGGCCGACGAATCAGGTCGGGATCTGGCCGATGAGGACGTGGTCGAGGTGCTGACCGTCCGAGGCGAGTACCTGGAGGCCATCGGGGCGGTCGGACCCGAGGCCGGACGGGCGTAGGTCAGCGAGTGCCAGTTCGCCTAGCGTCGCGAACATGACGCGCCCCACCCGCTTCGAACACAGCCAGTACGTCGGAGACAAGCGCACCCAGATCGTGCATGACATCGACCGCTGCTCGGCCGATGTGGTCGACGAGTTGATGTCCGCTGCCACCTACCTCTCCTTCGGCCCCGACACCCTGGTGGAGGCCCGCAACCGCGGGTACAAGCCGCACTCTTGTTGCGCGGCCGCTGACAACGGCTGAGCCGAGCGCGGTTCGGTTTACCCACCGAGGTGGAGATCGAGTTCATCTCCGGGGGCCACCGGCTGGTCGGCTACCACACCGATCCTCCGGTGAGCGACGGTGATCCTCCGACGTTGGTGCTGTGTCACGGTTACCCCTCGGGTATGGTCCGCGCCGATGCACTGGGAAGGTCCTACCCGGCCCTGGCGGACCGGATTGCCAACGAGGGTTGGAGGGTCATCACCTTCACTTTTCGTGGTTGCGGAAAGTCCGAGGGGAACTTCTCGCTCGGCGGATGGCTCGATGACATCCTCACCGCTATCGAGACTGCCCGCACTCTGGCTCCCAATCGGGGGGTGTGGCTGGCCGGGGCGGGCACCGGAGGTGGACTGTGCTTGGCAGCGGCGGCTCGCCGCCCCGAAGTAAGGGGAGTGGCGGTCATGGGTTCTCCCGCCGATTTCGGAGACTGGGGTAGCCATCCGAAGCGGCTGCTGCGTCACGCCCGCGAGGTGGGCGTGATCACCGATCCCAACTTTCCGCCCAACCTGGATGCCTGGACCCGGCAGCTCAAGGACATTCGCCCAGTCGACGACGCTGCCCGCCTGGGTGGTCGCGCCCTGCTGGTGTTGCACGGCTCGGAAGACGAGTCCGTGCCGTCATTCGATGCCCGGTTCATCGGTGACAGCCATGGGCACGCCGAGCTGCACATCGTGCCGGGTGCCGCCCACGATCTGCGTCACGATCCCCGGGCAGTGGCAATTCTGCTGGGCTGGCTCGATCGTCAACGTCACGACCTCGCCGCTGACCGGCCCGCCTGACCGTGCATCCCGAGGTCGGTGGATCTCGGCGTGAGGTGGCCGGGTGGACACCGCCTGTGACCAGTGGAGCTGGTGGCGTAGACTTCTGCTCAGGTTGTCCAGCCGACGCGCCGATGATCCCTGGAACGGTCTGCTGGCCCAACTCCCTCGTCCGCTAGGAGAGCCACCTCCCTCATGACTTCCGTGTCGCAGCCTCCAGCTCTCGAGGTAGATGACTGTGAGCGCAGCCTCATCTCCGAACTGCGTGAGCTGGGCACCTTTGGCCAGATGTGGACCGCAACGGTGGTGGTGTTCTGCGTGGCCCGCGCCGTGGTGGTCTGGCCCATGCTGGTGAGTCACGGAGTGAACCCGTGGTGGTTCCTGGCCTTGGATGTGGGAACAGCCCCCACCTATGGCATTGGTCAGGCCATGGGCGTGAAGCTGATGCGTGACGAGGACCGCCCCATGCGCTGTGCCATGCCGTGGATCGCCATGCTCCTGGTGTCGTTCGTGGCCCCCTACGCCTACCTGCTGGCCTCGGCCGGCAAGCTTCCGGGTTACGTGGTGGCCGGTGTGGTGGCCTGGATGGTGGTGTTCGGCGGGCTGGCCGTCTATCGCATGGCCCGCGAGGTGCGGGTCGACACTGCCATCTGATCCCCGGTCATCGCTCGGTCCGCAGGAACGGTGGGTTCCGGTCACATCGAGAATTCAGCTTTGGACCGTCCGGCCGCCTTCTGAGCCTTCTTCCAGGCTCGCACCGCGCTGAACGCCTCTCTCGAGCTGACGTCGGCGGCTGAACGGGGCTGATCGTCGCCGAAGGGAGCCACCGCCTCCCTCCACCCCTCAGGAGTGCGGCCGAACCGCTTGGCCAGCAGCGCCACGAAGATCTTGGCCTTCTCCTCACCGAAACCGGGGATGGCGTTGACCCTGCGATAGAGCTCGTGGCCGTCGGTCACCCGGTTCCAGATGCGCCGAGGGTCGCCCTGATAGTTCTCGACCAGGTGCTCGCACACGGCGTGGGCTCGGCGAGCCATGGCCGCCGGATAGCGATGCAGGGCCGGCTTCTCGCAGAACACGGCTACCAGATCTTCGGGGTCCATGGCCGCGATGTCGGTGGCGTTGAAGCGGGGGCCGAGCCGCTGACTCAGGGTGTGGGGGGCCCGGAAGGCCCACTCCATGGGCACCTGTTGGTCGAGCAACATGCCCAGCACCAGGGCCAACGGTTCGCTCACCAGGAAGGCGTTGGCTTCGTCGTCGTTGGTGATCGGAAAGCTGACCCGGGATGCCACGCCAACAGGCTAGGTGGACCAGGGGACGGTGCGGTCGGGATCGACGCCGTAGTGGGCGATGGCGTGGCGCACCACCTCGGGATCGAGCCGGCCGTCTGCCACCAGTTCGGCCAGGACCGTCACCACCAGGTGGGCGGCGTCGGTCTCGAAGTGGTGGCGGAGCGCCTCGCGGGTGTCAGACAGCCCGAAGCCGTCGGTTCCCAGTGAGGTGTACCGCCGGCCGGCTGGCACCCAGCGTGCGATCTGGTCGGGCACGATCCGCATGAAGTCGGTGACCGCCACCACCGGACCCTCGGAGGATGTCAGCAACTCGGTGACCCGGGGAACCCGGCGGTGCTCGCCGGGATGGAGCAGGTTCCACCGTTCCACCTCCAGGGCCTGCTCACGCAACAGCTTGAAGGAGGTGGCGCTCCACAGCTCGGCCGCCACCCCCCACCGGTCGGCCAACTCGGCCTGGGCGGTCCGAGCCGCCCCTTGGGCGGTACCCGAGAACAAGATGGTGGCCCGGGGCGCCTCACCGGCACCACCGGGTGCCGGGGATACCGCTGGGGCTTCAGCCCAGCGGTACAGGCCTTCCACGATCCCTTGGGCACATCCGGGAGGCATGGGGGGCTGGGGGTAGTTCTCGTTGTAGAGGGTCAGGTAGAAGAATCGGTCCACGGGGTCGGGTCCATACATCTGGTGGATGCCGTGGCGGATTATCTCGGCCGTCTCGTAGGCGAACGCCGGGTCGTAGGCGGCGCAGGAGGGGATGGTGGAGGCCAGTACCTGACTGTGGCCGTCCTGGTGCTGGAGGCCTTCTCCTTGAAGGGTGGTGCGGCCAGCGGTGGCGCCCAGCAGGAAGCCGCGGGCCCGGGCGTCGGCCGCTGCCCACAACAGATCACCAACCCGCTGGAACCCGAACATCGAGTAGTAGGTGAAGAACGGCACCATCGGAACGCCGCGGGTGGCATAGGAGGTGGCGGCCGCGATCCACGACGCGGTGGCCCCAGCCTCGGTGATGCCCTCCTCCAGGATCTGGCCGTCGATGGCCTCGTGGTAGGAGAGCAACAGATCGTGGTCGACCGGCTCGTACTTCTGGCCGTGAGCGGCATAGATGCCGATCTCACGGAACAACGAGTCCATTCCGAAGGTCCGGGCCTCGTCGGGGATGATCGGTACCACCCGGCGACCGAACTCGCCGTCGCGGACCATGGCTCGAAGCAGGCGGGTGAAGGCGGTGGTGGTGGAGGCCGCCTGGTTGCCTGAGCCGGCCCGGAACTCGTCGAAGGTGGATTCCGAGGGCAGCACCAAGGGTCGGCGCACCGTGGTGACCCGCTGGGGAAGCGATCCCCCCAGGGCCCGACGCCGCGCCGTCAGGTATTCGTGGGCCGCCGACCCGGCAGGGGGACGGAAGTAGGGAGGTTCGGCGTCGTCGGCCAATGACTCTTCGGGGATCTCGGCCTCGAGGTGCAGGCGGGTACGCAGCGCCCGTAGCTGCTCGTTGGACATCTTCTTGACCTGGTGGGTCACGTTGCGAGCCTCGACCTCGGCCCCGAGGGTCCAGCCCTTGATGGTCTTGGCCAGGATCACCGTTGGGCGCCCCACGGTCTCGGTGGCGGCCTTGTAGGCGGCGTACACCTTCAGGTAGTCGTGTCCGCCCCGAGGCAGCCAGCGCAGGTCGTCGTCAGACAGGTGGTCGACCAGGGCCCTCAGCCGGGGGTCGGGACCGAAGAAGTGCTCGCGGATGTAGGCGCCGTCGGCCACGGTGTAGCGCTGGAACTCGCCGTCGACGGTGCTGTTCATCTTGTCGAGCAGCACCCCGTCGACGTCGCGGGCCAGCAGGTCGTCCCAGGCCGATCCCCAGATCACCTTGATCACGTTCCAGCCCGCACCCCGGAACACCCCTTCGAGTTCCTGGATGATTTTGCCGTTGCCTCGCACGGGACCGTCTAGGCGTTGCAGGTTGCAGTTCACCACCCAGGTGAGGTTGTCGAGCCCTTCGCGGCCCGCCAACGAGATGGCGCCGAGGGTTTCGGGCTCGTCGCACTCCCCATCTCCCACGAACGCCCACACCCGGCTGGCTGAGGTGTCATCGATGCGCCGGTTGTGCAGATACCGGTAGAAGCGGGCGTGGTACAGAGAACTGATGGGCCCCAACCCCATCGACACCGTGGGGTATTCCCAGAAGTCGGACATGAGCCGGGGGTGGGGGTAGCTGGACAGGCCCCGTCCTGGGGTGCCGTCACCCATGTCGACCTCGCGGCGGAAGCGGTCGAGATCGGCCTCGTCCAGCCGACCCTCCAGGTAGGCCCTCGCATATACCCCAGGGGAAGCGTGACCCTGGAGGTAGACAGCGTCGCCGGGGTTGCCGTCAGCCTTGCCCCGGAAGAACCAGTTGAACCCCACATCGAACAGGCCCGCCGAGGACGCGAAGGTGGCCAGGTGTCCACCGATGCCTTCAGCTCGGTGATTGGCCTTCACCACCATCACCGCCGCGTTCCAGCGGATGTAGGCCCGGATTCGCCGCTCCAGCTCGACATCTCCCGGGAACCAGTAGTCCCGCTCCTGATCACCCAGGGGGATGGAGTTCACGTAGGGGGTGCGAGCCGGGGCGGCCACGTCCAGCCCCAGCTCTTGACCGCGGGCGAGGAGCCGCTGCACCAGGTACCCGGCCCGGGTGTCTCCCCGCTGGGCGTGCACGGCGTCGAGCGAATCCAGCCACTCCCGGGTCTCGTCGGGGTCTATGTCGGGTAGCTGCTCGTAGAACTCGTCCGGTCCCTGCATGACCCCATGGTGCCCACTTTCGGCTCGCTTCGCACCCGGTTGGATCAGGCAAGCCCGGCGGGGTCTGGCAAGCCCAGTGGGGTCTGGCAAGGTGATGCCATGCCCACCGATTCCGCCCCGTCCACCGGGGATCGATCATCTCCACCTCGGCGGGCCTACACCGACGGGGCCTGCAGCGGGAACCCCGGGCCCGGCGGGTGGGCGTGGGCCACCTCTCCTGACCGTCACGATTCGGGAGGCGAGGCCGACACCACCAACAACCGCATGGAACTCACGGCAGTGCTGCGGGCGATTGAGTCCAACCCCGGACCACTGGTGGTGGTCATGGACTCGACCTACGTGAAGAACGGGCTGGAGTCGTGGTCGAAGGGGTGGGTCCGCAACGGGTGGCGTACCCGTGCCGGCGAGCCGGTGAAGAACCAGGACCTGTGGCAAGAACTGCTGGCGGTGTTGGCGACTCGGCCCGACCGAGAGGTCACGTTCGAGTGGGTGAAGGGTCACTCGGGAGACCGAATGAACGACCTGGTGGACTCATTGGCGGTGGCTCGCCGAGACGAACACCGGGCGGCGGTCGGCGCGACCGCCCAGGTCGGAGGCATCGGCGGGTCGGGCGGAGGGCAGGGATCGGGACGGTTGGCGGACCTGGATCCCGATGAGCAGCGGGCCGAGCGTCGCCGCCGCGATCCCCGCATTCCTGCCGGTCACCTGCTGGCGGTGTTCGGTCACACGCCCGACCGGCTAGGGGGGTGGGAGCCGAACCCGGTGGCCGATCGGGTCCGTGACGACCTGGCGGCGGTGATCGATGCCCAGGCCCGCATTCACCACGACCTGATGGTTCTCACTGGAACCCGGCCGGGGGCCGAGCTTCTGGCGGCCGAGGCGGCTCAGCGGATGCAGGTGCCTTACGCCGCAGTGGTGGGATTTCCCGGGATCGACCGCAACCTGTCACCGGCGGCCCGCAGCCGAGGGCTCGATGCCCTGGATGCCGCGGCGGTGGTTGTGCGCCTGGAACGCAAGGAGCCCGACGGACTCGACGCCTTCCGGCGGGCGATGTCGCGGCGCGATGCCTGGATGGTGGCCGCCGCCGATGAGGCGGTGCTGGTGTGGGACGAGGTCGATGACCGCCTGGCCCGGCTGCACTCGGATCTGGACCGGCGCCTGGGGGCAGCCCTGACCGTGCTGCACCCGCCGGTGGACCAGGCTCGGTAGCGTCGAAGCAATGCGAGTGGGGGTCGATACCGGCGGTACCTTCACCGACGTCGTCACCGACGACGGGCGAATACTCAAGGTGCCCTCCACCCCTGTCGATCCCGGTGATGCGGTGCGGGTCGCGGTGAATGCGGTCAGCGCCACCGGTCGGCCCGAAGCGGTGGCCCATGGAACCACGGTGGCCACCAACGCCCTCTTGGAGAGACGCGGGGCGACGGTGACCCTGGTGACCAACCGGGGATTTTCAGACGTGATCGAGATCGCCCGTCAGGACCGACCTTCGCTCTATGACCACTGGGCCGACCGACCCGAGCCACTGGTGGACCGACTCCACCGGATCGAGGTCGAGGGGCGCCTGGGGTTCGACGGGCGTGAACTGGATCCGGTCGCCGACCCGCCCGAGGTTCCCGCCGACACCGAAGCGGTTGCCGTCTGCCTGCTGCACAGCGACCTGAATCCCGATCATGAACGGTCGGTGGCATCGGTTCTGGCCGGGCGAGGTCTGGACGTGTCGACGTCGGTCGAGGTGTCGCCCCAGTTCCGAGAGTACGAGCGAACCGTGACCACCGTGGCCAACGCCTACCTACGACCGACGTGTCGGCGATACCTGGAAGGGCTGGCGGACGTGGCCGACGAGGTGGTGGTGATGACCTCCGCCGGTGGATTGATACCGGTGGCCGACGGAGCCGATCACCCGGTGAAGCTGCTGCTGAGCGGACCGGCGGGTGGCGTTCGGGCGGCGGCGGCCGCGGCGGTAGCCAGCGGCTGGCCCGACGCGGTCACCTTCGACATGGGCGGGACCAGCACCGATGTCTGCCTGGTGCTCGGTGGTCATCCCGAACCGGCCGGAGAACGGACAGTGGCGGGGTTTCCGATCCGGATGCCGTCGCTGGACATCCACACCATCGGGGCCGGGGGTGGATCGATCGCGGTGGTCGACGCTGGTGGGGCGCTCACGGTCGGACCGCGCAGCGCTGGAGCGGTACCGGGTCCGGCCTGCTACGGGCGGGGCGGTCGGGCCGCCACCGTCACCGACGCCAACCTGGTGGCCGGGCACCTGCCAGCCGGTGTCGAACTGGCCGGGATCGGGGTGCTGGACGTAGAGGCCGCGGAACGCGCTCTGGTCGAAGCTGGTATCTCCGCCGACGATGTGCTGGCTGTCGTCAACGCCAACATGGAGGAAGCGGTACGGGCGGTGACGGTGGCCCGTGGCGTCGATCCTGCTTCGGTGGCGCTGGTGGCCTTCGGAGGCGCCGGACCTCTGCACGCCTGTGCGGTGGCCGACGCCCTGGGGATGCCGGCGGTGGTGGTCCCAGCCCGCGCTGGGGTGTTGTCGGCCGAAGGGTGCCTGACCGCTCCCCGCCAACACGACCTGGTGCAGAGCTGGCCGGGTGGTGCCGACCACCACGGTTTGGACCGGGCACTGGTCGCGCTCGTCGCCCGCGCCGGGGCAGCGGTGGAGGGCGCCGCGGTGACCACGAGCCTGGATTGTCGTTACGTCGGGCAGTCCCACGAGATCACGGTCGGCTCGCTCGATGACTTCCCCCGAGCTCATCGGACCCGCAACGGTTACGTGCCCGATGGGGCCGAGATCGAGGTGGTTGCGCTGCGAGCCTCGGCCCGACGGGCGTCACCGACCAACATCGCGGCGCTACCTCGGCCGGTTCGTGCCGCAGTGGTGGGACCGGCGGTGGTGGCCGAGGACGACTGCACCATCTGGGTGCCCGACGGTTGGCGAGCTGATCCCCACCCCACCAGCGGCGCGCTGGTTCTCACCCGGGTCGGTACCGGAGGCCGGCGGTGACCCCGGCCGAGTTGGCGGTGCTGATAGCCCGCCTCACCGGTATCGCCACCGAGATGGGCGAGGTGCTGCGTAGAGGGGCGTTCAGTCCCAACATCAAAGAGCGTGCCGACTGTTCGGCTGCTCTGTTCACCGCCGACTGCACCCTGCTGGTACAGGCCGAACACATTCCGGTTCATCTCGGTTCGATGCCGGCCTCGGTGCGAGCGGCGGTGGCCGCTGTGGGCGACCGCGTACGCCCCGGCGAGCAGATCGTGCTGAACGACCCTTTCGCCGGTGGTACTCACCTCAATGACGTGACCGTGGTGGCTCCGGTGTTCGCAGATGCCGATGGCGGCGGGGTCCAGCCCCGCCTGCTGGGCTGGGTTGCCAACCGGGCTCACCACGCCGACCTGGGCGGTGCTGCCCCCGGGTCGATGCCGGCGGCGGCAACCGAGATCCACCAGGAGGGCCTCCGGCTCCCGCCGATGTTGGTGACCCCCGAGGTGGTCGCGGTGATGGTGGCGTCGTCTCGGACGCCCGCCGAGCGGGGCGGCGACATCGAAGCCCAGATCGGAGCCAACCGGGTGGGGGCCCGACGGATGGCCGAACTGGTGGCCGACTGGCCTGACCTGGACCCACTGGAGGAGGTGGTGGACTACGGCGAACGGCGGATGCGGGCGGCCCTGGCCGAGTTGCCCAGGGGCAGTTGGCAGTTCGAGGACGTGCTGGACAGCTTCGGTCCCGAGCCCCACCAGCAGGAGCCGACACCCGTACGGGTCACGCTGACGGTGGACGACGACGGCGTGTGCTTCGACTTCGGTGGCACCGGACCTCAACGGCGGGGCAACGTGAACGCGGTGGAGGCGGTGACGGTCAGCGCCGTGGCCTGGGCGCTTCGGTCGGTGTTGGCGGCCGATCTGCCAACCAACGGTGGGACCATGCGGCCGGTGCGGGTGGTGGCCCCGTCGGGCACGGTGGTGTCGGCTTCGTACCCGGCGGCGGTGGGGGCGGGAAATGTCGAGGTGTCCCAGCGGGTGGCCGACGTCTGCCTGGGGGTGCTGGCTCAGGTGTTGCCGGCGCGGGTTCCGGCCGCGTCTCAGGGAACCATGAACAACGTCCTGATCGGTGGCGACGGCTGGGTCAGCTACGAGACGATCGCCGGAGGTCAGGGCGGTCGCCCGCCTCGTCCCGACCATGCCGTAGGCGTGGCTCCGCTGGCCGTCGATTCACCCCGAACAGGAACCCCCGGCCAGTCGGGAATCCACACCGCGATGACCAA
>CAUJFC010000130.1 GCA_963169755.1 Actinomycetota bacterium | reverse complement strand
CTCGACTTTGCCCTGGCCGATGGAGTTGGCGGCGTGGAGAGTCTCGTTGTCGGTGGCGGGCACCTCGACCCCGAACACCCGCATCCCCAGCTCGGCTTGCAGGTCGCGGAAGCCGAGTAGCCGGGCGGTGTCGGTGAGCTGGGCACTGGTGATGGTGTCGGAGCGGCCCACGAAGGTGGTGTTGCACGAGCGGGCGAAGGCCTTGCGGAACGCCACATCGCCCAGGGCGAAGCCGCCGGCGTTGCGGAACCGCTTGCCGGCCACCACCGTGGCTGGACACCCCACGATGTCGTCGGGCCCGAGACCACCCTCCAGATAGGCCAGAGCGGTCACCACCTTGAAGGTGGATCCCGGGGGGTAGCGGTTGAGGAAGGCTCGGTTGTACCCAGCCGACCCAGCCGGACCGTTGGCCACCGCCAGCACCTCGCCGGTGCTCACTCTCACCGCCACCAAGGCCGACGGATGACCCGTACTGGCCAGCGCGGCATCGGCCGCCTGCTGAACCGCCACGTCCAGGGTCAGAGTGACATCGTTTCCCGGTTGGCCGGGGAACTCCTCGAGCACCTTGGTGGCTCCCTCGGGATCACTCGAAGCGACCTCGATCCGCAGACCCGGGGTGCCGGCGAGAACCGCATCGCGGGCCTGTTGCACACCCGACAGACCGGTCAGGTCTCCTTCGTGTACCCGGCCGTCGGAGTTCTCGACCTCTTCGGCAGTAGCGGGCCCGGTGGTACCCAGTAGCCCCTTGGCGAACGAGGCCGGCAGCCCGGTCTCGGCGCCCTGTTCGGTGAACACGGTGCCCGGTAGGGGTTGAATCTCGGCCCGGATGGCGTCGTAGGCCGGTCGTTCCAGGGTCACCACCTCGACGAACTCGTCGGGGCCTGCCGCCAGCACTCGGGCCACCAGCTCATCGGCATCCACCCCGGTGATCCCGGCCACGGTCCGAGCAGTTCCAGCCGGGTCGGTGGTGCGGCGGGGACGGATCCCGACCGTGACAGTTCCCGAACCCGCCACCAGGGGACGGCCCGTCACGTCCAGAATGCGACCCCGAGCCACCGGGACCCGCCGCGCCCGCACCAGGGCACCGTCGTTGGCTACCGGGAACAGGACCGGAGCGTTCAGACTGACCCGCCAGTGTCGGGCGGCGTCCTTGGTGGTGGCCGTCTCGACCAGGGTCCACTGGGCGTCGTAGTCCCACCGGCGCTCGCCTGGGAAGGTCCAACGGAAGTGAGCGGTGGCCGAGGCGGTGTCGGCATTCTCGCCCTCACCTCGCTTCAAGCTGGTCACCTTCACCTCGGGGCGACCGGTGGCCATCGGCAGCACGCCGCTCAGCAGCAGTTCGACCTGCTCACCCACCTGCCGCGAGGTCAGCGCGTCGTCGGCAACCAGGACACCATCGAAGTCACCCGAGGTGAGAGCGGCGGCGAACTGATCGGCGGCCACCACCGCTGGATCCTCGACATCGACGTCGGGGCGTCGAGGATCACGTCGGCTGCCGGTATCACCGCCTCGGGTTACCACGTAACCCACGGCTGCCAACACGAGCAGCAACGTCAGTCCTGCCACCACCGCGATCAGCGGCCGCCGGTTCTTCTCTGCCACCGCTGTAACCCTCCCGGACCGTGCTGCGTCCGCCCTCAGAGGCTACCGACCACCCGCCCCCGAACCGATCACCATCACGGGCGTAGGCTCGGCTGGGCATGGACCAGTCCGATCAACTCCCCCTCGGCGGCGACGAGTCGTTCTTCACGTACTCCGAGCCCACCGATGACGGGTCCGGCGACGACAGTGCCTGGGGCGGTGCCCACCTCCCTGCCCGAGACCGCAGCCGGGCTCCGGCCCCGGCCCGGTCTTTCCAGGCATCGGCCGGGATCCAGGGCCGTCAGTTCGCAGAACAGTGCGACACCCTCCTCTCCCATCTGGGTTTCACCCTCAGAGGACGTCGGATCCTGACCGAGATCGGAGTCGAGGTCGACCAGGAGGCGGTCAGCCCTCGCGGCCAGATGGTGTGGTTCGAGTACAAGGGCAGCGTTCAGGGCACCCGTCCCGGCCTACGTCGAACCGACACTCTCAAGAAGGCCATCGCCAACGGAGCGCTCATCCGGAGCCTGCCCGACCTGGTCCCATACGTGGTGATCACCTCGCACCTCCCCGAAGCCGGGGCGGGCGCCGCCATGTTGCGGGCCGCCATGCACCTGCGCTGCTTCGCCGACGTGGTCTGCCTCTATGACCCCTCCGCCACCGCCCGCCTGAAGGAATGGTGAGCGCTCGGCACCCAGAGTTGAGGGTTCCGGCCACGCGTCCCGCCCGGGTGGTGGTGGCACGACCGACTCCCACCGTGGACGCCGGTCGCCACGCCCCCAAACGCACGGTCGGGGACCGGGTCGAGATGTCGGTGGATGTGCTGCGCGACGGCCACGAGGTCCTGCGCGCCGAGGCCCTGGTGTGGTCACCGGCTGGTACCGAGCCAACGGTGCTGACCATGACCCACCTCGACGCCGAAGCCCTCGGTGTCCGTTGGGGCGCCACATACCGTGTCGATCAACCGGGTCGGTGGCGCTGGAACGTCCGGGCCTGGGCCGATTCGCTCGCTTCGTGGCGGGTCGAGCTGACCCGCAAGAGCGAAGCCGATGACGGCCGCCGGGACCTGAGCAGCGAACTGGCCGAAGGAGCGGCGCTGTTGGGCGAATGCGCCGAGCGGGCGGCAGCAGCCGGAACCCACTCGTCGCGACTGGCCGCCCGAGCCATCAACGACGCCGCCGAGGTGGTGGCCGACACCGCCGCCGATCAGACCTACCGTGTGCTGGCCGCCCTGGACGCGGACCTGGCTCTGATCTGTGACCAATACCCTGACCGCGCTCGGGCGGCGTTACTCGCCGACGATGTGACACTGGACGTGGACCGGGTTCGCGCACGGTTCGGTGCCTGGTACGAGTTGTTCCCCCGATCGTGGGGTGGGCTGGCGGGAGTGCGCCGTCGCCTCCCGGCCCTGGCCGAGCTTGGCTTCGACGTGATCTACCTGCCACCCGTGAGCCCCATCGGCCTGACCCGGCGCAAGGGTCGCAACAACGCCCTGACCGCCCTGCCCGGAGATCCAGGTTCACCGTGGGCCATCGGTGACCGTACCGGCGGGCATGACGCCGTTCATCCCGATCTGGGAACGGTGGCCGAGTTCGAAGCGCTCACCGCTGATGCCCGGGCGCTGGGGATGGACATAGCCCTGGACCTGGCGGTTCAGTGCTCGGCCGACCATCCCTGGCTGAGTGAACACCCCGAGTGGTTTGCTCACCGTCCTGACGGCACCCTCAAGTACGCCGAGAACCCTCCCAAGCGCTACGAGGACATCTACAACCTCGACTTCGACTGCGACGACTGGGTCGGACTGTGGGAGGCCCTCGCTGAGGTGGTCCTGACATGGGTGGAACGCGGAGTTCGGATCTTTCGGGTCGACAATCCCCACACCAAGCCGGTGCCGTTCTGGGAGTGGTTGATCAGCGAAGTCCGAGCCGTCGACCCCGATGTGATCTTCTTGGCCGAGGCGTTCACCTACCGGGCGATGCAGCAGGAGTTGGGCCGCGTCGGCTTCGCCCAGGGATACACCTACTTCACCTGGAAGCAGTCGGCCGAGGACCTGCGGGCCTACCTCGAGGAGCTGGCCGGCGTTGAGCGCGAGTTCTTCCGGCCAAACTTTTTCGTGAACACCCCCGACATCCTCACCGAACAGCTCCAGCAGGGCTCGATGAGCACATTCGCATCTCGCCTGATCCTGGCGGCGACGCTCAGCCCCACCTACGGGATCTACTCGGGATACGAGAACCTGGAGAACACCGCCCTGCACTCGGGCTCCGAGGAGTATCTGGACTCGGAGAAGTACGAGGTCCGGCCCCGCGCGCTGGACGGTCCCCTGCTGGGGTTGGTCGCCCAACTCAACTCGATCCGTCGCCAGACTCCGGCCCTGGCTCACCTGGCTGACATCCGGTTTCTCGAGACCGAGAACCCCGATCTGCTGGCCTTCACCAAACCGCCGCCCAGTTCCACCGGTGGTTCCAGCGAGCACTCCGCAGAAGCTGCTCACGTCATCGTGGTGGTCCTGCTCGATGAGTCCGAGCCCCGGGAGGGAGTGTGCGTGATCCCCCACGACCTCGGTCTTCCCCCCACATTCACCGTCACCGACGAGCTGACCGGCTCGACCTACCAGTGGCACATCGGTCGGAACTACGTACGTCTGGAACCCGGTACCCACCCGGCCCACCTGTTCACGGTCAAGCCCTGATGGCCGCCCCACCACCGACGCCGTCGCCCGAGGCCATCGCCCGTTGGATCAGCAGGCAGCGGTGGTTCGAGCAGGGCCCGCCAGACACCTCCGAGCCGGGTGGGCCGCTCACATTGAGTCTGAGCGAACCGGTGGCCATCCCCGGAGCGACGGGGGTCGGCGTCCAGATCGCCACCACCCCTGGTGGAGACCGCTACCAACTGGTTGTTCCGACCGGCCGCTCCGACCGTTCAGCCCCCTCGGCTCCCACGGTGGACGTGGCCGGCGATGGACCGATCATCGAGGCACTGGTCCGGCTTTGCACCCACTCCGGGTCGCCACCGATCGACCGACCCCACCTGGAGGGTCACTGGATGGACGGGGCCGCTCTTCCCGGAACCGCTCCCACTCGGCCCTTGAGGGTCGACCAGTCGAACACCTCAGTGGTGGTGGGTGGCACCCACATCCTCAAGGTGATCCGTCGACCGGAGCCGGGAGTTCACCCCGAGGTCGAGGTTGGTCGCCACCTGCTCGAGATGGCCACCCGGCTGGCGACGCGCCCGCCGGTTGCGCCCCTGTGCGGCTGGTACGAACTGGTCGACCATGACGGACCCGCTACGACCCTGGGAGTGGTGCACGCGTTCATGGTCGGGGCCATCGATGGATGGGAGCTGACCCTGGCCGGCCTGGCCGCCGACCCCGGAGCCTTGCTGAGCCGCCTACACCAGTTGGGCTCTGACATCGCCCAGCTCCACCGCCTGCTCAGCCAACCAAGCGACCAAGACCGCTTCGGGCGGTCTCCGTTCACTGCTGAAGATCTGACCGCGGTGGCCACCTCGATCACCAGCGCAGCCCGCCGGCTGCAACCCACCCTGGGCCCAGGGCTGGTGATCCGAATCGAAGAGACAGTGGCGCACCTCGCCGAAGCCATCGAAACCACCGAGGCCGGCGCCGTGATCCGTACCCATGGCGATCTGCACCTGGGCCAGACCGTATCGACCCCCGAAGGCTGGGTGATCCTCGACTTCGAGGGCGAGCCGTCTCGGAGCCTGACCGAGCGCCACCACCCGAGGCCCGCCCTGCGCGATGTGGCTGGGATGATCCGCTCCTTGTCCTATGCCGTCGAGTCGGTCCGCCGGGCCGGGGGACCGCCGTTGGATGGCTGGGAGGGCGCGGCAAGAGCAGCGGTACTCGACGGCTATCTGGGTGCCGCCGATCCCGATCTGATCCCCGTCTCGGCCCCCGGAACCGTTGACCTGCTCGGACTGTTCGAGATCGAAAAGGCGGTGTACGAGGTGGGCTACGAACTGGCCCACCGTCCCGACTGGGTGACTGTTCCGGTCGAAGGTCTCCAGCGCGCGCTGGACCGACTGAACCACGGGGCGCTCAGGTGACCTCCCACGTCACCGACCTCGACCTCCACCTGCTCGACACCGGTCGTCATCTGGACCTGGCCCGGTGCATGGGGGCTCATCTCACCGGCGAGACCGGTGAGCCCGGGGCCCGGTTCGCGCTGTGGGCACCCGAGGCGGCCGCTGTTTCGGTGGTGGGGGACTGGAACCACTGGAATCCGGATACCGACGCCCTGACCCGCCGCGGCAGCGTGTGGCACGGAGAATTGCCTGAGGCCACCGAGGGCCAGCGCTACAAGTTCGCGGTTACCGACCAGGCTGGCAACACCGTCCAACACGCCGACCCACTGGCGCGCCGAGCCGAGCCCGCCCCGGCCACCGCATCGATCCTGCACCGGTTCTCGTATCAGTGGACCGACCAGCAGTGGATGGATGACCGGGCCGAGCGCGACCCCTGGTGCCGTCCTTTGTCGGTGTACGAGGTGCACCTGGGCTCGTGGCGCCGGGACCCTGCCACCCCGGACCGGGAACGGACCTTCGGTGAGGTGGCCATCGAGTTGTGTGACTACGTGGTGGACCTCGGATTCACCCACATCGAGCTGATGCCGGTCATGCAGCATCCCTTCGGGGGATCGTGGGGCTACCAGGTCACCTCGTTCTTCGCTCCCTGTGCCCGCTGGGGAACCCCCGAGGACCTCGCCCACCTGATCGACACCATGCACGCAGCCGGGGTGGGGGTCATTCTCGACTGGGTTCCGGCCCACTTTCCTCGTGACCCGTGGGCCCTGGCCGGCCTGGGCGGTGCCGCCACCTACGAGCACCCCGACCCACGCCGGGCCGAGCACCCCGACTGGGGGACCCTGGTCTTCGACTACGAGCGGGGCGGGGTCCGTAGCTTTCTGTTGTCGAGCGCCAACCACTGGCTCGAGCAGTTCCACGCCGACGGTCTACGGGTCGACGCCGTGGCTTCGATGCTCTACCACGACTACTCCAGGCCCGACGGCGACTGGCTTCCAAACCGGTTCGGTGGTCGCGAGAACCTGGAGGCCGAGTCGTTGATACGCGAGCTGAACGAGATGGTGGCCGAACGGCACCCGGGTGTGATCTCCGTGGCCGAGGAGTCCACCGCCTGGCCCGGGGTCACCGCCCCCGTCCACCACAACGGCCTGGGCTTCGGGGCCAAATGGAACATGGGCTGGATGCACGACACCCTCTCCTACTTTGCGAGGGAGCCGGTCCACCGTCGGCACCACCACCACGATCTGACGTTCTCTCTCCACTACGCCGCCACCGAGCGTTTCGTTCTGCCGCTGTCTCACGACGAGGTGGTTCATCTCAAGGGCTCATTACTGGCCAAGATGCCCGGAGACCGCTGGCAGAAATTCGCCAACCTGCGAGCGTTGTACGGCTGGATGTGGGCTCATCCCGGCAAGCAGCTGTTGTTCATGGGCGGCGAACTGGCCCAGGACCGCGAGTGGGACCACGACGGGTCTCTGGCCTGGGACCTGCTGGGCGATGCCTCCCATCAGGGTGTACAGGATCTGGTGCGCGACCTCAACGCCTTCTATCGGGCCAGACCGGCCTTGTGGCGGGCTGATTCGGACCCGAGCGGGTTCGCGTGGCTGGTGGCCGATGACGCTGACCACAACGTGGCCGCCTTCGTCCGCCGTGACCCTCGCCCCGACTCGGGGGTCCGCGGCGATGGGACGTGGGCTGTAAGTCACTGCCTGGTGTGTGTCGCCAACCTCTCCCCCGTGCCGCGCCCCGGGTACCGGCTGGTGCTGCCCGAACCAGGCCGCTGGCGTGAGGTGCTGAACACCGACTCGACCCACTACGCCGGTTCCGGGGTGGGAAACATGGGCCTGGTGGTCACCGATGAGACCAGCAAGGACGGGGTCCACTTGGCGTCGGTGACCCTCCCTCCACTGGCAGTGCTGTGGCTGGAGCCCGAGATCGAGCAGGAATAGCACCCGTTACCCCATGGTTGATACTTCAATAAGATCAGGTGTCGTCCGAGGAGGTCACCGTGCCCGCCGTAACCACTGACAACATTCTCGCCCTGCCCCGAGTGGCTGAGCCCGATCCGGTGACGACCACCGACCGGGCCGTGCGCTCGCTGACCACCGCCCCCCGCGGCTTCGAAGGTGAAGGCTTCCCGGTCCGGCGAGCCTTCGCCGGAGTCTCGATCAGCGCTCTCGATCCGTTCATCCACATGGATCAGATGGGCGAGGTGGAGTACGCCCCCGGGGAACCCAAGGGAACCCCGTGGCATCCTCACCGGGGATTCGAGACCGTCACCTACATCATCGACGGCACGTTTCTGCACCAGGACTCCCACGGAGGCGGCGGCACCATCACCAATGGGGCCACCCAGTGGATGACCGCTGGCCGCGGGCTGCTGCACATCGAGACTCCGCCGGAGTCACTGGTGGCCTCCGGTGGCCTGTTCCACGGGATCCAGCTCTGGGTGAACCTGCCCGCGGTCCACAAGATGATCGAGCCCCGCTACCAGAACCTCGACCCTCAGGACGTGGTGCTGCTGTCGTCGCCTGACGGCGGCGCTCTGATCAGGCTCATAGCCGGCGATCTGACCGGCCACCGCGGCCCGGGCAGCACTCACACCCCTATCACCATGGCCCACCTGACCATTGCTCCAGGGGCCCAGGTCCGACTGCCATGGAACAGCGACTGGAACGGGTTGGTCTACGCCCTCTCCGGCGCCGGCACGGTTGGACCGGACCACCAACCAATGGTCAGTGGACAGCTCGCCGTCACCGCGTCAGGTGATGTGCTGACCCTGGGCGGCACACCTGGATCCGACTCACGGTCGAAAGCGTTCGACGTCCTGCTACTGGGTGGACAACCGATCCGCGAACCGGTGGCCCACTACGGACCGTTCGTGATGAACACCAGAGCTGAACTACAGCAGGCGTTCGCGGACTACGAGGCCGGACGGCTGGGAGTGATCCCTCCCGGTGCCATCGGCATCCGCTGACCACGACGGCCGTTTCGGTTGGTCGGGCAGCAGACCGGCAATACCGTCGTCAGTCGAGGATCGGGGACGGGGTGACCACGGACTCATCCACCAGGTCACCAGCTG
The DNA here is from genome assembly GCA_963169755.1 of Actinomycetota bacterium. Classification (GTDB taxonomy): domain Bacteria; phylum Actinomycetota; class Acidimicrobiia; order Acidimicrobiales; family Iamiaceae; genus Aquihabitans. The sequence continues at coordinate 5,085 of CAUJFC010000130.1, read as the reverse complement.
CTCCCTCCTCGGGGGAACCGCTGTAACCCAAGTGGGCACCAGCCGGCACCTCCGAACCCCGCGGTAGCAACCAGGCAGCGGCCAGCGCAGCCACCACGACCGCCACACCACCGGCCACGGCGGCCGTACTCATGCCGTCAACGAAGGCCAGGCGGGCCGTGTCGGCAAGCTGAGCCCCGGCTGGGCCGAGGCGTTCGGCAGCAGCCAGCGCTCCCCCCAGTCCCGATTCGGCCACCTCGCGCAGAGGTTCCGGAAGGCCTGCGCTAACGACCGACAGCCGGTCCACGTACACCGATGAGACCACCGACCCGAGGACAGCCACGCCCAGGGCGCCACCCAGTTCGCGGGTGGTGTCGTTCATGGCCGAGCCCACACCGGCCCGGTTGAGCGGCACCGACGCCATGATCAGGGTGGTGAGCGGCGTCATGGTGAGGGCCATTCCCATGGCCAGCGGGATCACCGAGGTGTAGATCTCGGGCAGGGTCGACGACACCGACATCCGCGAAAAGATGAACAGACCCAGAGCGGTGAAGCCGAGCCCAACCGGCACCACCTGGTGAGAACCGAACCTGGCAACCAACCGCGGTACCTGGGGCGCCATGAGCATCATTACGAAGGCCATCGGAAGCTGGAGCATCCCGGACTTGAGCGGGGTGTAGCCGAGCACCTGCTGGAAGTACTGGGCCACCAGGAAGAAGGTGCCGAACATCGCGAAAAAGGTCAGGGTCATTCCCCCTGACGCCACGCTGAAGCGCCGGTCGCGGAACAGCTTCAGGTCCAGCATCGGGTGGGTAACCCGGGACTCGACCACGATGAAAGCTGCCATCGACGCCGCGGCCACCGCGAACACCAGGAACGACTTGCTGGTGAGCCACCCGTGGTGAGGTCCTTCGATGATGCCGTACACCAGTGACCCGAGGGCGACAATCGACAACGCCGCACCGGGGACGTCCAGCGGTTGCTCCTCGGCGTCACGGGATGACGGAACCAGCAGGGCGACCGCCACCAACGCCACCAGGATGATCGGCAGGTTCACCAGGAACACCGACCCCCACCAGAAATGTTCGAGCAGGTAGCCCGAGGCGATAGGTCCCAGAGCAGCTCCACCTCCGGAGATACCAGCCCAGATGGCGATGGCCTTGGGCCGCTCCTGAGCGGGAAACACATTGGTGAGAATCGACAGGGTGGAAGGCATCACGAAGGCGGCGGCCACTCCCATCACCGCCCGGGCAGCGATCACCTGGCCGGCGCTGTCGGCGGTGGTGGCCACCCCCGCACCCACCAGGAACACCGCGAGCCCGGCCAGCAGCGCTCCTTTCCGCCCGTATCGGTCGCCCAGCGTGCCAGCGGTGAAAAGGAGCCCGGCGAATACCAGCGAGTAGGCGTCGACCATCCAGGCGAGTTGGCTGGTAGACGCGCCCAGATCGCGCGACAGCGTCGGCAGCGCCACATTGAGACTGGTGTTTCCGATGATGACGATCATCAGGCTGGTGCACAGCACCGCCAGGATCACCCATCGGCGATGAAAGACGACTGGATCTATTCCGTGGGTGTCCACGGCGTCGGAGTTGTGCACGGGCTCAGCTGGCTCCACTCGAGGTGATCCATCACCGAGCAGGCGGCCCCGGGATGGTTGAGAACAGAATCAGTAGCTCACGCTAAGGCTGACATCTGCATTTCCCGTATGGAATATCGGTCACAGCCCCGACCGTCTGCTCCGTCAGACCGGTCCACCGTGCGGTGGTCCGGTTGGCTGCCTGATGGCAACCGGCGTGGTCGACCCTAGGGAAAAATCGACCCCGTCGGCTCCCGAGATCAGGCCTCCGATTCTGACGGTGCAGACGGCAGGGGTGAACAGTCGGCCACCTCCACGATGGCCGACTCGTACGTGGTCCCGCCGGGACCCATCGCTTCGACGGTGATCACCACCGGAACATCGGTAGCGCGATCTTCCAGCTCGCCGATTGAAGCTGACCAGAGGTTCTCCTCGGCCACCATCTCCACCCGGTGAGTGCGACCGGCCCGGTTCCACTTGAGCACCGCGGCATCGGCTCCGGTGATCTCCACCGCCACGGTGGCCTCGGCCTCATGGCAGACGCTCTGGCCGGTGTACACCCCGTCGGCCTTGAAGCGCAGGTTCGACACCTCGGGGGCGGGAACGGTGGTGGTGGGAGCCTGGCTGGTGGAGGTGACCGTCGTGTCCGGCGCCGAGGTGGCAGTGGTGGACGTTCCAGGAGTGGATGAGGAGCTGGTCGACGACGACGTGGTGCCCGTACGTCCTGAAGTTGACGAGGTGATCGAGCCACCGGGCGCAGTTCCCGAAGGCTCGGATGTGGAGGTGGTCGAACCCACCGCTGAGCCCGGCGTGGATGACGAGGAGCCTCCACCGCTAACGGTGACTGACGGGTTCGACGAGGAACCTGGTACCGACAAGGTGGGCGGCTCCGGCCCGATGGCCACGTTGTCTACCTCGGTGGAGGGAGAACTGTCGGAGACGGCCCTCAGAGCTGCCCCTACACCCAGGGTGGAGGCGCCAACGACGGTCATCACCGCCAAGGCGTTCAGGGCACCCCGCACCGCCCTGATCCGGGTTCCGCGGGCGGCCACTCGGGCCAGCATCTCATCTCTGGGAGTGGCCACCGGCCAGTCTCGATCAGCCATGGGAGGCAGCTCCCTCCAGGTTCATCACCGGCCCGAGCCGGGTCCTCAGCGCCGCCAACCCCCGGTGAAGGTGGGTTTTCACCGCTCCGGGTGAAACCCGGAGTGCCTGCGCACATTCGGCCTCGGACAACCCGCCGAGGTGGCGGAGCACCACCACCTCGCGTTGGCGTCGAGGTAGCAGCGAGAGCGCGTCGGCCAGAGCCAGGCGGATGACCACGTCATCGTCCTCCACTTCGGTGTCGACCACGGCGCTGCTGGTACGCGACCGCTTGCGGACCGCATCGAGGGCCAGGTTGCTGGAAACCCGAACAACCCAGCCCTCCCGCCACGGCTGCAGGGCGATCTTGCCCCAGTGCGCGTACGCCCGCGCCATGGCTTCTGCGGCTACATCCTCGGCGGCGGCATCGTCGCCGAGGATCCGGCGTGCCACCCTGAACGCCCGCCCGAAGAGCGGATCGAAGGCTTCATCGAAGCCCTCCGGAAGGCGGGTGACACCAGACATTCGACGTGAATACGTCCGACGAGGTCGTTCGGTTGACACCATCGGAGAAAAATCTTCGCGGATTTCCGGCGGCCATCACCTCATCGGGTCAAGATGTGACCTTCACCGGTCCGCTAGCGGCCTACGAGGGCTTCAGCCACGTTCATCAACGGCTGTCGCAGGGCTCGCACCGCTTCGAGGTCTCCGCTCACCAGTAACGGCGTGACGAGGGCGGCCGTGCCGGCCACCAGCAGATCACATGCGAAGCGGCGGTCTTCTCCGAAGCCCAGGCGCTCCACCATGAGGTCGACCACTCGATGCTGGAGATCCGTCCGACGGGCGAGCGCCTCGGGGCCCGCCGCGTAAACCTCCACCAGGAAGGTCCGTGCCAGGGCCGGTTGGTCGACCAGACCGTCCAGGTACGCCCCTAACGCCCGGTCGAAACGGTCCAGGGGCTCCGACGGTTCACCAACGGCTACCTCGGCCTCGACCAGCGTCCGGGTGAACAAGATGTTGGCCGCGGTGTCGAAGGCCGCCATGAAGGCGTCCTGCTTGGACGTGAACTGCTGGTAGAAGGTCTCCCGCGAGACCCCGGCCACCTTGAGAACATCGGCCACGGTGGTGGCCACGTAGCCCTTGGATGCCATGGTCTCGGTCACCGCTCGCAGGATGCGCTGACGCTGGCTGTCGACCACGGTCTCCCGGCTCAGGCCGTGCCGTCCCCGTGGAAGCCTGATCGGTGCCACCTCGCTCACTGTGATCTACCTCCGAGGCTCGTCGGTCCGAATCCTGAGAGTCTGGATGGTGGTCGCCAACATCTCGTAGTGACCCACGAGCAACAAGAACTCCACGGCTTGTGCCTCTGACAGCTCGGCGCGTAGCTCGTTCCAGTTTCGGTCACTGAGGTCACGGTCGTGGTGGAGTTGGTCGACGCAACGCAACAGGAGCCGTTCCCGGTCTGACCAGCCTTCGGCGTCGGACCCCTCGACGATGCGAGTCACATCTCTGTCGGTCACTCCAACACGGCGGCCCAGCTTCCGGTGGTGCTCGAACTCGTACTCGCAGCTCCGGAGATGAGCGACCCGCAAGATGACCATCTCGGTCTCGCGTCGGGGGAGGGTCCCCCCCGGCATCAGCCGGCCCGCGAAGCGCAGCCATCCCCGGAACAGTTTGCGCTGACGCCCAAGAGTGAGGAACAGATTCGGAGGTTGAGTGCCGGTGACTCGACCCGAGACGGCAGCGAACCCCCAGGTGAACCAACCCACCTCAGCCCGTGAGCCTGGGGTGATCCGTGGCGCGGGTACCGGCTTGGAGGTGTCGGCACTCACGGGTTGGACCTCCCGACCAGACCGGCGTCGATCACCGGCTGTTCGGTGGTCAGGCTCACCGTTTCCGATCGAGCCACCCGGAGGGCCTCGGACAGGTTTCTCCGGGCATAGAGCTCTACGAAGCGGCCCGTCACCGGGCGCAGCGGCAACACCAGGGCCACCCACCAGGGCGCCACGATGCGCCGACGGCGTCTGACAATGCCCCGCTCGAGAGCGTCGATTCCCACCTTCAACGGAGTTGTGCGCGACAGCGATCCTCCGCCCGTCAAGATGGTGGCGGCCCGCGTACCGAACCCGCGACTGGTCATGTCGGTGTCCAGCTCGGCGAAATACGCGACCCCGGCAGTGGCTCCCGATGGTCCCAACTCGATGCGCAGGGTGTTGCCGAGGGCCTCAACCCCCGCCTTGGAGGCGCTGTAGGCGCTGAGGAGAGGAAGGTTCACGGCAGCGGCCAGCGAGGAGACCACCAGCGCGTAGCCGCCCGGGTGGGAGATGTGGGGCCCCGCAGCCCTGACCGTGTAGTACGCACCGAGAAGGTTGACCCGTACGGTGGCCTCCATCACCGAGGGATCGCCCTCGATGATGGGTAGTTGGGCGGCGATTCCGGCGTTGGCG
>CAUJFC010000129.1 GCA_963169755.1 Actinomycetota bacterium | reverse complement strand
AAGGCGGCTCCCGCGAAGAAGGCTGCCCCGGCGAAGAAGGCCGCTCCGGCGAAGAAGGCGGCTCCGGCGAAGAAGGCCGCTCCGGCGAAGACGGCTGCCCCGGCGAAGAAGGCTGCCCCGGCCACGAAGGCCGCTCCCGCGAAGAAGGCCGCTCCGGCGAAGAAGGCTGCTCCGGCGAAGAAGGCTGCTCCGGCGAAGAAGGCTGCCCCCGCGAAGAAGGCTGCTCCGGCGAAGAAGGCTGCTCCGGCGAAGAAGGCGGCTCCGGCCAAGAAGGCGGCCGCCAAGAAGGCCTGAGCTGAACCCTCCTCGGCTGTGCCGCCCGGGCCGTTCGATCTCGGGCCGGGCGGCACAGGTCGACATCTGGTCGCGACGTCGACGACCGGAGTAGACCGCGACCGGTAGAGTGCTGGCGTGCGAATCGCCACCTGGAATGTCAACTCGCTCAAGGCCCGGATGGAACGGGTCGAGTCCTGGCTGGTTGACGTGGCCCCCGATGTGGTCTGCCTCCAGGAGACCAAGCTGGCCGACGGGGCCTTTCCCCACATGGCCTTCCAGGCCCTCGGTTATGAGTCCGCGCATCACGGCGAGGGTCGATGGAATGGAGTCGCCATCTTGTCGCGTGTCGGACTCAGCGACGTGGTGGCCGGTTTCGGTCCCGACCACTCCGACCCCGAGGCCCGACTGTTGTGGGCCACCTGTGGGGGTGTCCGAGTGGCCAGTGCCTACGTGCCAAACGGCCGGGCGCTGGACCACGACCACTATCGATACAAGCTCGCCTGGCTGGCTGAACTGCTACGAATGCTCGACGAGCATGAATCCCCGCGGTCGCCGGTGGTGGTGGCAGGAGACTTCAACATCGCCCCCACTGATGCCGACGTGTGGGATCCGGCGCAGTTCGTGGATGCCACCCACACGAGCGAGGCCGAGCGGGACGCCCTAGATGCCCTGATCAGCTGGGGCCTGGTGGACACCTTCCGGCTGCTCAACCCCGATCCCGGTCTCTACAGCTGGTGGGACTACCGCGCCGGCCGGTTCCACAAGCACGAAGGCATGCGTATCGACCTGGTTCTGGGCACGGCTCCGGTGGCTGAACGGGTGAGCTTCGCCACCATCGACCGCAACGCACGCAAAGGCCAGCAGCCCTCGGACCATGCCCCTGTCATCGTCGACCTGAACCCGACCCCCTGACCCTGTGGACCAGCCATGACCGACAGTCCAGATCCGACCAAGGAGAACCCGGGCCAGCTGACCCGGGCTGAGGTGATCGCCGAACTCGCCGACTGGGAGCCCCGTCCGATCGGCGAGAGCGATCCGGAGCGTCTCGCCATCATGACCCGTCGAATCCGGTCGGGCTCGATGGAGCTGTCACCTCGTCGAGCAGGACTCAAGCGGCTGGCTGATGCGTCTCGTCTTCTCACCTCGCGCATGGCGGGAACCGAGGCCAGCGATGAGGTGATCGCCGAAGCGACGGCGCGGCTCGAGGAAGTGGCGGCCCTGTTCGAAGGGATCCACCAGAACCTGTCCTACGGGTTCGGTGAGACCTCGATCACCGGTTCCTCCCCCGACCCGATGTTCGATTCGAGTCCGATCCTCGGGGTCGCCAACCCGATCGCTCCTCCCATGACGCTGACCGAGGAGGACGGGGTGATCGTGGCCACAGTGACCATGAGCAAGGCCTACGAGGGCCCTCCAGGGTGCGTGCACGGAGGATACGTTGCGGCCCTGTTCGACGAGGTGCTCGGCGCTGCCCAGTCGCACTCGGGCGCTCCTGGCATGACCGGGACACTCAGCATCCGCTACGAGTCACCAACTCCGTTGGAGACAGAGTTGCGTTTCGAAGGGCGCATGATCGGGGTCGAGCGCCGCAAGATCTTCACCGAAGGTCGTTGCTACGCCAACGGAGTGCTCACCGCCCGAGCCGAGGGGACCTTCATCTCGCTGAAGCCCGGGACATTCGTGGAGTTGATCAACGAGCGCAAACGAGCCCAGGAGGATCACCGCGGCGACTGACCAATCCAGTCGTCGACGCGGGGAGCCTCGGCTGCCAGGTACTCCTCCAGGCCCGAGATGATGGCCCGCTCCACCTTCGATGCCACCAGCGGAGCCCGCACCTCCAACTCTCCCCGCAGTACCCGGTGGCTTCCGTCGGGGTGGTCGGCCACCGTGTACGCCCCGCGGCAGCGCAGCCGGTCCGGATAGTGGTCGGGAACCAGCCGGAACCGAGCCGCCATGGCGGCATGATCGGGTCGAGATTCCTGAACCCAGGTGAGGCGATCGGGGTCGACCACTGCGGTCACCGCGGCCGGTAGGTCGCCGATGAAGCGAAACCTGACCTCGAGTTGAGTGACGGGGTCACCCAGAGCCGCTACGACCTCTATCCCTCCTAGCTTCGGCAGGCCGACCAGAGTGGGGTACAGGTCGGGGTCGGCGTAGGCGTCGCTGACCTCACGCGCTGGGGACCGGTACCGCTGGGTGAGTTCGAAGCGCATCAGGGGGCCTCTCGGTGATCGGCTGACTCGAGCTTGACTGAGGTATGGGCGGCGACCATGGCCAGAAGTTGATCGCCGTGGCGGGATCGGACGAATGGACCGACTCCCGGTAGTTCGGCCAGTTCGGTAGAGCTGCTGGGTTGGTGGCGGGCCAGCGCGTCGATCGCTCGATCCGAGAGGACAACCGTGGGGCGTACCGATGCCTTGCGAGCCTGCTCGGCGCGCCATCGCCGGAGGTCGGCGGCGATGGCCTGCTGTCGGGACAAGGCATCTGGTTCCGTTGGAGCCAGGTGACTGCGGACCTCGCTCAGAGCTGCCGGGGGAGCGATGGAGGAGGCGGATCTGCGCTCGAGTTCGGCGATGGCGGACCGAACCTTCGTCAGCAGCGGAGACGGGGCCCGCTCAACCGGATCGGAGGTGAAGGTCCGCTCCCGAGCCCACGTGCAGCGGAGCTGGTCGGCGGCGCGGGTGACCGCCACATAGAACAGCCGCTCCTCCTCAGCGCGGGCCTCGGAGGTGCGGGCGTGTGAGATCGGCACGTAGCCGACCTCGCAGCCGGCGACGTGCACGATGCTCCACTCCAGCCCCTTGGCGGCGTGGAAGGTTGCGATGGTCACCGCGTCTCCCGACTCGGGGGCGTCGCTCACCATCATTGTGCGCAACCATCCCGGCAGAGCGTCGGTTCTGGCTCCCGGATCGGCGGCCAGCAGCTCGCGGCCCAGCCGGACGACCTGCTCGGTCATCTCCAGGCGCTGACCTTCGGCCGAATGCGGGAGCTCGACTCGGGCGACCTGGGGACCGTCGAGGTCAGGTCCGCCAGCCAACAACTCGCGTTGTTCGACGATCGACTCTTCGAGGTCGTCCAGGGTGGCCACCAGGGGGTCTCGGTTCGCCTCCATTCGCGACAAGAGCCGCGCCACGTCGGGGTCGTCGAGCAGTCGGGTTCCACCTCGGAGGCGATACGGGATGGCGGCCCGCCGGAAGGCTTCCTCGAACAGGGCGGCCTGGGCGTGGGTTCGCACCAGAACCGCCTGATCCCCCCAAGCGCGACCAGGGCCGTGGAGTTCGCGTATCGCCCGGGCCACCCCCAGGGCCTCGTCGCTGTCACGTTGGTAGCCGACCACCGCCGGGAGAGGCCCGTCACCCCGACACGGTACGAAGGGTGCCCGCCGGCTACCGGGCCGCAACTGGGCCGCCACCGCCAGAACCTGTGGGGTGCTGCGATACGAACGATCCAACTCCACCATCTCGGAGCCGGGGTGGTGGCGGGTGAAGTCGCGTAGGTACGAGGCGTCGGCCCCGTTCCACGAGTAGATGGCCTGGTCGGGATCACCCACCACGCACAGGTCTGGTCGGTCTCCCAGCCATGCCCGCAACAGACGTTCCTGGAGTGGGTTCACATCCTGGTACTCGTCGACGAACAGGTGACGGAACCGCCACCGCTGGGCCGAGGCGAACACCGGGTCGCGCTCGATCCGGGCGGCGGCCAAGGCAAGTAGGTCATCGAAGTCGACCAGGCCTCGCTTGGCTTTGCGGTCCTCGTAGGCCCGGTACCAGTCGGCAATCCGCTGGGGATCACCCGGCGGTTGGCGCCCGGCAGCGCGGGCCGCCTCTGCGTACCCATCGGGTCCGATCAGGCGGGCCTTTGACCACTCGATCTCGGCCGCCAAGTCGATGGCTCGGATCTGGCGGCTCGAACCCAGCACCTGGCCAAGAATCCGGGACTTGCGATCCAGAAGGGTTGGCGGGGTCCGGTTGTCGTCGGCCCAGGCGGTACGTAGCTGGGCGTAGGCCAGGGCATGGAACGTGCCGGCGGCGGGCAGATCGCGCAGACCGAACTGCGCCAGGCGCTGGTCGAGTTCTCCGGCCGCCTTGCGAGTGAAGGTCACCGCCAGGACATGCCGGGGGTCGGCGCTACCCGTCAGGCACCGGTGGGCGATTCGGCGGGTCAGCACTCGGGTCTTGCCAGAGCCGGGGCCGGCCAGGATGGCCAGCGGCTGGGCCGTGCTGGTTACCGCCCGGCGTTGAGCGGGATCCAGTCCGTCGAGCAGCCGCTGAGGATCCATCGTTGCATGGTACGGCCCACTTCTGACGGGGAGGGGGCCTACGATGCCGCGGTGGCCTTCTCGACCAAACTGCTCAACGACGGCGAACAGGTGGTGCTGGATCTGCGCCCCCACCTGATCTGTCTGGTGCCCTCCGGTGGAGCGTTTGTGGCGGCGGTGATCATCACCTTGATCCGTTACGCGTTGCTCGATCTCACCGGGTTCGCCAACACCCTGGTCACCTGGGTGTTCGTGTTCGCGGTGGTGGCCACCGGGCTGTGGTTCGCCTTCGAATGGATCAAGTGGTTCACCACCGAGTTCGTGCTCACCACCGATCGCATCATCACCTCCGAGGGCTTCATCGCCAAGAAGGGCATGGAGATCCCCCTCGACCGGGTGAACACCGTGATCTTCAACCAGACGGTGTTCGAGCGGATCGTGGGGGCCGGTGACCTGGGTATCGAGTCGGCGGGTGAACAGGGCAGCCAGCACCTGACCGACATCCGCAAGCCCGACGTGGTCAAGAACGAGATCTACCGCCAGATAGAGGCCAACGAGAACCGCAAGTTCGACCGGATACGTTCGGGCCCGGTCACCGGCCCGGGCGGGGGGGCCGGATCACTCGACCCCACCCAGGTGCAGGGGGCGGGGCTGTCCATTCCCCAGCAGATCGACCAGCTCGCCGAGTTGCACCAGCGCGGCGTGTTGAGCGACGCCGAGTTCCAGCGCAAGAAGGCCGAGTTACTCGACCGCATGTAGCCCGACGGCCCCAGCGACCGGCGGCCAGAGCCAATGACCGGCGGCCAGGGCCAATGACCGGCGGCCAGGGCCAATGACTGGCGGCCAGAGCCAATGGATGAAGTGCTCGCTCAGCAGTGGGCGCCAGTAGATGGCGTGACTCGCCACCCCTCGTTCAGAACTCCCGGCCGGGTGAGGGCGACCACACAACCTCCGAAACCGGCGCCGGTGAGCCGCGCCCCGTAGACACCGGGGGTCTGGAGCAGCCGGGTGACGAGATGGTCCAGTGCATGGGTGGACACCTCGAAGTCCTCCCGCAGTGATCGGTGGCTCTCCACCATCAGGCGACCCATCAGTCCCAGGTCACCGGCGGCCAGGGCGTCGGCGGCCCGACGGACCCGGGCATTCTCGGTGACCACGTGACGGGCCCGTCGGGCCAGCGTGGCGTCACGAATGCCACCCAGAGCGTCCACGTCATCGATGAGTCGCAGCGGACCGACGATCTGCTCGACGGCGTGGACGGCGTCGGCCCGGTCGGCATAGGCCGACGTGGCCAGCTCGCGGCTCTGCCCCGAGTGGATCACCCTGATCTCCCCATCGTCGGGTACTGGAACCGGGGTCACCGACAGCGAGTGGCAGTCGATCAGTAGGGCATGGCCGGCCACCCCGGCGGCTGAGGCCAACTGGTCCATGATCCCGCAGGGCACACCCGAGGATCGTTGCTCGGCTCGTTGGGTCAGCCGGGCGAGCGCAACGGCGTCACCCTCGAATCCCAGGGCCAGGGCCACCGCCACCTCGAGGGCAGCGCTGGAAGACAGGCCCGCCCCCACCGGAAGGGTGGTGGTGATGTGACCGCGGAATCCCGTGGTCGGTTTCAGTTCAGCCACCACCCCGGCTACATAGCGAGCCCACCCCGGGGTGACGGCCGTCGGGTCGGTCACCAACAGGGGGACGCGGGCGGACTGGGCCTCGGTGTCGCTGGTCAGCACCACCTCGTGGCCTCCTGCCTCACCGGTAACGGTGGTGACCAGGTCGACCGCCATGGGCAGGACCAGACCGCCGGTGGTGTCGGTGTGGTCACCGATCAGGTTCACCCGGCCGGGGGCGACCGCCGTCACCATCGGGGCTCCCAGTTCACCGCTCGCAGCGCGGCTGCCGCCTCGTGGGGGATCACCGGATTCAGGTACGACCCGCTGCCCAACTCTGCACCAGCCACGTAACGCATCACCCCGGGAGCCCGGTGCGGTCCGGCGATCTCCAGGTGCATCCAGGCTTGCGGCCAGTTTCCGCCGTCGGTAGGGCGCTGGTGGATCCAGAACATGTAGGGCATGGACGGCTCGAACACCCCCTCCAGGCGACCCAGGGTCTCGGCCAACACCGACGCGAAGCTGTCGCGTTCCGACTCGGTCAGCGATGGCAGGTCGGGTCGAGCCTCCAGTGGGGCTATCCGCAGCCCGTAGGGGTAGATGGGAGCGGCCGGAACCCACGCTCGCCACCCGCCACGCTCCACCACCACCAGGTCGGCATCGTCCTCCAGCAGGCGGTAACCCTCAGCGAGACGGGCCAACTCGGTGGCTGGTAGGGGTGGCACATCGGGGTAGGCGTAGATCTGACCAGGGGGGTGGGCGATGGTGGCCCCGACATCGGGGCCGTTGTTCTCGAACACCAGTACAGAGGCGATGTCATCGCGGGCCCCCAGTGCCGCGGTGCGATCGACCCACAGATCCACCACCTCGCGGACCCGCTCGGCACCCATGGTCGACAGCCGGGCCTCGTGGTCGGGCGAGTAGAGCACCACTTCGCAGCGGTCGTCGGGGAACGACGGCCAGCGGTTGGGGAAGGCTCGCACCTGATACGGCTCGGGCGACTCGACTCCGCCCACGCAGAACGGACAGCCCGCCGGCCCGGTGGTGGGCAGGTTGGGCCGCTTCTGGCGGCTGCCGGTCACCTGGACCTGGACCCCGGTCAAAGGGTCGGTGCGCAGTTCGCTGAGATGTATCTCGTCGCCCATGGGCTATCGACCCTACGGCCCCATTAGCGTTGAACACCCATGTCACGCGTCCACCTGGTCACCCTCGGCTGCCCCAAGAACGAGGTCGACTCCGAGAAGCTGCTCGGCCGTTTGGCAGACGACGGTTATCAGACCACCGACGACGCCGAGAGTGCCGACCTGGTGGTGGTGAACACCTGCGCCTTCATCGAGGAAGCCCGCCAGGAATCGATAGACACCGTGCTGGCCCTGGCCGACGTGAAGGCCGAAGGATCGCGCCTGGTGGTAACCGGCTGCATGGCCGAGCGTTACCGCGACGAGCTGGCCGAAGCCCTTCCCGAGGTCGATGTGGTGGCGGGATTCGGAGAAGCGTTCGCACCGCCGGTCGACGGAGTTGGTGCCACCCCGGTGTCGATCGGACGCAAGCCCACCCCCGAGGTGCCGTCGTTCGACCTGCTCAACCTGCCCCGACCTCGCTCGGCGCGGCCTTGGGCCTACGTGAAGGTGGCCGAGGGGTGCGACCGAGCCTGTGGGTTCTGCGCCATCCCGAGCTTTCGGGGACCGCAGCGGTCGCGCACCGTGGAATCGATTCTCGACGAGGTCGATCAACTCCAGGTGCACGAGGTGGTGTTGGTGGCCCAGGATCTGGCGGCGTTCGGTCGCGATCAGGGAGTGGGACAGCGGGCCATCGTGCCACTGGTGCAGGCGGTGGCCTCGCGGGTGGAGCGGACCCGCCTGCTCTACCTGTACCCGTCGGATCTCACCGATGCGCTGATCGACGCCATCTGTGACACCGGGGTGCCCTACTTCGACCTGTCGCTTCAGCACGTCTCGGCCCCGCTGGTGCGTCGAATGCGCCGGTGGGGCAACGGCGACCGGTTCCGCACCCGGATCGATGAGATTCGGGCCCGCGAACCGCAGGCTGCCTTTCGATCCAACTTCATTGTCGGGTATCCCGGCGAGACCGAGGACGATCACGACCAGCTCATCCGGTTCGTGGAAGAGGTCGAGGTCGACTGGTGCGGGTTCTTCGCCTACTCGCCCGAGGAGGGTACCTACGCCGCTGACCTCGACGGGCAGGTACCCCGTAGCCTGGTCCAGGAGCGCCTGGCTGAGCTCCGTGAACTCCAGGACGAGATCACCGCCAGAAAACGTGACCGTTTGATCGGTTCGCGGGTCGAAGTTCTCGTGGATGCTCCCGGAATCGCCCGCAGTCACCGTGAAGCCCCCGAGATTGATGGCATCATCTCGGTTCCTGATCACCTCGAGCCCGGGACGTTCCACACCTTGACCGTCTCCGGGGCCCTTGGTCCCGATCTCCAGGCCCACTGACACCGCGACTAGCCATGGCTCCCACCTCCGACTCCCGAGAACCCCGCCTGGTGCCGATTGACGAGCGCTACGGCCCGGGCGCGCTGTTGACCCCCGCCAACGTGATCACCGTGTTGAGACTGGTCCTGTCGCCGCTGTTGCTGGTGATGATCGTGGAGGACCCGTCATCGTGGGCGGCCTTCGCCTTCTGGACCATGCTGGCGTGCACCGACGGAATCGACGGTTACCTGGCCCGCCGTCACGGCACCACCCGCTCGGGGGCGTTCCTCGACCCATTGGCCGACAAGGTCCTGGTTCTCGGCGCGTTGTTCGCCCTGGTGGCTGCCGAGCGATTCTGGGTGGTGCCGGTGGCCATCATCGCGGCGCGAGAAGTGGCCATCAGCGTGTTCCGTACCCACCTTGGCCGCCAAGGGCTGGCGGTGCCGGCCCGTACCCTTGGCAAGGTCAAGACGGTGGTGCAGGAGACGGCAGTGGCCCTGGCCCTGCTCCCGTTGACCGCCGACGCCGATGTGGTGGCCGCCGGTGTCCTGTGGGTGGCAGTGGTCCTGACGGTGGTGTCGGGAGCTCAGTACCTGCTCGATGGCCGTTCGGCCGCCACCACCATGGCGCGCCGTCCCGCTCCTGCGTGACCTCTCCTCGCAGTATGCGTTGTGAGGTGCTGGCGGTGGGGACCGAGTTGCTGCTCGGTCAGATCGTCGACACCAACTCGGCGTGGATAGGTGAACAGCTCGCCCTGGCAGGGATCGACTCCTACTTCCAGACCAAGGTCGGTGACAACCACGCCCGGATGGTCGAGGCCCTACGGATCGCTCTGGGGCGCTCCGATGCCGTGATCGTGTGTGGGGGGCTGGGTCCCACCCAGGACGACATCACCCGAGAGGCCATCGCTGCGGTCATGGGGGTGCGCTTGGAGCTCGATGACGAGGTGGCGGCGCGCATTCAGGCCATGTTCGAGTCGCGGGGACGGCGCATGCCCATGAACAACCTGCGCCAGGCCGAGGTACCGGTGGGGGCAACCGCCATCGCCCACCCTCAGCCCGGCACCGCCCCAGGGCTCATCTGTCCCCTGGGTGATCAGGTCATATACGCCGTGCCCGGAGTACCCCACGAGATGAAGGCTCTGGTTGAACAGGCCGTCATTCCCGACCTGACCCGCCGGGCGGGAATCTCCTCGACCATCGTCAGCCGGACTCTGAGAACCTGGGGAGAGTCCGAGTCGGGCTTGGCTGAACGCCTGGCTCCGCTGGTGGCCCGCCTCGACGCCCCCGGCCAGCCCACCCTTGCCTATCTGGCCAGCGGCATCGAGGGCATCAAGATCCGACTTACGTCGAAGGGCTCCGATGAGCTGGCGGCCCGTGCCTCGGTTCTGGAGGTGGAACGCCAGATTCGGGTCGAGTTGGGGTCGCTGATCTTCGGAGTCGATGACGAGACCATGGAACACGCAGTGCTCGATCTGCTGCGGGCTCAGGGACTGACGCTCGGGGTGGCCGAGTCGCTCACCGGGGGGATGATGGGGTCGCGGTTGTGTGACGTACCCGGGGCCTCGGACGTGTTCCGGGGGTCGATCGTCGCCTACGCCTCCGACATCAAGTTCGACCTTCTGGCCGTGCCTCCGGGACCGGTGGTCTCAGCCGAGGCGGCCGCCGCCATGGCGGCCGGTGCCCGGCGAGTGCTGGGGGCCGATGTCGGGGTGGCGGTCACCGGTGTGGCCGGTCCGGCGCCTCAGGACGGTCACCGTCCCGGTGTGGTGTTCGTAGGTCTGGACCTGGGGGCGGGGGCTGTCGGCGCTGGGGTGGGCGGCCCCGAGAGTTTCGAGGTCCACCTGCCGGGGGAGCGCCAACAGGTGCGGCAGTTCGCCGTCATCACCGCGCTGAGCGCCCTGCGGTCCCGCCTGCTCGAGGGTGGGTCAGCCCACTGACCAGGACAAACCGCTCGGGGCTACTCGGGTCGTTCGGGAGGGTCATCGGCGTCGGCCGGGGGCGCCGGATGGTTGGCCGCGGTGAGGTCAACGGCCGAGGGCCAGTTGCCGGAAGGCGGCGGCGGCCGGAGACAGGGGAGCGGTGCGTCGCACCAGTACTACATCGCGTCGCAGGGCTGGTGTGAGCCGGCGGACGGTGGCTCCTGCTACTTCGGCCTCCCGAGCCAGGGGTTCGGGGAGCACCGCCACCCCGGCCCCGGCCATCACCAGGGGCACGATCGCCTCGCGGTGTTCGGTGACCACCCCGATCTGAGGGTCGGGGGCGTCGTCGTCCTCGTGGAGGGCGGCGGCCAGCAGCCGCCGGGTGGATGTTCCGCGGGGTGTGGTCACCAGGGGGTGGCTGGCCAGGCGGCGGACGCTGATGGTGGTTCCCGGTCCCGGGTCGGTTCCGGGGGGCAGCACCGCCAACATGGCCTGGTGGCCCAGGTGGTCGAAGCTCAGGTTGTCGTCGTCGGGGGGTGTGACGTCTCCGAACCCCAGTTCGCAGGCACCACTGCGGACGCTGGCCAGCACGTCGCCGGCGCCCTCGGGCTCACGGAGACGCACCAGTACACCGGGGTGTTCGGCCCGGAACCGCCCGATCAGGCCCACGAGGGGCTCGACCACCAGGGTGGGCAGCGTCACGATGTCGAGTCGCCCACCCTCGAGTCCCGCCACCTTGTCGTGCTCCTCGGCGCGCGCCGTCAGCATGATCACCGGCAG
>CAUJFC010000128.1 GCA_963169755.1 Actinomycetota bacterium | reverse complement strand
CAGCGAGGCGAAGTTGCCTGCCATGTCCGCTGATGCGCTGGAGTGCATGATGTTGATGTCGCCCCGCTGGAGCGACGCGATCCGCTCGTCATCGTTGGGCATGGTTACGAAGGTGACGGCGTCGACGTAGGGGTAGGGCTTACCGTCGGGTGCTTTCTGCCAGTAGTTGGGGTTGCGTTCCAGCTTGAGCGTCGTACCCTCCCACGAGGTCATCTCGAACGGACCCGTTCCCACTGGCTGTCGCTCGCATTCCTCCTTGCTCCCCTCGAGCTGGGCCCTACCCAAGATGGCGACGCGGCCGCTGGCGTAGAGCGACGCCGGAAATGCCACCCAGGGTCGCTTCATGGTGACGACCACTGTCAGGTCGTCGGTCGCTTCGACATCGGCGATGTCGCGGTACACGAACGGCAGGAGCAGCCCGCCCCGCGGGTTCTCTCCACCGGTATCGCCGTACTCCTCAGCCCCGCGATAGGCGTCGAGGTTGTCGCGTACCAGTTTGGCGTCGAGCGCGGAGCCATCGCTGAACTTGATTCCTTTGCGGAGCTTGATGGTCCAGGTCTTGTAGTCGGCACTGGCCTCCACCGACTCGGCCAGATAGGGCGAGTAGCCACCCTTCTCGTTGGGAACCACCAGTGGGTCATAGAGCGCCCGAAGCATCTGCATGCCGGGGATGGTCAGTTGGCCTTCGGGAAGGCAGAGACTGGGGTTGTCGGCCTCCAGGGCATAGACCAGCTGACCGCCCCGGCTGGGCGTGGCCGAGCCCTGGCCGCCGCTCTCCACCGGCTTGGCGCCCAACTCCAGTTGGGGAGCGGACTCCTCGTTGTCCTTGCTGCACGCGGTTGATCCGATGAGGGTTACTGACAACGCCACTGACAGGAGCATGCGACGGCGCATCGGTTGGTTCCTCTCATGGTCGACGAGACCTTGCCATTCTCAGACGCCGATCGGCCCTGGTGCGTCCACCTTGAGACAAAGGGGCCGAAAGGCCCAGAGGGTTGTTTGCGGGCCGCAGCGTCACTTCAACCGTAACCGGGCGTTCACCTTCGCCTCGTCGATCATGGAACGATGCGGGTGTGAGTGTTCGCAGGGATCCATCGCCCCGGTTCCTGCGAGAGCTCCAGGACGTAGTGGGTCGAGGGTGGTTGTTCACCGATCCAGCTGTCACCTCCAGTCATTCGCGGGACTGGACCGGACGCTTCACCGGGAGCCCGGTGCCTGTGGTCCGGCCAGGGGGACCACAGGAAGTGGCCGAAGTGGTGCGGTTGGCCCGAGCCCACCAGGTCGGGCTGGTACCCCAGGGGGGCAACACCGGCCTGGTCGGCGGCGGGGTGCCGCTCGACGGCGGGGTCGTGGTGGACCTGCGTCGACTCGATGACGTCCGCGACCTCGATCCCATCAGTGGGCAGCTCACCGCGGGAGCTGGAGCAGTTGTCAGCACAGTGCAGGCCGCGGCCCGGACCATCGGCTGGGACTACGGCGTGGACTGGGCCGCGCGCGAATCGGCCACAGTCGGTGGATCGATCGCTACCAATGCCGGCGGCTCGAGATTTGTCCGCCACGGTGGAACTCGTCAGCAGTTGCTGGGCGTGGAGGCGACCTTGGGGACAGGCGAGATGGTCTCGCACCTGCCGAGGGTGACAAAAGACAACACCGGCTATGACCTGGCCGGTCTGCTCTGTGGCAGTGAGGGGACGCTGGGGTTGGTTACGGCGGCCCGACTTCGCCTGGTTAGGCCGCCGCGGGAACGCGAGGTGGCTCTGGTCGGTCTGGAATCGGTTGACCGGGTGGTGTCAGCGGCCAGCGCGTTGCGCCGATCGGTGACCATCGAAGCCCTGGAACTCATGCTTCCGCCGGGCATGGAGCTCGTCAGCCGGGAACTGGGCGTCTCCACGCTCCCGATCCGATCTTCTCCGGCGTATCTGTTGGTAGAGATCGAGGCCGACGGATCGGGAGCCGTCCTGGCCAGCGCGGTGGCAGCCCTCGATGGGGTCGTCGATGCCGCCTTCGGCATTGACCGGGCGACCAGGGAGCGACTCTGGTCGTACCGTGAGAGTCACACCCTGGCCATCGCCCGGCTCGGCCCCGCCCACAAGCTCGACGTGACCGTCCCGGCTGAGGCCTTGGCGAGTTTCGCCGATGAAGTGGTTCGACGAATCGAGGCGGTCGAGCCCGATGCCTCGGTCTGGTTGTTCGGTCATGTGGGCGACGGCAACGTCCATGTGAACGTGACCGGAGTTCCGCCCGACGCGTGGCACATCGACGAACTGGTCTTGAACCTGGTGGCGTCGGCAGGGGGAAGTATCTCAGCCGAACACGGGGTGGGAAGGGCCAAGAAGTCTTTCTTGCATCTGGCCCGAACCCCGGCGGAGCTCACCTCGATGCGGTTGATCAAACAGGCCCTGGATCCGGCCGGGATCTGCAACCCAGGTGTGCTGCTACCCGAGGGGTGAGCCACCGAACCAGGCGCCCCGGGACTCCAGGACCGACTTGAGCGCTCCGGGTTGATCGGTCATGAGACCGTCCACTCCGAGGTCGAGCAGTTCGTGCATCTCGGCAGGGTCATCGATGGTCCACACATGAACCTGCAAGCCGGCGGCGTGGGACTTCTCCACGAAACGCTCATCGACCAGGCGAACCCCCTTGATCCGGTGGGGGACCTGTACACAGGCACCGGACGGCTCTCCGGCGGGCAGTCCGAACGATCCGGCCCTCAACCGGGCCACGCCGCGCGGTCCGAGCGACGTGCACAGCTCAGGACCCAATATCTGTTGGAGTGCAGCGATGCGGCTGTCAGAGAACGAGCCGATGCAAACCCGCTGTGTCGAGCCTGTCCGTCGGATGACTGCGGCCAAGGGCTCGACCACCGCGTCGTGCTTCGGGTCGATGTTGATCCGGGCATGGGGGAAGCAGCCGATCAGGTCTTCGAGCAGAGGGATCGGTTCGCGGCCATCCACACGCGCCTCTCTCACCTCCCGGTAGGTGAGCTGAGCGATTTCGCCTTTACGATCGGTGACTCGGTCCAGGTGGTCGTCGTGGAATGCCAGGCAGATTCCGTCGGCGGTGACATGGGCATCGGTCTCGAGGTAGCGGTACCCAAGGGCCAACGCTCCCTCGAAGGCGGGCATGGTGTTCTCGGGCCACTGGCTCGCGCCGCCTCGGTGGGCGAAGGGCAGTGGTCCAGGATGATCGAGAAATGGCCAGGGGCTGGCGGGCACGGCCAGAGGGTACCGATTCTGCGGACCCGTGAGTGACCCGGACGGGAGGGACAGGTATGGTTGAAGGCGCGATCATCTCGGTGGGCGAACAAAGTTCGTCGGCTGCCACGCCCAGCGACATTTAGATCGCGGAAGTCATTGGGAAACGCTGAAACTACTTCAGCAGTCGTGAGATCTGGTTACTTCCGCCCCTGTCGGCCGTGACAAATGCCCCAAACAGGTCAAATGGCCTATTCAGGTTTGGCCCGTTTCGCCGAAGTATGCAGGGACAGCAAGCAGCCACCCCGCAAGGGGTGACGCCACGTTTCCAAACAACAGGGAGATCACCCCAATGCTCAGCAGCTACGAGTTCCTCGCCTCCTACCTCCGTGCCCGCTTCGGTGACGACGAGCGTGGCGCCTCCCTCGTGGAGTACGCCCTCCTCGTCGCCCTCATCGCCGTGGTGTGCATCGTGGCCGTGTCGTTCCTGGGCCGCAAGGCTTCCTCGAACTTCAACACCGTGGGCAGCTCCATCTCCGGTGCCGCCAGCAACTGATCTGAACCCTTCGGGGATCTGATCTGAGAGGCCGGGTCCTTCGGGACCCGGCCTCTCATCGTTTTGCCGGTGCGATTCATGACCAGTGGCGACGGGGTGCCGGTTCCAGCATCCAACGCTGCCCGAGCGCGGCGACGTCGAGATCACGGGTACCGATAGCGGGTACGGCTGACCCGTCAGGGTCGACGACTGGGCACGGGAGCGTGGCGCGATGCCGGCCGGTGGGTCCGACTACTCGGCGAAGAAGACGTTCTTGACCTCGGTGTAGGCATCGAGGGCGTGCATTCCGAGTTCACGGCCCAGGCCGGATTTCTTGAACCCACCGAATGGAGCCTCCACCCGTACCGAACGGTTGGAGTTGACCGACAGCGTTCCGGTCCGCAGTGACCGGGCCACCCGGATCGCTCTGGTGGCCGACCCGGTCCACAGTGATCCCGACAGTCCGTAGTCACTGTCGTTGGCAATCGATATCGCCTGGTCCTCACCGTCGAAGGGAAGGATCGATGCAACCGGGCCGAAGATCTCCTCGCGGGCGATGCGCATCTGGTTGGAGACGTCTGCCACCACCGAGGGTTCGAGAAAAAAGCCGGTGCCCGTCGGAACTGCTCCGGCCCGGGCGATCCTGGCCCCCTCGTCGGTGCCGATGGCCAGGTAGTCGAGTGAGACCTGGCGCTGGGCGGCCGAGATCATCGGGCCCATCTCGGTCTGAACGTCGAGCGGGTCACCGACCCGGAGTTGGGCGGTACGGTCACAGAACAGCTCTAGGAACTGGTCGTAGGCGCCGCGCTCGACCAGGATCCGGCTGCGCGCGCAGCAGTCCTGCCCGGCGTTGCCGAACACCGCCATCGGCAGGTCGGCCGCGGCCGCTTCCACGTCTGCATCGGCGAAGACGATGGCGGCTGATTTGCCGCCCAGCTCCAGCGACACCCGGGCGATGTGGTCGGCCGAGGCCCGCAGGATCGACGCACCAGTGGTGGTCTCGCCGGTGAACGAGATCTTGGCGGCGCGGGAGTCTGAGACCAGGGCATCGCCCACCAGCCGCCCGGGCCCCGGCAGCACAGTGACCTGATCGGCGGGGACGCCGGCCTCCACCAGAATGTCGCCCAGTAGCAGCGCGGTCAGTGGGGTCAGTGAGGCCGGTTTGAGAATGACCGGGTTGCCACACGCCAGAGCCGGGGCCAGCTTCCAGCAGGCGATGAGTAGGGGGAAGTTCCAGGGCACGATCAGAACCACCGGGCCAACCGGCTCGCGCAGCACTACATCCAGCCCCGCATCTTGGACCGGTACCACCGATCCGAGGTGCTTGTTGGCGGCCCCGGCGTAGTACTCGAAGGTGGCAGCGGCCGCCCCGACCTCCCAACGGGCGTCGCCGATCGGATGTCCCGCACCACGGGCCTCGGTGGTAGCCAGCAGGTCCTCGCGTTCTCGAATCAGAGCGGCGACCCGGTGCAACACCCGCCCGCGCTCGGTCGCGCTGGTTCGAGCCCAAGTTCCGCGGCCGTCGTTGAAGGCCCGGCGAGCGGCGGCCAGGGCGGCCTCCACATCCTCGGTACCGGCCTTGGCCACCTCGGTCAGGACGGCACCGGTGGCGGGCTCGATCACGTCGAACGTCTCGCCCGAGCGGGCCGGCTGGCGTTCACCCGCGATGATCAGCTGCTCGGACATGGTTCTCCTCGAGGGTTGTCGATCGCCACGTGACCGGAGGGCCGGCCGAGGCGGCATCATAGATTCTCCCGCCCGGCCATCATCCGGGCCCAACGTGGCCTGAAGGCCCCAACAACGGAGGAATCAATGGATCGTCTGGCTGGCAAGGTCGCGCTGATCACCGGAGCCGGTGGAGGCATGGGTCGGGTGGCTGCTGAACGCTTTGCCGCCGAAGGGGCCAAGGTGGCGGTGGTCGATGTGGAAGAACATCCAGAGGTGGTCGATGCGATCGCTGCGGCCGGAGGGCAGGCGATCACCCTGGCGGCCGACGTCCGTGATGCGGCCGCGGTGTCCTCCGCCGTGGAGCGGACCGTCGCGGCCTTCGGGGGGTTGCACGTGCTCTACAACAATGCCGGGGTCAGCCTCGGCGACGACGATGACGCCGTCAGCACTCCCGAATCCACCTGGGAACTGACGATGGACGTCAACGTGAAGGGCCTGTGGTTGTGCTGCAAGGCCGGTATCCCGGCCATGCTCGACAGCGGGGGAGGGTCGATCATCAACGTTGCCTCATTCGTGGCCCACCTGGGGGCGGCCACCCCTCAATTGGCCTACACCACCTCGAAAGGGGCGGTGCTTTCAATGACCCGCGAGATTGCGGTGATCTACGCCCGTCAGGGCATTCGGGCCAACGCGCTCTGCCCCGGGCCGGTGCTGACCCCGTTGCTGGCGCAGTACCTGAACACCGAGGAGCGCCGCAACCGCCGACTTGTCCACATTCCCATGGGTCGATTCGGTGAAGCCGAAGAGATGGTGAACGGAGCCCTGTTCCTGGCATCAGACGAGTCCAGTTACATGACCGGCCAGTCGCTCCTGATCGATGGCGGAATCACCGCCGCCTACACCACGCCGGAGTGATCGACTGAAACTTCGGGACCGTACGGTTCCCTCCTGCGATCAGGTGGCTGCGACCGTCGACCCTTCGCTGATCGTTCTCGCTCCGGTCCGGAGGTCATCGGGGTCGGGGGTCGGGTGGTCCAGGTAGAGCCACCCGGTCGACAGCAGGATCACGATGAAACCCAGGTAGTCGTGCTGGAACGTCCTGGAGGGCAGTACCAACAGGAACAGCCCGATGGCGGCGGCCACCGGAACGGCCGTGAGCCGACGCGCCCTACGAGCCCACAGCCAGGGCACCGTCACGGCGGCTGCCTCGGCCACCAGGGTGGCGATCGCGAGTACCGGCCCCCTGAACACATCGGGGGCCAGCACCGGCAGACCGATCCCGCTGCTCGGATACACCAGGGCGGTGAGTCCGAAGTTGAAAAGCACGGTGTCTTCGATCAGTGCTCGGGGGTCGGCCAATAGGAACGGAAGAATCGACAGCGTCAGTACGGCCGGGAGGCTCCACCACCGCCGCAGCGCTTCCCAGCCCTGGCGGTTCACCACCCACCAGGCCAGCGGAGGCAGCGCCACCAGGAACAAGAACTTGAAAGAGATCGCCACGGCCAGCATGGCCCCGGCCGCACGGGGACGTTGCACCGCCATGAAACAGGCGAGGATGAACAGGGTGCTGGGAATGGCGTCATTTCGTCCCCAGGACGCGAAGGCCACCGTGAATGAACAGCCGAGCGTCAGAATCGCCGATGCCCGCGCCCATGGTGCCTCGGGTCGTCGGGCGAAAACGGCAGCCGTGATCGTCACCAGCCCCAGTCCCAACAGCCGAGGATCCCAGTTCACGCCCAAGGCGTCACCGACGAGCAGGAACGGAACCTGAACCAGAAAGGCCCCTGGTAGGTACGGGAAGTGCTCGACCAGGGGATTGAGGCTTGGTTGATCGTTGACGCCGAGGGTTCTCCACCAAGGGGGGAGCGCATCGGTGTAGTCGGCGGTGTACGGGTTGCGTCCCGCCATCACTTCTCGGGCGGCTGCTCGGGTGGCGATCACTCCGCCGTCGTGGTCCCGGGTCCAGTTGAGTTTGGAACCGTCGGTGAAGTTCGAATGGACCTCGAGCGATATCGGGACGGCGATCATCACGAGGGCTGCGAGCACCACCCAACTCCGTGGTCGCAGAACCCTCAGCACGCAGGGCAACGCCACGGCTGTGAGTAGGGCCGATCGCGCGAGGGGTCCCAGGGAGAATGGGCGCCACGCCGAAGCGGGAAGCATGAGGGCCACCGCGGTGGCCGCCAGAGCCGTGAACACGTAGAGCCGGTCGTCGGGCCCGATTCGTCGCGGGGTTCGGGAGACGGAACCGGCTGGCTCATCTAAGGCCGGTGCCGACGATGGGTCAGCCATGCTCCCTCATTGTCGGATGGCTCAGCCGAATCGTGAGGCCAACCCGGGTCAGCGGTGACCGTCAGACTGTGGGTCCTCTTGGACCTAGTGTCTCGGCGTTGTCGAACAGGAGGACCTGATGCAACGGGTGACGGTGACGCCGGAGGAACTGGCGGGAGCCATCGAGTCGGGAGCGGTGGATACCGTCCTGGTGGTGTTTCCCGACCT
>CAUJFC010000127.1 GCA_963169755.1 Actinomycetota bacterium | reverse complement strand
TCACCTCTACGTAGGCGGGGATCGGTGCGTCGCACCATCATGGTGGACTGTCTCCGCCCCGAGGGGCTCGACGGTCCGTTGGTACTGGCCGGGGCGGGGCGCGACCTGGCCACCGGTATCGACGGTGAGCCCTACCTGATCGACGCCGCCGCCACGTCGGTAACGGTTGCCCCCGGTCCCGACCGGGTGGTGTCGGCGGTAGCGGCCGATTCTGCCCTGGTCACCCCCGACGGCGCTGAATTGGCCGGCTTGGTGGGGCAACGGGCGGGATCGGGTTTCCGCAAGGCATTGGCCGCCGCCGCCCCCGGGCTGGTGGCGGGCGGTTCCCTGGTCCATCAGCTGCTCGACGAGACCCCTCCGGCCGCTCTCATCGCCGGTTCGGTGTTGTTGCGGGAGGCCCTGGCCAGCGGAGATCGGGCTGGGGGCACTCTGTCCGGACGACGTCTACCGGTGGACATCTGCGCTGGGTGGGCGGCCGATGGAACCATGGTCCGCACCGTGGCCGAGACCGGGGTTCCCCTCTTGGGGTGGGGCCCTCCAGCCCCCGCTCTCGACAATGGGCCCGAGGGTGATGATGACCCCCACGCCTGGCACCCCCTCGAGGATCTGCCACCCCGCTCCATGCGACGCCGTCGTCTGATCGACCTGGCGCGCGGGGTGGGGCCCGACGGTCGCAGCGCCACCGCCCCGCTGCGGGTGGAGGTGCTCTACCGCGACACCTATGCCGAACAGGCCGGAACCGGTCCCGACCCAGACGCGGTGATCGAGACCGTGGTCCACGAGTACTGGGTCAGCATCCGTATCAACCTGGACGATTGGACTATCACCCAGGCCACTGCCGCCCCCGGGCCTCTGCCCACCCCCGAGTGTCCGGCGGCTGCTGACAGTGCCGCCGGGCTGGTGGGCTGGTCGGTCGACGACCTGCGCCGGAGAGTACGTGAGGAACTGACCGGTACGTCGACCTGTACCCATCTCAACGACCTGTTCCGGGCACTCGCCGACGTTCGGGTGCTGTGGGAAGCTGGGGCCATGGCCCGTGGAGAACGATCGTGAGCCCCGCTCCCGCCCCGGGCGGTGAGCGGCCCTCACACCCCACCATCCCGGCGTTGTTTGTGATGATCGGCGTGGTCTTGTTGATCGTGTTGCTCTCGGTGGCCAGCGTCTACTTCTGATGGCCGCACTGGCATCGTTCAAAGACCTCTGCATCGACGCTGCTGACCCAGCGGTGGTCGGAGTGTTCTGGGCGAAGCTTCTGGGCCAGTCGGTGGTGGCCCTCGATGACGGTGACTGCCGGGTGGAGGGCCCGTGGTTTCCCCCCATCTGGGTGAACCGGGTACCCGAACCCAAGACGGTGAAGAACCGGGTGCACTTCGACTTGGAGTCCGACAGTGTGGAGCCGGCCTTGGCGCTGGGGGCCACGGTGATCAACCTCTGGGGGCCCGACTGGGCGGTGCTGGCCGACCCCGAGGGCAACGAGTTCTGCGTGTCGCTGGACTCGGCTCATCCCGACACGTTCCGCTCCGGTCCACCGGCTCGGGCGTTCGCGGTGTGTGTGGACAGTGACGATTCGCTCTCGCAGGCCGCCTGGTGGGCCGAGGTTCTGGGGGCTCGCCTGCTGCCGTCCCCCGATGGCCAACTGCGCTGGCTCACCGGGGGAGCGGGCATGGGGGAGTTGACCTGGAAGTTCGTTCCGGTACCCGAGGGCCGCACGGTGAAGAACCGAGTCCACTGGGATGTGGTCACCGACAACATCGAGGCCTTGAGTGCCCTCGGGGCCTCGGTGGTCCGCCCAGCCGACCACCAGATCTCCTGGACGGTGATGGCCGACCCCGAGGGCAACGAGTTCTGTGCCTTCGCTCCGTCGGTCTGACCACTCGTCGATCGGCGCCTCACCGGTCGGACGGGGCTCGTAAATTGCGCCCATGACCCTGGCTGAGCAGTGGACCGACATCTATCTCGACTTGCATCGTCACCCCGAGCTGAGCTTCGAGGAGCACCGCACCGCCGGCATCGTGGCCGAGTCGTTGCAGGCCGCCGGGTTCGAGGTGGAGACCGGTGTGGGACGCACCGGGGTGGTGGGGGTTCTGACCAACGGTGAGGGGCCAACCGTGTTGGTGCGCGCCGACATGGACGCCCTGCCGGTCACCGAGGCCACCGGTCTGGACTACTCGTCCACCGTGGAAGGGGTGGCACACGCCTGCGGACACGACGTTCACGTGACCTGCCTGCTGGCGGCCGCCACTGAACTGGCCGCCACCCCCGAAACCTGGTCGGGGACGCTGGTGGTGGTGTTCCAGCCCGCCGAGGAGCTGGGGACCGGAGCCCAGGCCATGATCGACGACGGCCTCTACGAGCGCCACGGCACTCCGGTGGTGGTGTTGGGCCAGCATGTGGCCCCCATCCCGGCCGGGACGCTGGGACTTCACGCCGGCCCGGCTTTCGCTGCCCTCGACAGTCTGGCCATCACTCTGCACGGGGTGGGGGGACACGGATCCAGCCCTCACACCACCGTCGATCCCGTGGTCATGGCGGCCTCGACAGTCATTGGTCTTCAGACGGTGGTGGCTCGCACCGTGGCGCCATCTGACTTCGCGGTGGTGACGGTGGGGCGTCTCGACGCCGGCACCAAGGTGAACATCATCCCGCCCTCGGCCCGCATGGAGGTGAGCATCCGGACTTACCAGGAGTCGGTGCGAACTCGGGTGCTCGAGGCGGTGGAGCGCATCGTGAAGGGCCAGGCGGTGGCGGCGGGCGCACCCCGCGACCCCGAGATCGAGCACTTCGAGTCCATGGGTGCCCTCGTCAACGATCCGGCGGCCTGTGCCGCCACCCGCCCGGCGCTGGAGTCGGTGGGCGCTTTGGTGATCGATCCCGGCCCGGTACCGGGCAGTGAGGACGTGGGGGTGTTCGCCTCCGCCGCGGGGTGTCCCTGCGTCTACTGGCTGTTGGGCGGAGCCGACCCCGCCCACTTCGACGGCCTCACCTCCGTGTCGGAGTTCGCTGCCAAGGTGGCGTCGCTGCCCAGCAACCATTCCCCCGAGTTCGCCCCCGTCATCGACCCCACCCTGTCGATCGGAACCGCGGCGCTGGTGGCCGCCGCCCGCCACTGGTTACCGAAGTCGTAGTTCACGGACCCATGGCATCGAGCCGGCACCGCGGCGATGTGTCGTTGTTCGGTGACCTCGAGCCCCTCGCCAACGAGTACCCCGAGGTCGTGATCCGCGCCCTGTAGTCAGGGCTGTCTTTTCGCCTCGTTGGGTCGGGGCCATTGAGGCTTCGAGCCAGCCCAGCACGAAAGGCCGCTGGCCGCAATTGAGCCCGGCCCCGAAGGGCCGGGGGACCCGTGGAGCAGGTGTGAGGATGCTTCAGGGAATGCTCCCGCAATTGAGCCCAGCCCCGAAGGGCCGGGGGACATCGGCTACGGCAACGGCAAGGGGTGGTGATCCGATGCCCGCAATTGAGCCCGGCCCCGAAGGGCCGGGGGACCAGGTAAACGTCGTCGGCAATGACGTCGTGATCGGATTCCCGCTATTGAGCCCGGCCCCGAAGGGCCGGGGGACCCGCGTACTCGTCAATGGGGAACGCTGTTACTCACTAGACCCCGCAATTGAGCCCGGCCCCGATGGGCCGGGGGACCGGATGGATCCGCGCCGACATGTCATCGGCGCTAGTCCCCGCAATTGAGCCCGGCCCCGAAGGGCCGGGGGACGGCCCGGCTCCGGCTACTTGGACGGCGCCCCGATCCCCGCAATTGAGCCCGGCCCCGAAGGGCCGGGGGACGTCGACGGTGCCACCGTCGTCGGGG
>CAUJFC010000126.1 GCA_963169755.1 Actinomycetota bacterium | reverse complement strand
AGCACCACTGTCCGGTGAGGGCCAGATAGGTAGCGGCCCAGCAGGGCCGAGGTGTCCAGCGCGAGAGTCATGCGCCGCGCACTTCGCGTAGGGCACGGTCGAGTCGGCCGCCGGTCCAGGCATCGACTCGAACATCGGGCTCGGCCGGTCGGTCGCCCCGCCGGGCGACCTCCAACAGTCCCCTCGCGGCCAGGTCGTCGATGGTCACCTCGAGGCGGGCCGGTTCCACGGGGCCCAGCTGGGCCACGGCGCGGCCCCCGATGGTGATGACGATCCGTTCTCCCGCACCGGCCCGACGAACCAGGGAGGTGAGTTGACCGCGAAGCTGGCGGATTCCGGTCTGTTCGGGCATCCGGCGACCCTACCTCAGGTGTACGCATGTGTACTCACAGGGGAGAGCCATAGCCGTGTCTCCTCTGGCAGGATCACAGCGAACCTTCTCACCGACCCGCCGGAGGCACCCGTGAACTTCGCGTTCAACGAAGAGCAGGAAGAGCTGCGCAAGACCGTCCGTCAGTTCCTCGAGGCCAAGTCGCCCGAGACGGCGGTGCGTGAGCAGATGGACACCGAGGCCGGGTTCGATCCCGCGGTGTGGCAACAGATGGGCGAGCAGCTCGGACTCCAGGGTCTGGTCATCCCCGAGGAGTACGGCGGCTCGGGCTACGGCTACATCGAGCTGGTGGTGATCCTCGAGGAGATGGGCCGGGCCCTGCTGTGCGCCCCGTTCTTCTCGTCGGTGGTGCTGGCCGCCAACACCCTCATCCACTCCGGCGACGAAGCCGCCAAGGCCGAATACCTCCCCGGTATCGCCAGCGGTGAGACCATCGCCACCCTGGCGCTGACCGAGGAGAACGGTCGATGGGACGAGGCCGGGGTCACCATTGAGGCCACCGCCAATGGCGACTCGTGGACCATCAGCGGAACCAAGCTCTACGTGCTGGACGGCCACACCGCCAACCTGTTGCTGGTGGCCGCCCGTACCCCCGGTGGGGTGAGCCTGTTCGCGGTGCCCGCGGACGCCGCCGGGGTAGAGCGCACCCCGCTGGCCACCATGGACCAGACCCGCAAGCAGGCCAAGATCACCTTCACCGACACCCCGGCGCGTCTCATCGGAACCGAGGGTGGCGGCTGGCCGGTGCTCGAGCGGGTACTCGACCTGGCAGCGGTGGCCCTGGCGGCCGAGCAGGTTGGTGGCGCCCAGTTCTGCCTGGAGATGGCCGTGCAGTACGCCAAGGACCGGGTTCAGTTCGGCCGGCCCATCGGATCGTTCCAGGCCATCAAGCACAAGTGTGCCGACATGTTGCTGGAGGTCGAGTCGGCCAAGTCGGCCGCGTACTACGCCGGCTGGTGTGCCTCGGAGCTCAACGACGAGCTGCCCTCGGTGGCCTCGCTGGCCAAGGCCTACTGCTCAGAGGCCTACTTCCACGCCGCCGCTGAGAACATTCAGATCCACGGCGGTATCGGCTTCACCTGGGAGCACCCGGCCCATCTCTACTTCAAGCGGGCCAAGTCGTCCGAGCTTCTGTTCGGCGACCCCACCTACCACCGCGAGCTGTTGGCCCAGCGCATCGGCATCTGACCGCCAGGTCAGGGCAGGTAGATCGCCTCGACCGCGGTGATGAG
Source organism: Actinomycetota bacterium (assembly GCA_963169755.1). GTDB lineage: Bacteria > Actinomycetota > Acidimicrobiia > Acidimicrobiales > Iamiaceae > Aquihabitans. Next base: position 2,654 of record CAUJFC010000126.1, on the reverse strand, counting down.
GCTCACCCCTCGGACCACCACGACCTCTATCTCATAGAGGCCATCGAACGCGGCAGCGTCCTCGATGCTGCCGGGAACCGTGTCGGGCGAGCCGCCGTCGAGCACCCAGATCTGACTGTCGGGGATCACCGGCAGTTGGATCAGGGTGTCGTCGGGGTTGTTCAGGTAGTAGTCGGTGTCGAGTGAAGTGGCGCCCGGTTCGGCATCGCCAGCGGCGATGGCAGCGTCCAGTGCTTCCTGGCCGGTGAGCAACTCGACCTCGTCGAATCCCACCACCGAGACGTCCTGCCCTTCGACCGTGCCCTGTGTGACTCCGCGCAGAAATCCGGTGTGAGTCCCCTCCGCGAGGGTCTCGCCGAATTCCTCACCTGAGGATTGGGTGGTGGCGGTGGTTGGGTCTGAGGCGGTGCTGGAGTCTGAACCGGTGCTCGTCGAAGTCGTGTCGTCCGTGGGAGAGGTGGTCGAGTCGGCAGGGACCGTGGTGGTCTGGGAGGTGGAGTCAACGGTGGTGGACGACGAGGTCGTGTCGCCGTTGGTGCCGCAGGCCGAGATTCCGACCGTGATGGACAGGACCAGCGCCGATGCCGCCAATGGCGACCGGAGAATGTGTGACATGCGGCGGGACGCTAGTGGCCATCGGTGGGGACTGTCCTAGGGTCTACTCCTTGTGACTGACTACTCCCCCCATTCCGAGGACGCCGATTTCGACGTGGTCGGCGTCGGTAACGCCCTGGTGGACGTGCTGAGCAGCGAGAGCGACGCATTTCTGGACACTCATGGTCTGACCAGGGGAGCGATGACCCTGATCGACACTGTCACCGCCGAGCGGCTCTACGGCGAGATGGGCGACAAGACCGAGATGTCGGGCGGGTCAGCCGCCAACACCTTGGCTGGGGTGGCCAGCTTCGGCGGCCGAGCGGCCTACATCGGTCGGGTGGCCGACGATGACCTCGGACTGACCTTCGCGCATGACCTCCGTGCCATGGGCGTGCATTTCGGTGATCATCGGGTCGGTGGCGGAGATCCCACCGGACGATGCCTCATCGTGGTCACGCCCGATGCTCAACGGACCATGAACACCTATCTGGGGGCATCGGGTGAACTGGGCCCGGACGACCTGGACCTGGGGCTGATCGCCCGGGCCAAGGTCACCTTCTTGGAGGGTTACCTGTTCGACCGCCCCGAGGCCAAAGCCGCCTTTCGAGTGGCAGCAGACCACGCGCATTCGTCGGGGCGCCAGGTCGCACTCACCTTGTCGGACAGCTTCTGCGTCGACCGTCACCGGGATGACTTCCTAGGTCTGGTCGCCGACGAGGTGGACGTGGTGTTCGCCAATGCCGACGAGATCACCAGGCTCTACGGCGTCGAGAAGGTGGACGATGCCGTCGCCGCGGTCCGGCGGGACTGTTCCCTGGCAGCCATCACCATGAGCGAGAAGGGCTCGGTGATCGTCACCCCCGACGAGGTGATCGAGATCGCCGCCGAGCCGGTGAGCGCCCTGGTTGACACCACCGGAGCCGGAGATCTCTATGCCGCCGGTTTCCTCTTCGGCTGGACCGGCGGCAGGTCCCTGGCCGAGTGTGGTCGGCTGGGGTCGGTCGCGGCAGCAGCGGTTATCGGCCATCTCGGTCCCCGCCCCGGACTGTCGTTGGCCCAACTGGTCGACCAGGGCTGATGGAGGCTCCGCCCCGACGGCGCCGATGGTGGTGGATGCTGCTCCTGCCCCTAGCGGCGGTAGCAGTACTCGGGGTCGGTCTCCTGCGAGATCCATCGTCGATCACCATCGAAGTGAAGCGCGGCCGCGCTGCGGCGGTCAGCCTGGAGGTCGAGCCCGGAGCCACCGTGGCCGAGGTGGTGGCTGAAGCTGGTCTCGAACCCCGCGACGGGAGGCTGTTGTCGATCACCACCGGAAAGGTGCTCGATCCCCGTCGCCGACCGGCCACCTATCGGCTCGACGGTCGTCCGGCGTCCGCCACCACCAGGGTCACCAGAGGAGCTCGCTCGGTGACCGTGGTCGACGGCACTGATGCGACCGAGCCGACCCGCTCCGTAGAGGAGGAGATTCCGGTACCCCCGGCTCCGGACACACTGCGACTGGTGGAGGAGCGCGGTAGGCCGGGACTCGTACGCAAGGTGGTGGGCGAGGTCAGCGGAGAAGAGGTGAGCTCCACCACCGTGGTGGAGATGCGTCCTCCCGCCGCCACCACCCGCAAGGTTGTGGCCTTGACCTTCGACGATGGCCCGACCAATGCCTGGACTCCCTATGTGCTGGAGATACTGCGCAGCCGCGGGGTGAAGGCCACCTTCTGCATGGTGGGGACATCGGTGCTCAACGCCACGGACATGGCGAGGCGGGTGGTGGACGAGGGACATCAGGTGTGCAACCACTCTCAGGGACATGACCTTGGAATGGCTGACGCCGACCAGGCGAGGCTCGACGCTCAGATCAAGGGTGGACGGCAGACCATGCTCGACGCCGGGCTGCCCGCTCCCGAGTTCTACCGCCCTCCCGGTGGGATCACCACCGATGCCATCGTGGCCACCGCCCGGTCCCAAGGCGAACGGATACTGATGTGGAAGGTGGACACCAAGGACTGGCAGGAGCGCTCCAGCGTGGAGAGCATCATGGCCAATCTCCGCTCGCAGGTAGCACC
>CAUJFC010000125.1 GCA_963169755.1 Actinomycetota bacterium | reverse complement strand
GGGGTCCAGCCCAGAGCGAAGGTCACCCCCAGCAGGGGCGCCGCCCAGAGGCCCTTGCCCGGTAGGCGGTGGATACGCACGTCCCGGTTCAAGAAGTTGACCCGACTGAGCACTCCTGCCAGGAGCAGCCCGAGGACGATCGTGACCACACCGAAGATCTGGCTGAGCCCGAGAGCGTGACGCTGGAGTGCATCACCGAAGCTGCCGAACAGCGCACCGAATGAAACGAACACCAACGCGGTGCCCGCCACGAATCCCAGGGTTCCCATCATCACCCGCCTGATGGCGGCCGCGTTTCGGCCGCCATCGCCATCACCCCGCAACTCGGCGGCCGACATACCGGTGGTGTACGACAGGTAGGCGGGCACCAACGGGAGCACACAGGGCGACAGGAACGAGACCACCCCAGCGGCAAAGGCTATGGGCGCTGCCACCAGCAGCGACCCGTCCTGCACCCGCTCGGTGGCGCTGGCAAGCAGGAGCGCCGCCCCAGGATCCATCAGTCCCGCACCTTCTCGATGGCGGCCAGTACGTCGCGGTCATCGAAGTCGACGGCTCCCGGGAAGGTACCCGCCACGTTGCCCTCGGCGTCGAGTAACACGGTGGTCGGAACCCCCAGGGCACCGAAGGTCCGCTTGAACTCGTTACGGCGATCCCTCCACAACTCAACGGTCAGGCGGTGACGATCGATCTTGGCCTGAATCTCGTCCTCCACATCTGCCGCGTCGAGGTTCACCGCCACGATCCGGAGACCGTTGGAAGCCTCTGAGTTGGCGAACTCCTGAAGCCCGGCCAACTCCTCATCGCACTCTCTGCACCAGGTCGCCCAACTGACCAACAGGGCCGGTTGTCCGCGCAGGTCAGCGGCTGTGACCGGTTCGCCGGTGGCCAGATCGGCCACCTGGTAATCGGCCCCTCCCGATCCGCCACCGCCACAGGCCGACAAGCTCACCAGAGTGACCAGCATCACCACCAGCGCCAGAAGCCGGTGTGACCGACTACTGCTCGACATCACGCCGCCTTCACCACGATCAGGTACCGCTCACCCTCACTCACCGGGCAGTAGCCCTCGTACATGCCGGGTTTGCCGTACTCCAACACGATCTCCTCGCCGGCACGCACCTGGTAGGGGCCGACCGACTGGTCCTGATCGTCCTCGTTGCGGATCTTGAGACGATCTCCCACTGTGAACTCGAGACGGGCCGGCATGACCACCACCTTCTCGCCAGCCGCCAGCTTGTCGGCGGTTCCTGCCGGTACCACGATCTCGATGGTCTGACTCTGGTGGGTGTCGCTGCTCCTGGTCACCACGAAGACGCCGAGAGCCACCGCCACCACCAACATGGCCACGAACCAGATCCACCCCAGGGGGGCCCGGCCCGAGGCCGGACCCCCTTGGATGGCGCTGTCGTCAGGGAGCGCTGTCACGGACCTCGGCCTCCACCTTCACGTCACCGGCGTTCTCGAAAGTGAGGGTCACCTCGATGGTCGAGCCCACCTCCAAGGGAGCCGCCAGGTCCATGAGCATGATGTGGTAGCCACCCGGCTGGAGGTTGACGGTCTCTCCGGCCGGTACCGGGATCTTCTCGACCGGACGCATCGACATCATTCCGCCTCCACCGCCCATGCCAGTGGTGGACGACATGTCACCGTCGCCGGCGTCACTCACGGTCTCGTGTACCTCGACCACCGCCGCCACCGAGGGATCCACGGCAGCCCCGGTGAGTGCGTCGTCGGTGTCGGTCCCATTGGTGATGCTGAGATAGACCGCCCCTCGTGAGGCCATGGCGGGCGAGGTGCGGGCCCACGCCCCGTCCACGGTCAACTCTCCCGAGGGTGCGGTGGTGGTGGCCTCAGCCGCGGTGGTGGTTGACTCGGCAACCGTGGTGGTCGTGTCGTCAGCGGCCTTGTCGTCGCTGCCGCAACCGGCCAGCAGGAGGCCCGCTCCCAACAGCACGGCGGCGGATCCAGCAGTGATTCTCGATGGACGGCGCATGTTGTCTGCTCCTGGTTAGTCGGGTCGGAGACCCGGGGTTGATTGGATCGGTGAGGTCATGTGCTCTGCGACCGGCCGAGGATGGCGGTGAGATCGCTGACCATGTCATCGCTCTCGAAGCCGAACGGCCACTCGACCACCACGGTTCCGGAGTCGTCGACCACGTAGGTGACTCCGGTGTGGGAGACCTCGTACTCCTGTTGGCCGGGCTCGTGATCGGCCACCTCGTAGCGCACGCCGAAGGCCTTGGCAGCCGCGGCCAGGGCCGCGGCGTCCTCGGTGCGCAGGCTCAGAGAACGATCGAAGAAGTGGCCCAGATAGGCGGTGAGGACCTCGGGTTGATCACGGTCGGGGTCCACGGTGGCCATCCCCACGGTGATCCGCCGGGCTTGGTCGGCCGGCAGATCGTTGAGCGCCACGCTGATGTCGCTCATGGTGGTGGGGCAGATGTCAGGGCAGAAGGTGTACCCGAAGTAGATGAGGTACAACTCGCCCTTGGCGGGCTTGAGGCTGGTGGCAACCGGAGGGTCACTCGACACCTCGGGCAAGGAGACATCGGCCACGCTCAGAGGTGGGGTACGAACCACTCCGGCCAAGGCCAGCTGTCCACCGTCGTCGGAGCTCTCGTCACCACAGGCGCTGACCGTGACGGCTCCCACCACCAAGGCCAGTACCACCGTCAGGGTTCTCAGGAGGCGAGCCATCAGGCGAGACCCTTCCCTACCGTTCCTTGGCGTCGTTGCTGTGAACTTCATTCACCTCACGCTACGGAGCGTGGCGACCCCTCGGTGTGTCAGTGGTCCCTTCCTTTGGTGACCTCGTTCACAAGCGATGGAGACCTACCAGTCGACAGCCACGTATCGGGTCTCGGTGTAGGCCAGCAGCCCTTCGTGGCCGCCCTCGCGTCCCAGCCCCGACTCCTTCACTCCACCGAAGGGGGCCGCCGGATCCGACACCACGCCCTTGTTGATCCCCACCATCCCCGCCTCGAGTCGTTCAGCCACCGCCAGGGCCCGGCCGAGATCACGGGTGAACACATAGGCGATCAGACCATGGTCGGTGTCGTTGGCTCGGGCCACCACGTCCTCACCCGGATCGAACGATGAGATCGATGCCACCGGCCCGAACACCTCCTCG
>CAUJFC010000124.1 GCA_963169755.1 Actinomycetota bacterium | reverse complement strand
GTGCGCCGATTGGCGCACCTCCTTACGGCTCCCCGAAACCGCTGGGGGCCGCTGGTAGCGTTGACTCACCGTGACTGCCACCAGAGGCCCGTCCCGTTCGACGGGAACCGCCAAGCGGGCCCCCGCGAAGAAGACTCCGGCCCGATCCGGTTCCGGCTCGCGGGGTGCTTCCACGCGTTCAACCAAAGCCCCGCCCCCTCCGCCGCCGTTCACGGTGCGTCTGGTCGACGCATTGGCCGCTGCCAGCCGGGGCCATGGTGCCGACTTCGCTGGCATCTTCATGGTGGTGGTCGGCCTAGTGGCGGGCCTGGGGATCTACGTGGGTGCCGGAGGTCCGGTGGGCCGGGCGGCTGCCGAATTGGTCGGAACCCTGGTGGGAGCGGCCAGGGTGATGGCCCCTCCGCTGCTGGTGGCGGTCGGGGCGCTGTTGATCCGGGGAGTGCCCGAACCGGTCGAGGTTGGCGAGCCAGTTGTCGGGACCGAAGACCCCACCCGGGTCGACGGCCGAGTGGTCACCACCGACGCTGATCTGGCCGAACACCCCTTCGCCCGATTCCTGTTGGGAACCACCCTTCTGGCCACCGCTGGGCTGGGACTGCTGCACCTGATCCGTGACGCTCCCGCCCTCGGCGCCGGTCGTGACGCGTTGGCCGACAGTGCCGGCTATGTGGGGGCCCTGATCGGAGGACCCGCCCGAGCCCTGCTGGGCACGGTGGGGTCGGCTCTGGTGCTCTCGGCGGTGGCCTTCGCCGGAGCGTTGGTGGTCACCCGGACCACCGTCCGCTATGTGGTCAGCCTGACCGCGGCCGGCGTGGCAGCCGGCACTCGTCCGGTGTTGCAAGCCGTGGCCCGCTGGTTCTCACAGCTCTTCCAACTGGAAGGCGACCGAAACGACACCGACCCCGACGAGGCGCGACCCGAACGGGCCGAGCGATCCAGGGTGGACGGTCCCCTGTGGGCCGAGCCGGCCCAATCGGACGAACCCGCCGAGGCACCGATTCCAGCGGCAATCGCACCCTATGACCAGGACAGTGACCCCGATGCCGAGCCTCCCCGGCCCAAACGTCGTCGCCGGCCCGCCGTCACCCCCGATCCCGCCACCGAACCAACTCCCACTCAGTTGGAGATCGATCTGCCGCCGGGAACCCAACGCTCGGCGTGGAAACTCCCCCCGTCGTCGTTGCTCGAGGTGTCGGGTAGCCAGCGGGTCGACCGCGCCGCCGTTCAGGAGACCGGTACCCGTCTCGAGCACGCACTGGCCGAACACGGGGTCGAGACCCGCCTGGTCGGTATGACGGTGGGCCCCACCGTCACCCGTTTCGAACTCGAGCTGGGGCCGGGCGTCAAGGTGGCCCGGGTCACCAGCCTGCACAAGGACATCGCCTACGCCATGGCCACCCCCGATGTGCGCATCCTGGCGCCCATCCCCGGCAAGCAGGCCATCGGCGTCGAGATCCCCAACGTACGCAAGCAGCTGGTGACGGTGGGAGACATCCTCACCAGCCCCGAGGCCCGCGCCGCCACCCACCCGCTGGAGGTGGCCATCGGGCGCGACATCGACGGCAAGGCCATCCTGGCCAATCTGGCTGCCATGCCCCACATCCTCATTGCCGGCTCCACCGGCGCGGGCAAGTCGAGCTGCCTCAACTCGTTGTTGACCTCGATCCTGATGCGCTCGACTCCCGATCAGGTGCGCATGATCCTGGTCGACCCCAAGCGGGTGGAGATGGGCCAGTACAACAAGCTGCCCCACCTGCTCACCGAGGTGGTCACTGTCCCCAAGAAGGCGGCCAACGCCTTGGCCTGGGCGGTTCGGGAGATGGAGCGGCGCTACGACCTGCTGGCCGAGTGCGGATTCCGTGACATCACCGGATACAACGCTGCTTTCGACCGAGGCGAGCTGACCGACCCCAACCTCGAGCTTCTGGGCCCCGACGCCGAGTCGGTGACCAACTACCAGCGGTTGCCATTCATCCTGGTGGTGATCGACGAGTTGGCCGACCTGATGATGGTGGCGGCCCGTGACGTCGAAGAGTCGATCTGTCGACTGGCCCAGATGGCCCGGGCCGTGGGAATCCACCTGGTCATCGCCACCCAACGCCCGTCGGTGAACGTGATCACCGGTCTGATCAAGGCCAACGTGCCGGCTCGTCTGGCGTTCATGGTGTCGAGCGCCACCGATTCCCGGGTGATCCTGGACCAGACCGGGGCCGAGCGGCTGTTGGGCAAGGGCGACATGCTGTTGCTGGGCCCCAGCTCGTCGGTGGCCCAGCGCATCCAGGGCTCGTGGGTGACCGAGGACGAGGTCCGTTCCATCGCCGCCTTCTGGAAGCGTCAGGCCACCGAGCTGGACTACGCCGATGATGTCCAGGGGAGCGACGACGATGGCGCCGCCGGGTCATCGTTCGGTGGATCCGGGGCGGCGGGCTCGGGTGGTGATGATGACGATGAACTGCTGGCTCAGGCCACCGAGTTGGTGGTGCGCAGTCAGCTCGGGTCCACCTCGATGCTCCAACGAAAGCTACGGGTGGGATTCGCCCGGGCTGGGCGGATCATGGACCTGCTCGAACAACGGGGGGTGGTCGGACCGTCCACGGGATCCAAAGCCCGCGAGGTGCTCATGACCCCCGAAGAGCTCGATGGGGGATCCGCGGCCACCGCCGCGGTCGATGCCGAGTTCGGTGACGGTGATCCGCCGCCCGACCCCATCCTCGAGCCATGACCAGCAGCCCAACGCCGAGCGCTAATTCTTGACCAGTTCAGTCGGGTAAATACCTGACTCATCAGGTAGGGTATTGGGCATGTCGAAGCTGTTCGAGTTCCCCAACCCGGTCAATGAGGTATCGGCCCGCCTGGTGGCTACCGGCGTGGTGCTCATGAGTTTCGGTGTGGTGGTGTTCGACCAGACATGGCTGATCGCCCCGCTGGCCTACGGGTTCGTGGCCCGGGTGCTGACCGGGCCAACTCTCAGTCCCCTGGGGCAGTTGGTTACGCGGGTACTGACCCCGGCGCTGCCCTTCGAGGCCCGACTGGTGGCTGGTCCGCCCAAGCGTTTCGCCCAGGGAATCGGTGCCACCCTTTCGGTGTCGGCGGCCGTGGCTCACTTCGGTTTCGGCTCCACCGGTGTGGCGGTCGTGCTGGTGGCCATGATTCTGGTGGCGGCCTCGCTGGAGGCCGGCCTGGGCTTTTGCCTCGGATGCAAGCTGTTCGCCCTGCTGATGAAGGTGGGGATCGTGCCCGAGGAAGCCTGCGAATCCTGCAACAACCTGGCCCTTCGCCGGGCCGTCACCCTCTGAGACAGCCACCACCCAGCGGTCACTGTCCTGGTCGGACCACCCGAGCGTCGCGGTTGGGGGACCGCCTGGGTGGCGTCAGTGCGGAAGCGGAGGGAGGGTGATCTCCTGGCCCGCAAACAGCAGGTCCGGGTTCGGTAGCTGGGGGTTGGCCAACACCACCCGGCGCCAGTAGGCATCGACCGTGATGGTGTCAGGGCCGGGCGACGCTGACACCTCTGCTTCGGCCAGCGCCCACAGGTGATCACCGGGGACCACGATGTGGGTCCGTCCCGTCGATCCAAGGGCATTGGAGCCAAGGTCAGAGGTCACCGGATCTCCGGGGTTGGAGTTCTCGCCGGAGGGGATGGGGGCAACAGCGGTCGGGCCCGTATCGGTCGATGCACTGGAGGTCTGTGACTCTGCTGGCTCCAGCGCCACGGGCCCGATCATGGTCACGGTGGCGGTGCTCTCCACGGGGGTCGTGGGCCCACGGCCCGAGTGCGAGTCGGAGTCGGGGTCGGAGTCGGGGTCGGAGTCGGAGTCGGAGTCTGAGTTTGACGGCCCGAGGTGGGTGATGGTTGCGGTGTCGGCACTGGTTCTGATTGGTGATGCCGTGAGGTCCGAATCCGTACCGTCCGAGGGCAAGTGCGAGAGAGTGACCGTGGTGGAAGGGGTCGCGGCAGCGGCTGGACCACTGGCCGCCAACCCGACGGCGAACCCGGCGGCGGCACCCAGAACCGACCGCACCCCGGGAAGGCCCAGATTTTGAAGTCGTCGGGCCAGCCGGTGCATGCCAGCCGCCCTCGCCATCGATTCAACGACCAGGGTGGCCAGCAGGTGGTATCCCACCGCTAGGGCCATGACGCGTACCCCGACCAGTCCCACCGTCACCGGCCCCTCTTGTGTGATCCAGGCCGACAAATCTGCCCTTCGGGTGAGGGTCGCTACCGACGGGGCCGCCAAGGTGCTTCTGCCCAACCAATGAAGGGCGGCCAGCGTGACCAGCAGCATCAGCAGCGTCGGGATCTGGTCCTCTCGATTTGAGCTTTTGGACATCGTCGGGGCGTTCATGAGGAAGCCTCGACGGTCCAGCCAGTCGAGGTGGCTGTGATGGCCAGGGCCTGGCCGGTGGAGGTGAGAACCAAGGGGTGGCAGCCCTGGTCCGAACTGGCCAGTCCCTGTGCCCCAGCGACGCGTAGCGATGCGGTGAGCGTCAGAGGTTCATCGGGGGCCGCCCAGGTGGGGAACAGGAAGACCTCGCCGGTGGACGGTCTGACCACCCCCGGGGTGGAGACTCCGTCGCAGTCCCAGTCTCCCACCGTCACCACGTCTCCTGGCCGTCCGACGCGGTAGCGCGCTCCCTCCGATTCGACCACGATGGCCGAGTTACTGCCCTCCAGGTTCTCGGTGGAATCGAGCTCTGGCTCGGGCTCGGTTGTGGACCGGGTGTCAGATGCGCGGTCTGATCTCTCGGGAGATGATGTTGCCCCGGCCGGTCTGGATGGAGACGGCGGTGCCGAGCTGGCCCCGCCAACACTGGATCGGACCATGCCGCCGCCCACCATGGCCACGAGGACCAGCGCCGCCCCGGCCACCACCGCTACCGACCGCTCGCGCGGTGGCCAGGATCCCCAACGGTCTCTGCTGATACCAGGAGGTGTCGGTGGAGTTGCCCCGGTGGCGGTGTCGGTGGGGGATGTGGGCTCCGATGGCGGGATCTCCCGGAGTCGACCGGCCTCGTTGACCGGGTTGGAATCGGTCGACTCGAGCCGCAGGCCGAGGATGGTTGACTCCCGCTCGGCGGGTTGGAGGGATCGCTCGGGCTGTCGTGGCGGACGGGCCGGTGAGGTTTCGGGCTGCGGGATGGTGGGGCGGTCCAGGAACGGACCAGCCCGGAGCGGATCGGGCCCCGACGACTGCCCCGGCCCCGCCTCGTCGTTGTCCTGGGGGTCGACTTCGGTCTCGGTGTTTGGCTCGATCGGTGTCTCGATCGCTGGACCTATCGAGGTGTTGGTGGTGGTTTCGGTCTTGGTCTTGGTTTCGGCCTCGGCACCAGCGTCGAGCGAGACTTTGTGGTTGTCGGTTGTCTCCTTGGCAGTGGCAGCAGGTGGGGAGTCCAGGGGGGAGTTGTCGGGGATCAGACGGGCATCGGGAACGGCGTCCATGATGGCGTTGGCCAACGCCCGCGCTGTTGGGCGACGAGCCGGGTCCTCGTGGGTGGCCCGGTCGGCCAGCAACTGGAGCGTCCGACGGTTGTAACCCGACCAGGCGCGGCGTCCCCAGCGGCGGTCTGGGATCGGTTCGGGCTCGGCATGAGCGCCGAGGAGATGATCGATCAGGCGACCTACCGCCGCCACGTCTTCGGCGGGGCCGGGCTCGATGGTCCCCGGCTCGTTGCCCCTCATGCCACACAGCACGGGCCGCCCGTCGGCGGCAATCACCACATGGCTTGGGTCGATTCGGCCGTGGACGATGCCCATGCTGTGTAGGTCGGCCACCGTTACCGCCAGGGCCGCCAGTGCACCGGCGGCTGCCGGGACCGACAGACGCACGGTTTCGAGGGTGTGACTGCCTACCCAGGCCAGCTCCAGGCGCCCGGGCTCGGCCGACATCAGGTGGACCACACCGGGATGACGAGCTCGCCCCAGCCGATCGGCTTCGCGCCTCAGGGATGCGATCCCCTCAGGAGAGCGGGCGGTCTTGACCACGACTGGGCCCTCAGAGCTGGTGACAAGTTCCATCTCAACATCACAAGGCATACGGAAAGGCTAGGAAAAGATATGACAAGACGTCAAGGATGCTGAAGATCCATTCGGCTGGCGGGGCATTCGGGATTCAGTCCGGGTCCGACAGTCTCAGCTCGGCAGATGCGCGGGCGCGCACCGTCTCGGTGGTGGATGCTCCAGGAACTCCACCGGCGAATACCAGGTCGACTTTGCGGCTTAGTTCCACCACTACGACGTCGCCCTCCAGATGCCATGTCATGGTGGTGTCAGGCGGAAACGAGACCGCTGCCAGATTGATGGCTCGCTCGATAGCGCTCGGATCGGGCTTCAGCTGGCCCTTGGAACGTAGGTGGTCGATGTCCACGCCTAGAGAGGCTCCGTTGTCGGCAGCGACTTGCGCAGCGGTGATGAGCTCACGCTGGGCACCGAACACCACCGCCCGGTCCACTGATATGGCAGCCAACAGGACCACGATCAGCACGGCAGCCGGCATCAACATCATGGCGCTGCCGCTCTGGTCGAAGAGCCGGGAGGCGGGTCGACCTTCAGAAGCCACAGTCGTTGCTCCGGCCCAGGCCCGACGCGAACGGGTCGACCACACTTCGGTGCGACCCTCTGACGGTGATTCCGCCTCCGAAGCCACCCAGGAACGGCACGGTGAGGGCTGGCACGGTGTAGGTGGCGGTGTGCTCGACCACGGCGCAACGTCGGTAGGGCCCTCCGGTAGTCGACAGTCCCAGGCGTTCGGGGTCGCGTCCGGCTCCCGATACGGCGCCTCTGGCGGCTTCGTGGGCGGCCGCCGCTGCACCCTCGGGGTCATGGGATTCGACGTAGGCCCGCCCGGCCTCGCGAGCTGCTGACTCCACCGCCAGCTTGGCGTCGACCACCGCCCAGGCGTTGGCGACCACCAGCGTGAACGCCACGAAGATCAGCAGGCCGAAGGGAAGTACCTCCATGCCACCGGCCACTCCGCGCTGACCGGTGCGAACCGCTGTTGACCCCCAGCAGGTACGCCGGTGAGCGAGCGGTGGACAGCGGCGGCCCCCGAGCCGCGCTGTCGGTGGGGTCACTGGAGGTCCTCCACCCGTACGAGAAAGCTCCGTTCGATCCGGCTGAAGGCGAGGTGATGGCCCAGCGACGAGGGCAGGATCCCCGGCGGGGTGGTCACCACCTGTAGTCGCACCTCGGTGGGAGACACCGACCAAGTGAGGATCGAGTGGTTACCTGCCCGTCCCATCACCGCCCGGTAGCGAGCCTCAGCCCGGGCCTGGGCGGCCGCGACTGAACCCGCGTCATCGTGGTCCACCTGACGGGCCGCCACCGTACGGGCTGCGTCGTATCCGGCGGCCGACACGGTGGAAACGGTGGTCAGGTTGACCAACAGCTGCACCGCGAACAACAGGAACAACAAGAACGCAGACACTGCCGCCATGGTGGACAGGACGCCGGTTCCCCGCTCTGCGCAGAGTCGCCTGACATCGCGGGCCCGTGGTCTTTGGAACCAGGTGCGGGCGCCGGGTCGCGGCATCGACTCAGCTACCGATCTGTTCGACCTGGGCACTGGTGCGGTCGGTGGTCGAGGTGAACACGTTGTCGAAGGCGAGCCACATGGCGGCCCCCAGGAATGCCATCACCAACACTGCGATGGCCGCGGATATGACGCCCTCGCCTCGCTGGTCGCGGGCCAGGCGACCGCCCAATGGTCCGAGCTTGTGAGCAGTGAGGGTGACGACGAGTGCGGACAGGGTGATCATTGGAATCTCCGGTTCTGGTAGTGGAATCAGTGGGACGGGGAAGGTGGGGAATCTCGGTGGGGAGAAGCGAGGGGCGCTTTCGGGCTTGAGGTCGGGGGTCACGTACCGAACAGACGCATGGCCTGAAGGAAGGGGACCGCCAGCAGCAGGGTGCCGGGGACGAGGGTGGCCACGGTTACCGGTATCCAGACCTGCTGGGCGCGGCGGTCGATCTGGGTGATGAGCTGTCGGTGCACCTCTCGACGTACCGACTTGGCTTCTTCAGCGATCAGGCGGCCCAGATCCCCGGTGTCACGGTTGAGAGACAGGACGCTCACCAGACGGTGCAGAGCAGCCACGTCGGCCAGTTCGGCCCATTCCTCTAGCGCCTCTGACTCGGACAGGCCCTGGCGGATCCGCCGACCCACTCGCTGGAGGTCGCGGGCGCAGACTCCGGTACCTCGCTGGCTGATGCGGTCCAGAGCACCTCCCAGCGAGAAGCCGGCCGACAACAGCATGCCGATCTGTTCGCTGACCACCGGCAACTCCAGGAACAGTCGGCGTTGCCAACGGGTCGAAGCCGAGATCACCTGCTGCTCTATCACCAGGAAGGCCAACAGCGGTGCCCCGACCAGAGTCAGAACGATCAGCGCCGGTGGTGGACTGGCGGCCATGACCACGGCCGCCGCCGCTGCCATGACTCCGGCGGCCCAGCCCAGTTGGCGGACCCGCAGGGCAGTGGCGTCGAGAGGGCTGTGGATCCGGGCCAGGCGGGTGGGGAGGTCGTCTCGAACGCCGAACACCTGACCCACCAGGTCCCCCACCGATGTGGCCAGAGGCCGGATCACTTCGCGAAACGTTCCGACTGACAGGACTCCGAGGCGGGGAGGGCGTTGCCAGCCACCGGGCACGTAGGGCTGGAGACGCTCGTCCATCGGTCTACGAGCGAACCATCGGCGTTCGGACAGGATCAGGGTGGAGCCGATCCCCACCAGCAGCACGCTCGCCATCATCAGACGGATCACGACGCGAAGACCCGTTCTTCATCGGGGATGTGCATGATGCGACCTGCCCACCACCAGCAGACCGCCACCAGGCCAATGGCGGTCATGACCACCATCTGGGCTGCGGGCTCGCGGTACGCGGCCTGACCGTTGCCCACCGACATTCCGGCCAGGGCCATCCCGAACGGGACGATCAGCACGAACCGTCGGGCGAAGCGAACCCCGGCCTGCTGGGCACGGGCATCTCTCCGTCCTTGTACATCCATGATCCGATCCTCGGCCAGGGCTTCGAGGCGCCGGTCGAGGTCAGCTCCGCCGACCTCGTGGGCCACCAAGAGGGTCTCGCAGGCAGCATCGGCGGTGGGATCGGCCAGACGCCCTTTGAGGACCGAGACCGTACGGGCGAAGTCGGTGGTGATCAGCCACTCGCGATGGGCGGCTTCGAATGCCGGACGCAGCTCGGCTGGGGCGCGACGGCCGGCCTCGAACAGAGCCTGGGGGATCGACCTTCCCACCGCGCCGGTGAGGATTCGGATCTCCTCGATGATGCGCGGCCAGGCCTCCTGAGCCCGGTCACGGGCCGCCTTGCGACGTCGCCGCAGAACTCCAGCGGGGGCGGTGGCACTGCACACTCCAAGGAGGAGAGCCGGAAGAAGTGCTCCGAACAGCCCGAAGGCTACGAAGGCTGTCACGAACCCCAGAGCCAGAGTCGCCACGATGAACTCCCGTGGCCGCACACCGTCGAGGCCGGCCTGGGTGAGCCAGTCCGAGAGTGCCCCCGAGCTGGAACGGGGTGTCCGTGGGTGGCGGGTCAGCAGGCTCCGCTGTCCGGCGACCAGGGAAGTCCACAGCAGGTGTACCCCGACACCGGCCAAGACCGCCGCACCAAGCCCAATCATCGTGGTGCTCCGAGCCCGTCCTGCCAGTCGTCGACCAGAGTGCGGAGATCGGACCCAGACTGAGCGAACAGGGTGGCCAGCCGGACCGGGACCTGTCCGCTCCAGCGGAGCGGTTCGTCGGGGGTGGAACGACTGAAAACCACGGTGGTGGTGAACTGAGTGGCCTCGGCTCCGCCGGCCAGGTCTTCTACCGCCAAGATCTCGGTGACGCGGGGGCCAGCGGGAGTGCGGGCGCAGTGGACCACGATGTCGACGGCCTCTGAGACCAGCGTGTTGAGCGCCGACATCGGTAGCTCGGTGTCGGAGAGCTGGCAGATGAAGCGGAGTCGGGTCAGGGCCTGCCGAGCTGAGCCGGCGTGGATGGTGGTGAAGCCCTTCACCCCTGACGACAGCGTCAACAACAGAGGCAGGGCCTCGCGGTCTCGAACCTCGCCCACGATGGCCACATCGGGGGCCATTCGCAAGAACCCCGCCACCAGCCGCCGGAGGTCGACCGCGGGGCGATCGGCCCGGGCAGGCCGGGTCTGCATCTTCGCGACGTTTGCCAGGGGAATATCGGCCTCAAAGACCTCCTCGGCCACCACCACCCGGAGGGTCGGGTCGAGTTCGGCGCAGCAGCAGGAGAGCATGGTGGTCTTGCCCGATCCCGGGGCGCCGGCGAAGACGATCGACGACCGCGCCTGGACGCAGGCAGTGAGAAAGCGGGCGGCCTCGGGGGTGAGCATTCCCCGGTCGACCAACTGATCCAGATCGTGGAAGGCGACGTTGGTGAACTTTCGGATGTTGACCATCACGTGGCCGCCGAAGCCGATGTCGCCGTGGACGATGTGGAGGCGGGAGCCATCGTCTAGCTGGGCGTCCTGAAGCCCCTCGGTGGGGTCGAGCTTGCGGTGGGCCCCCGAGGCGTCAGCCAGGATCTTGGTGAGGGTGCGCACCACGTGGGCGTCGTCGTGGAATACCTCGTGGTGGTAGCCGCTGGGCCCGACATGGCGCTTGACGAAAATCTCGGCGGGGCTGTTGATCATGACCTCCCACACGTCGTCGTCGGCCAGCAGCGGCTCCAGAGGTCCATAGCCGGTGAGGTTGCGGATCGCTCGTTCGGCCACGGTCGGAGGGTCGGCCAGATCGAACGGTCGAATGCCGCGCTTGTGGTCCACCGACCATTGGGCCACTGTGTCGTGTACCAGAGCGCGCAATGCCTCGGGTTCCCGGTCGGTGTCGACCGCCAGGTCACGGGCCCGCTCTTGCACCAGACGTTCGATCTCCAGCAGTGGTGAGGGTGTGGTCATGATCCGGCCTCCTCTTCGAACTGCCAGTGGCCGAGGCTCCCCGGGGCGACCAGTTCGGGTTGTGAGTCATCGCAGGTGAAGTCGAGTCGAGGTCCTGCTCTATCCAGCACCGCGTTCACCGCCTGGGCCAGAGGGGTGGTGAGTGCCGCGGGAAACCGACCCAGGTCACGATGAAGCGAGTCGAGGTGGCGGCGCTCACTGATGAAGACCGGGCCGACATGGGGATCGGGATGACTGGCGGCGCCGGTTAGCTGGGCCACCGCCCGGGTGATCTCGGCCCGGGCCCGGGCGCTGCGGGGAGCCCGGTTGATCACCGCCAGCAGCCGCGAGCCGGGTACTCCGTGAGATCTCAGAGCATCGAGCTGGTGGACCAACCCGGAGAGTCCGGTGGTAGTGGGGGTGGCCACCACCATCACCAGGTCGGCCTGGGCGGTGACGGTGCGGGCCATGAGGTTGCGGTCCTCGATGTCGGTGGAACCGGTGGCTTCCTCGCCCTCGAGGTCCGAGTCGATGTCTGCCACCACGAGTCGGGCGGCGCCTCGCAGGCTGGCCAGGGCCGAGCTGAACGCCTGGGACCGGATGGTCACCCAGTCTGAAGGTCTACGTAGGCCCAACAGCAGCCGGTAGCCGCGAGGTGCCACCGAGTACAGGAGGTCGCGGACCTGTCCGGTGGTGGGATGAGCGTTCCGGTGAGCCTCGACCAGTTCCTGGATACCCGGGACCACATCGCGGGCATCGTGCAGCAGGGCATGGTGGGCGGTCCGGGCCAGATCGGCCAGCACCACCTCGTTGCCGTGGCGAGGATCGGCCGCCATGGCCTGAGCCGTGGCCACGGCGATGCTCGAGGTCCCGGCGCCGGGGTGGCCGGTCACCGCAACCAGGCGGCCCAGCCAGGTGGGGGGCAGAGATCGGGGGCCGGTCTGCTCGAGGCTGCCACCGACAGGGTCGACGGGACGGGCGTGGCTGAGAAGAACCTCGAGCAGGTCTTCGCGGCTCGGATCGGGGTCGAGAGTGGCCGTGGCCCCCAGAGATCGCCAGTCTGAGGTGTCCAGCGGGGACTTCACGACCACCGACGGGATGCCCCTATCGGCAAGAGTGGCGAGGGCGTCGCGATCGACGGCGGGGAGGCGACCGTCGAGTAGAGCTGCGGAGAACTTCCGGCCGCTCATGACGCGGGCGCGAAGCTCCTCGGGGGACAGGCACTTGACGAACTCGACCGGAATCGATCCGGCGGTCGACCAGCGGGCCACCTCGGTGAACCAGGCCGAGCGGACATGGGCGAGACCGATCACCACGTAGTTGTCGGAGGTCACCGGCCGCCTCCATCGGTACCGTCATCGCTCGCAGACCCCGACTCGGGATCGGCGGCCAGATCCCGGTCGGCCCGGTACCGATCGGCGGCGGGATCGAGGTGGCCTGCGGCGTCACCGGTCACCCGCACGATGGTGATCTCGGCCGCCCTGGTGGCGTTGACCACCGACTCGATCTCCACCGATGCCGGCACCGCCACGGTGAGAGTGGCGCCGGAGACACCGCCGAGCCCGGACCCGTTGGCCTCGGTGGCCCGACGCACGGTCACCCCGGCCAGCACCCGGAGGGTCTGGGAGGTGGGCCCGTCGCCATAGGTGGCGAACACATCGATCTGTTCTCCGGGACGCAGTGTGCCGTCGAGGGCCCAACCCGGCGACACCGGGAAGGTCAGTTCACGCCCTTCGGTGGGAGGCTCGGCCGGTCCGATCGCTCCCGACGCCACCAGGGAGTCGGCACCGATCGGCCCGAGGGCCACCCGCCCCACCACCTGGTCGGGGTCGACGAACAAGACACCGCGAACGCTGGCAGGAAGCTCGGCCACAACGGTGGTCAGTTGGTCAGCGGTGATCAGCTCACCAGGGTTGATCGCCCGGGTAGCCGCCACGTAACGCGTGGTGGCTGGACGACTGGCCGAGGTGGCAGCCCACCAGGCCAGCAAGGCGGCCAGGGCCACGAGCAGGCCGCCGACCACTGAACGACTGCCGGGAAGTGACCGCCGGGGGCCGATGACTCGGCTGGGGGATGGAGCCAGGTCGTCAGCGGGCACGCTGGGGCGCAGGCGGGGAGGCGTGATTGATGAAACCGACAGGGTCCTCTGCTCCTTGCGATCCGCCGGGATGCACGTCGGGCGTGTTGCGGGGCGATCGTTCCCCAAGGCCGGACGGTCCAAACCCTCGGTACCCGAAGGGCAGGTGCAACGTTGGTCGCTGCCAGGTTGGATGGACCTCGGCTTGGCCTCGGCTCAGCCATGCCGTACTCGGCTGGTCGGTGCACCTGTCGGCGCACCTCGGTGGTCCCGCTACTCGACGCTTTCCATCAGCGACGTGGGCCGGAAGTATCGGAATTGTCTCAAATATCCCCTGATTACCTGGACAATCCGAGTTGACAGTCTGTTTGCAGGGTGCTGTGAGAACGCTGAGGACAAGGTCACGACATGAAAGGGATCACTAGGTATAATCCTGTTATGTCCACCCCAATCCAATGGCTCAGCACCGCCGAGGCCGCCAAGTATCTCGGTATCACGTCTCGGACCCTTTACCGGTTCATCGACGAGGGCCTCATCGCCGGCTATCGGTTCGGGCGAGTGATCCGCCTTCGACAGACCGACGTGGACGCCTTCATCGATGCCAGCCGGATCCAGCCTGGAACCCTCGAACACCTCTATCCCGAAGTGGTCGGCGACAGTCGCAACTGACGGATCGCCAGGCGTCGTAGTCGGGTGCGCCGATTAGGTGCACCCGACACGACAGGCACGGCATGGCTGAACCGAGGCGAAGCCGAGGTCCATCCAACCTGGCAGCGACGAGGGGTGCACCTACCCGCTCGGGTCCTCAGGTTCAGCTGAGCACCACGTCATTGATGGCGTGCAGGGCGATGTAGGCATCGGACTGATCAGAACGCCGCACCGCCACCACGTCCTGTCCAGCCCACCAGAGCCGCCCAGCCATCCGTTCTCCCGAAACGGTGTGCACGGTGACCGGTGGGGTGTCCGCAGCCAGTACCGAGAGCTCACCCGCCAGCGTGGTGCCCCTGCTCGGGTTCCGGGCGCCCACGGTCGGGCTGGCGCCAGGTTCGGGCAGGATGGCGATGACCGCTGCCACAGCGACGACTGTCAGTGGGGTTGAAGGACCATCGAGGCCCACGAAGTCAGACCCCAGAGATCGGATCTGTCCGCGAACGGATCGTCCGGCGACGGTTTGAATCGTCAGCGCCCGTTGGTGTTCGGCCAGGTCGGTGAACACGCCCAGCAGGGTGCCATCCTCCTGGTTCTGTCGACGCAGCCACTGCTCGCGGCGGCGGGCGGTCACGGCGTCTTGTCGCCGCTGATCATCGGTCAGGTCGCGTAGAACCCGGTCGAGTGGCCCGATCGGCGCGGCTCCACCGGTTGCTCGGGAACCGTCCGCCGCTTCGTTCGCCACCTCGGCGACGCTAGCTGGGCTCCGAAGTGGTCGATCAAACGGCCGCGGGATGAGCGGGGTCCGGCGTTACGATTTGTCTCACCCTCGATGGAAAGCCCGCATTGACGACCACGCAGCTCACAATCCACGTGCCCGGAAACGACCTGATGGGGCCCCTGCTGGGAGAGCGTGACGAACTGCTTCGCCTGGTCGAGGCCGCCTTTCCCCGCGCCGAAATCCACGTGCGCGGCAACGAGGTGGCCATCGGCGGTGATGATGCCGAGATGGCCGGACAGGTGGTGGGCGAGTTGGTTCGCCTCGTGCGCTCCGGCCAGCCCCTCGATGCCACCGTGGTCGGACGGGCCATCGAGATGGTGCGCGCCGGTCACCGTCCCTCCGAGGTTCTCACCCACGAGGTGCTGCGGGCTGCCCACGGACGTCGTGTCCGTCCAAAGACCGCGGGCCAGAAGCGCTATGTCGACGCCATCGCCGAAAACATTGTCACCTTCGGTGTGGGGCCGGCCGGAACCGGCAAGAGCTGGCTGGCGGTCGCCATGGCGGTGCAGGCTCTCAACACCAAACAGGTCGACCGCATCATTCTCACCCGGCCAGCGGTCGAGGCGGGTGAGCGCCTCGGGTTCCTGCCTGGAGACCTCATGGCCAAGGTCGATCCCTACCTCCGCCCCCTGTACGACGCCCTGCACGACATGGTCGATGCCGAGGCCGCCGCCCGGATGCTCGACCGGGGAACCGTGGAGGTCGCCCCGCTGGCCTTCATGCGGGGACGCACTCTGAACAACAGCTTCATCATTCTCGATGAGGCTCAGAACACCACTCCCGAGCAGATGAAGATGTTCCTGACCCGCATCGGCTTCGGGTCCAAGGCGGTCATCACCGGGGATACCACTCAGGTGGACGTGGCCGGCGGGCGTTCGGGGCTGGCGGGACTGGAGCGGATCCTGGGAGGGATCGACGGCCTGGCTTTCGTGCGGCTGTCGGGCGGCGACGTGGTGCGCCACAAGATCGTCGCCGACATCGTGGATGCCTACGAACGAGACGCCGCGACTTCGGAGCGCTCATGATCCGTCCCCCCGGCCCTGGTCGGTCGCGGCGACGAGCCGACGAGGGCGACCTGGAGGTGTTCGTGGCCGACGAACAGTCGGACCACCCGGTGGACCTGGTGCGCTGGGAGTTGCTGGCCAGGCTGGTACTGGAGGCCGAGGGCGTGTCAGGTGAGGCCGAGTTGTCGCTCCTGTTCGTCGACGAGGCCTCGATCACCGACCTGAACCGCTCGTTCATGGGGCAGGACGGCCCCACTGACGTACTGGCTTTTCCAATAGACGACGACAACGTTGGTGTCGGTCGTTCTCCGGATGGTTCCACCACCGGTCCCGAGCGAGATCCGGTGACCGATGTGCCTCTGCTGCTGGGAGATGTGGTGGTCTGTCCCGCCGTCGCGGCTCGCAACGCACCCACCCACGCCGGTACATATCAGGACGAGATCGACCTGTTGGTGGTCCACGGGGTGCTTCATGTGCTGGGCTGGGATCACGCAACCCCCGAGGAGACCATCCAGATGCAGGCCCGCGAGCGCGAAATGCTGGACCGCTTCGCCCAGCGCGCCCGGTGAACCCCCAGGGCGGCTCGGTGTCAACCCCTGACAGCTCGACCGCGGCGAGCCTCGGCCGGGCCGAGCCCGACAGCGGAGAGCCTTCCTGTCCGTCTGTGATGCCTGAACGGCGGTGGGCCCGGTGAAGGCACCGATG
>CAUJFC010000123.1 GCA_963169755.1 Actinomycetota bacterium | reverse complement strand
CGACCTGTCCGTTCATTCCCAAACCGACCTCGACCACATCTGCCACATCATCAACACCCAACCCCGCCGATCCCTCGACTGGGCCACCGCCAACCAGATCTATGCTGCCCACACCGCGCACTAGAACCTGGAACTCGCCGTGGCCTCGTCGGACGGCGGCTTTGCGGAACCGGGCGTTCAGGCTCTCTATGGCGTTTGTGGTGTACACGATCTTGTGGAGCTCGATCGGGAACTCGAGGAACGGTTCGAAGTCGTCCCACGTGTCTCGCCAGGCCTTGATCATGGCCGGGTAGACCGGTTCCCAGCGTTCGGCGAACGCTTCGAAGGACACCTCAGCCGCCCCGACCGACGGAGCGGTGTAGATCTCTCGGAGTTGGCTGGTGATCTGGCCCCAGTGTTTCTTGGAGGCGTAGCGAAGGCTGTTGCGCACGAGGTGCACGACGCACAACTGAACATCGACGAGCGGCCAGGTGGCCTTCGCTGAGTCGGGCAGGCCTTTCAAGCCGTCGCAGCACAGCATCAACACGTCGGTGATCCCTCGGTTACGCAGTTCGGTGAAAACGCCGAGCCAAAACTTGGCGGACTCGCCGCCGGTTGGCCCGACCCACAGGCCCAAGATGTCGCGTTCGCCGTCCAGGTTGATTCCCATGACCACGTACACGACACGATTCGTGACCGAGCCGTCGCGGATCTTGATGCGGATCCCGTCCACGAACAACACCGGCCAGATCGGATCGAGCGGCCTTGACTGCCAGGATTCGAGATCAGCCACGACGGCGTCGGTGATCCGACTGATCGTGGAACGGTCCACGTCCTGGTCATAGACGTCGCCGAGATGTGCCGTGATGTCACCAGTGGTGAGGCCTTTCGCGTACAACGAGATCACCATCTGATCCAACCCCGACAAACGCCGTTGCCCGACCGGCACCGTTGCTGATTCGAAGGTTCCGTTACGGTCCCTGGGGATAGCCAGATCGACGTCTCCAATCTCGGTGCGAACCGTTTTGGGGTAATAGCCGTTACGCGAGTTACCCGACCCTCTACCCTCAACGGCATGGGGTTCGTAGCCGAGATGATCGGTGAGTTCAGCTTCCAGAGCACTCTGGAGAACTTGTCGGACCAGCCCAGTCAACAAGCCGCCCTCACCAGTCAAGGCAATCCCGGTCACCTTCGCCTGCTCAACAAGCCGGTCAGCGGTCGCGGTCACTATCGCGTCCGGCGGCAACACCAACCCGCCCATAGGCAGAGGCTCAACCGTCGCCGACGCGTGCTTCGATGTCGTCATAACAATGATCCTTCCCGGCCCACAGCACAAAGCCGTGGACCATCAAGACCACACCCGGTTACACACACACTGCGACAGTCCCGGACAGCAGTGGTGTCTACTACCGCCGGTACGAGCGTGGCAGACCCGGTCGCTCAGACCCAGGAAGGGCCGGAAGTCGAAGGTCTGACCTCAAACGAGGTTGCGGAGGCCCAACGCTATCTGGTCGACAGCGGACTTCCAGTCGAGGAGGTCGAGAGCTTTGCTGGGTTTCTGGGTGTCGAAGTACCGGAACTCTACCGATTCACAAGTACCGAGCTTGAACAGACAAATGGCGACGAATTCAAGGCGCCGGTCGAGGTCGTCGATGGCAAGATTCGCTACAACACCACGATGGTAGACAAGGTGCCCGCTATCCGGTCCAAGACCGAGATACAGCTCGGCGATCGAGGGACGGGCGACTCGTGTTCTTTCCCGCAAATCGAGGCTGACACGACCTTGGGGCAGCATGTGCTTTCTGAGGTTACTGAGTTAGATCCAGAGAACTGCAGCCGGGTCATAGAGTCCGTCGCATACGATCCCGAGAGTTTGGAGGTGCCTTCGTTCGGCGCGACCATCAGAGGCGACAGCTTCATTCCAGGCTTTAGCTGTAAAGATGGCGGAATCGACACAGATCAACCGACGTTCTTCCAACCCGAACGGCAATTGCTTCCCGGTGAGCATCGGAGTTACTACAAGCAAGCCTTCGTGGATCCGATCTGCATTTCGATCACAAGCTCGACATTGAATGTGAGCTGGAAGAATCAGCTCAACTCTAGTAACGGTGTAACCCTAATTGATCGGGAGAATCGCAACGACTACTTTACACAGCTTGGCGAGGTTTGGGTGAATAAGGCAACAACGCTCAATCCGACCACTGAGCCCCTAAATCGGGCCAACTCAATCTACGCAAGCCTGGACCACAGTCGCACTGAAACTGATTTCCCTGACCACGTAGTCGCGGCGGTCGCAGCTTTCGGCTCCGCAATCCCGGGAGTCGGGATTATCGGCAGCCTCGCCGCAGTTTGGGCGGCCTGTGGGTTCGACCTTGGCAACACACATTTCACTTCGTGGCAACAGATCGGAATGCACCGAAATGGCGGCCGGACGGCTAACGGCTCGGGCGGTGTCAACGGTGGTTGCTCGAACCTCGTCCATGAGCAGGTTTGGCACGGTACCGGGACATACGCAAGATGAGGCTCGTTTCGTTTGCCATCGCGAGCCTGCTCCTCCTTGCAGCCTGCGGATCTGACACTACGAGCGGGTCACCATCGAGCGAGCTGGACAGATCAGACCCTGAAGAAGTCGCAGTAGCCATGGTGACTGCCTTCCTGCAGTCCGACTACACCACCCTTCGTGATGTTGTCCTGCCGGCACAGCGTGAGTCAGTTGATGCGATCGAAGAAGCCGCGGCGCTGGGCCCCAAACCAAAGCCCGAGGTTGAGATCGTGAGCGTCACCGCAACCGTTCTCAATCGCACCGACGACACCGCGACCGTCAAGTACACGGGAGAGTACTGCTTGCCGGAATCGACGGACGAAGTACCAGTCACAGCATCTGTGCCCGGCGGATTGGAGACAGTGCCAGGTAGCACTGTGCTGGTCGAGAGCCCCAGGCAGTGCTTTAAGCTTGAAGAGATTTTCCAAACCGAGAGCTTCGAGTTGCAGCTCATCGACGGTGACTGGCACGCCCCGCTTCCCTCATGACGCTGAACGATATCGTATCACGGGTCCCGGGAATCCCACCTTCTGCGACCGCGGCTTTTGACATCACATCGCACGGCACGCTCACTGCAGCAGATCGAAAGATCCTCCGTATAGCCGTGGCGATGGCGTCGCCAGGCATAAGTCGAGAAGCAGTTCTTGCTGCTCGGACTCTCGGCGAGTTGGGCGACTTACTTGATGCTGTCGGAGATTCAGTCGCTGCATTCCCAAGTTTCAAGCGGGCTGAGTATCGGACTGACTCGTACTACATGCGTCCTATTCTTCCTGCCGACTACGAGCAGCTCTACTTTGCCGCGCTCGAACCCACTAATGGATACCGATGGCGATATCGTGGCCGAACTCCGAGCATGGACGAGTTCGTGAAGGGTCTGTCCGCTGGCTCCTTGGCGGAGTTCGTCGTTGCACGAACGGACACCAATCGGCTCGGGTCCTATTGTGTTGCGTACGACTACGATGCAAACGCTGGCCACTGCACTTTCGCAGTGCAGCGCCTCAGTTTCGACGGGCGATTTGATACGTGTGTTATTGAGTCCGTGGGTCTCTTTCTGAACTACATATTTGAGACGTTCGCTGTGCGGAAAATATTCGCCCAGATACCAGAGTACAATTTCCCGAGCTTCGGTCTGTTGCCGGAGGTCTTTGAGCGCGAAGGCGAACGGACAGACTATTACTGGTATGGCGGGCGCCACTGGAGTGAGGTCACACTATCAACGAAACGGGAAGAATGGGTAGCCTTCTCTAGCGGCTACTTCACCTAACGCGGTTCTACGCGACTAACCTGGGTCGCGGGTGCGGATGGTCGTGACGGTTGGAGTCTGGCAGGTGGGGTTTGTGCCGCCGGCGAGCAGGATCCTGAGCCGGTAGTTGGCCAGGTTCCGGAAGCCTCGGCCTGCTATCCGGCCCTCGGGGTGAGTGAGTTCCAGCAGTCAGTGCGGTTAGGTGAGTGCACCGGCCATCATGGCCGGACACCGCGCACTGGCTGCTGGAACTCACTAACGGTCGACGATGCTGCGGCTTATGTGCCACATGGTTCTATACGCTCATCCACTGCTGGTGAGATCCGTGTCTCAGGTGGAACGGTCGACATAGCGCCGGAGTTGACACGTTCCGGCGTCATTAACGAACGGCACGTAAACATTTGCGGCTCTCCGACCCGATCTGTGGGTGTGATCTGAGGGTGTGAACGGGTGCACCCCGTTGTCCTGCTTGGCTTTCCGGCTGACGAAGGCTGGCAAGCGAAGGCGAGGGCAACGGGGTGCAATCCAAGAGGGTATGGGCGCGGGCGGTCGGACTCGAACGCGACACCGTGATCGAAGACGTCCGCGAGGACGGCGAGGTGATCGTGGTGGCGTGCCGGCTGCGCCGCAACGCCCGTCGCCGCTGCGGGATCTGCGGGGCCAAGGCCGGCCGGTATGACCAGGGCGACGGTCGGCGGCGCTGGCGGGCTCTTGACGCCGGCACGACGAAGGTGTTCATCGAAGCCGAGGCGCCCAGGGTGTCTTGCCGAGTCCATGGGGTGACGGTCGCCGCGGTGCCGTGGGCCCGTCACGGCGCCGGCCACACCCGGTCCTTCGATGACCAGGTGGCCTGGTTGGTGACCCACACGTCCAAGACCGCGGTGGTCGAGTTGATGCGCATCGCGTGGCGCACCGTCGGAGCGATCGCTGCCCGGGTCGTCGCCGACAGCCGAGCGGCGCACGATCCTTTCGACGGGCTGGTGCGCATCGGGATCGACGAGATCTCCTATCGCCGCGGCCACAAGTATCTGATGGTCGTCGTCGATCACGACACCGGGCGGCTGGTGTGGGCCGCCGCAGGCCACGACAAGGCCACCCTCAACGGGTTCTTCGAGCTGCTCGGTCCCGAACGCGCCGCCAACATCGCGCTCATCAGCGCCGACGCCGCCGAGTGGATAGGCGAAGTCGCCCTCGCGGCGTGCCCGAACGCCGAGCTGTGCCTGGACCCCTTCCACATCGTGCGCTGGGCCACCGACGCCCTCGACGTGGTGCGCCGCTGGATCTGGAACACGATGCGCCGCCTCGGCCTCACCGGACGAGCCAAGCACCTCAAGGGCTGCCGCTACGCCCTGTGGAAGAACCCCGACAACCTGACCGAACGCCAACAGGCCAAGCTCGCCTGGATCGCCCGCCACAACACCCCCCTCTACCGAGCCTACCTGCTCAAAGAACAGCTCCGCCTCGTGTTCGCCCACCGCGGCGACGAAGCCGTCGCCCTGCTCGACGCCTGGCTCCAGTGGGCCCGCCGCTGCCAGATCCCCGCCTTCGTCGCGCTCTACCACCGAATCAACAAGCACCGCACCGGGATCATCGCTTCGGTCACCCACGGACTGTCCAACGGCCTCACCGAGTCTGTGAACACCAAGCTCCGGCTGCTCACCCGCATCGCCTACGGATTCCGCTCCACCGACAACCTCATCGCCCTCTGCCTGCTCGACCGAGGCGGCCACTGCCCACCCCTACCCGGCCGGAACTGACCCACGGAAGCAACAGGAGAGCCACATTTGCCTTGGACCGGGGCCATGCCCGTTTCCGGACGAGTGGATTGCGAACCCAGTTCCAAAGTCTGGTCGCATTCAGTGATGGAAACATGGCTGCCTATCAAGTATAGGGATTTCTATGATGTACCCAGGTTGATGGTCGTTGAATATAATGGACAGACGGTTTTTTGATTGCCCATTCAACGATGATATGGACGACTATGAGTCTAGATTCGCTGTATATCTTCTGCCGGATAACATCCTAGAATGCCTGGCCACAATGCCTTGGTCTGATTTAGAAAGCCGTGGATCCCTTGTCGGTGTGATAGAAGTTAATCAAGTCGTCCTTGACGCTACGAAACGTGTGGCGATGAAGCGAAGCCTGTTTAATCTAATTGATCTTGAACATTGATGAGAAATAGTGAGCATTCCCCGCTAGCGGGGCGGCAAGTTGAGTTCGCAGAACCTGTGCTTAGAGGGCGCTGCGTGTAACCTGAGCGCCGGCAACCGGGGCGGACCATCGCCCGGAATGTCGTGCGCCGAGAGAGGTGGCTGCGCGCCATGGAGGGCTGGAGGATGAGCGCGGCCAGCGAGCCTTGATTCTCGACTGAACCGTGTTACTTCCGCCAAACGGAGCAACGACACCATTGACTCCGTTGTAGGCATTTCCTGCGCCTCTCCATATATTCCACGTTGCCACGTGCGAGTGAGCGAGGTATTGGGATGGAGCTGCATGCGCAGTAGCGCCTTCAAATGGCAAGACGGCAATGACCATGACCGCTGCGACCGCCAGTCGTCGTAATGGCCTCATGACCCGACCTCGATCAGCTCCGCTACGCGTCGGTCCCCAGCATCGAAGATCCGGATCAGGTCACCGCCCGTGCCACGCCAAAGGTACTTATCGGTGCCGTCTCTTGCGACCTCTTCGCCGGCACTCTCCCCGAGCACAACGGCGATCGGATGGTTCATGCCGCTCCGATCGAGTTCGGCGGCGAGCAGTAGGGCCTGCTCCCCGGAGACGATCTGATCGCTGACCGTGGCGCCCGAGATCGCGTTCACTCGGTCTTGCCTCCAGCCGTCCTCGGCCAACGAAAAGACCTGAAGTCCGGTCAGGGCAGCTTCCATCTCGTTTCGATCGGACTCGGGCGGCGGGACCTCACCCGGCGGCGTCGTCGCCACAACTGGGCCTCGGCCGTCACAGCCGAACGATGTGGTCACCCCACCGAAGTAACCGGCGATCTCCGGCAGATCGACCGACTCGGTCCCGCCACCTTCGAGATCGACACGGGTGAGCGAGTAGGTGGTGTCGAGCGCCGTCACCTCGCTCTCCCCGTCGGTGCTGCCGTCTCCGCTTGTCCGAACGAAGAGCCAGAGCGAGCCGCCCCCGACGCAGGGCAGCGTACGCGCTGCTGTGTCCATCTCGGCGACGGACCTCCACCCCTCAGACCCCTGGCGAGCGACCCGAACCCGACGCCCGTCCGACTCCACCAGGACCAAATCGCTGTTTACGACGAAGGCGCCGTCGACCGGCCCCACGATCGGTATGGGGAACTTGTTGACGGTCCAGGTCTGGATCGCCGGATCGAACTCAACGAGCACCCGGTCGCCCTGACATCCCTCGCCGCCACCGGGCGGAACACAGAGGTCGCCGACACCGACAAAGCGATCTCCAGCAGCGACGAGACTCGACAGGGCCACCGGCGTCCCGTGCTCATCAAGAGGGCCGCTCACGGTCGTCACCTTCTCGGATGCGAGATGGATTGCCGCTACGGTCGAAGGCTTCTCGATGCTGAACGGTTCCTCTGCCACCCCCACCAGCCAGGCATCTCCCGCAGCGATCGGACCGGCGGTTCCCAAACCGACCGGAACATCGAACGATTGAGCCGGCCCTTCGACTGGCGACCCGCCACCCGCGCTCCCCTCGCCACATGCAGCACTCACGAGCGCGACAACCAAACCCACCGCAACAAGGCTCAACCGGTCGCGCACGTAAATCGCTCTCGTCATGAGGGAAGCATGAAGCATACTGGGCAGTCGAGTGGCCTGCCCGGGGCGCCTTCTGGCCTCAGCGATAGCCTAGGGCAGCCAAGGAACTCTTCCCGTACACGGGGGCTGCCAGCCCCGCGTCGGTCTCGTCGGCCGCGCATGGCCCGAAACGATCCGTCCCTCAGGGACCAGACCGCGCACCTCGCACCCGCTCCCACCGCGTATCTCACCGCGTAACTCGGTGGTACGAGGTGGGTCCAGAGGTACAGAACGGGAGGAGCGCTTCCAAGAGAACGGCAGGTCAGGGTATGGATCGGTACGCAACGACACACTGCTCCTCGGGCTTTTAATCCGCTGGTTCAGGGTACGAGTCCCTCAAGTGGCGGCGGCCCTTGTGATCGCGAAGATGATCGAGGTACCCGTCGAGCAGCTGGTTCACCGTGACGCCCTTCTGGGAGCGGTCCGGGACATCTCGGCCATCGCCGACCCCGGCCACCAGCTCAGCAAGCGCTCGCGCTGCTTCCTGCTTCGTCCCGGTCACGCGGCGAAATACCCGCTTGGGTTGGCCATCGGCGCCGACTCCAGCTGAAGCTGCCAACTCCCAGACCCCTGGTCGGATCTCACGTTTGGAGCCGCCACCTCGAGCCGCCCGCTGCACCAGACCGCGTGTCGTGTGCTCGATGGCGAGGTGGTCCGGCCGGACGCACCTCGGCTCGATGGGGCAGGGGAGCACCCTGGAACCGGCGGTGCCTCGCCGTGTTCGAGCTCCCAGGCGACGCGGTGCGCCGTCATCTCACGGCCACGAAACTTCAGGCGGCCCGTGGCTCGCTCGGGGTTCGTGGCTCCGAGCCAGAGGTGATGATCGCCGGTCCTGTCGACCTGTTGCTCGAACCGTTCTTCCGGTGAGGGTGCCATGGGGCCTCGTCCCTTCGTCGAGCACCCTAGAGGCGCTGCTGCAACGTTTGGGACGGCCATGACGAGGTGGAGGCCATCGGATCTCCGACCACGAGTGTACGCCGACTGGGGCGTATCGGAAGGGCGTATCAGGGGGTGTATCGCGGGCCGCCACCGCGCAAGCGGCGCTGATACGCCCCCTGGCACCGAGGCCCGAAAACGGCGGAAGCCCCTGCATGAGCAGGGGCTTCCGAACTGTGCGCCCCGGGGGATTCGAACCCCCAACCTGTGGATTAAGAGCCCGGCGAGCAGTGTGACGTTCCGTACCAATCCGTCCCCTGACTTGCCGTTCTTTCGGACCGTTGCGCCCGTTCTGTCCCTCTGGTCCCGCCCCATCCCACGGAGTTGCGCGGTGAGATACGCGGTCGTGACTCCGGCCGCCCCACATGACCTCGCGCACGCTGACCGTCAACCGATCTTGCCGGAAGGAGCACTCCGGTCACCCAGGACCGGAACGCTGCGTGCTTCCGGGGCGCCACTGACACCGAAGCCGATACCCATCTCCGAACTTTGCTGATGTCGTTGTCGTGTCGTCCGTTCAACTCCCTTGGCGATAACTGCGGCTCTGCCTGTCCTACAGGTTCATCGGTGGGAAGTGGGGACGTCTGAAACACGAGCTAAGTCTCCGATGAGTTGTACCAGTCGATCCCACTGGAAGATCGCTTGGCGGGTGGCCGTGTAGCCGGTCTGGCTGAACCAGTGCGCCCATGGCAACGTCCCGAGCAGTCAGGACAGCGGCCCATGGTGTGGTGGGAATCGAGAACGTGGTCCTCGATGTGTTCAGCCTGCGATGGCGGGCTGATCTGAGGGAGTGTCGCGCACCTGGGTGAGCTCGGCGATCGAGCCCTCGGAGAGGTAGCGGCGGGCCGATGTCGTCGACCGAACGGGTCGACACCCCGTTCACATAGGCCTCCATCACCACCGCGTACAACGCCTGGTCGATGCGTCGCCGTGGCTCGAGCAGCCCAGGGAAGAACGAGCCCTTGCACCGCTTCGGGATCGCCAAGGCCAGGTCGCCGGCCTGGGTCGAGAGCACCTTCGGGCGGGTCCCGTTGCGATGCGTCACCCGTCCGGTGTCCGTTCCCACGGGTCGGCACCGATCTTCTCGGTCGCCTCTCCGTCGATGAGCTGCTGGAGCGCCCACTGGGCCAGCTCGCGTTACGAGGTCGGTGCCCTCCCCGACGCGCAGCGCGTCGAGCAGGTCGGAAACGGCAAACTCAGACCGAGCCATCGGCGTGTTCTCCTTGATGTCCACTTCGGTCGGCACACATCCAGGATCACGCCGCTGGCTCACCTCACGGTGGACCCGATTCCCACCACGTCCTGGGACTCATACGGTAAGGAGGCTTGACCAGTTGAGAGGCCCGATGTAGGTTCTCGACGATCTGGCAGGGTGAGCGACTCACCACCGTATACGTGAGGGGTGAGATTGAGACGCTTGGTTTGGCCCCTTGCCGTCTTGCTCTTTGCCTGCGTGGGCCTATCGGCCTGTGCTGGTAGTCCTGAGGGCGTTACTACGCTGACGGTCGGTAGTCCCGTGACCGCTGATGAGAAGTGGGTCGATCGCGTCTACCGGGACTTCGTCCTCCGCCCTGCTACCGCTAGCGAGCTCTCGTCGGGAGCAGCTCTCGTTGCGTCGTCATCTCCTCAAACGTTCATCGAGTTCCTTCTCTCCTCTGATGCGTTCCTCGACCGCTACATTTCTGCGCAGTACGGGCGTTACCTGTACCGTTGGCCCACCTCATCCGAAATGTCGGACGCTAAGGCAGGGATATCCGCAACTGGAGATCTTCTGGCTGTTGAATCGCACCTTATTGCAAGTAGCGAGTATTTTGAGTACGCAGGCAATACGGATGCAGACTTCATCCACGCAGTCATTGTCGACGTGCTTTTCCGTCAACCCACAAGTCAAGAGCTCATCGATTATGGCGCCACTCTAGCGAACACAGGCGACCGAGAGACTCTTGCCCTTGAGGTACTGCGAAGCCCCGAGTCCAACGCCTTGCGCGTCCGGGGAATAGCCAGCCAAGTCGGTTGCCTCTTCTTGGAGTGGGGCGATCCGGTTTCTGCGCAGGCCGGACTTTCATGCATCATTCTCGATCAAGCTACTGCTGATGGCTCCACTTGGATAGCTGAACTGGCCGCCGACGGGCAGTACGTAGCTCTGGCCGGTCGCATGGCTTTAACGAGCACCTACTGGGATCTGAGTCAAGCGTGAGCAGGCATTGGAGGGCAGAGGTAATGACTACTGGCAGCGCGTGCCATCGCACGATGGCAATCCTCCTCAGCCTCATGATCCTCGGCGCTTGCAGTTCCTCTGACGGCGACCGGGTTGTAGCTGGCACGAATGACGCCAAGGAAGCGGTGTCCTATGAAGACGGTGGATGCATTGCTTCTGACTATCCAGGGCACGAGCCCGAGAGGGAGAACCCTCAGGCATTCGGACGGCCGGATGACCCCAAGTTTGGAATCCCGCGCGAGCGCCAAGCCTCTGGTCCGCCGCCCGCTCGCCAGATCGAGCCTATTGAGGGAGAATACGCCGTCGCGTTGGAGATAGCGCGTTCAAGCGCGGAACTGAAGGATCTCTTGTCTGCCCCGATCGCAGAGTCCCGAGCGGGTACACGGCGTCACGACGGAGTTCAGTACCGTACTTACAGCCTGATACTCATCTTCGAAGAGCCACAGGAGGTCAGCAGTAGCCTCCCCGAGATCATCACTGATGGCCCGGACCAGGAAGCTGGCCCCGTCACGACGATCATGGCGGCGGATGGTGTGCCGGCTAGCCAGGTACCGTCCCGGCATGCTCTCGAAGTGCGCAGATCGACTCGGTCCCTAGAGATATACGTCGACGTTCGCGATCGAGTGGTGCTGGGTGTGTCTGCTTGGAGCGAGGATCTTCGCTATGGGTGCTAGCGCTCGCCTGCGGGTATTGTTTTTGGCCGTGCTCGGTGCGGTGATTTGCACATCGTGTTACATCTACATTGATGACGGCGAGGACCGGTATCGAAACTACGATTACGATCGCAATCTCAGAAGGCCGGACTGGCCAATTACGGTTGTATTCGTGGGGCCGAATTTGACCGAGGCGAGCGTTAACGACCTGATTCACGCTATCGGTTACCCATGGAGTAGCGGCGAGTTGCACCTCTTCTTACGGGACTCGCCGACCGGTGGCAGCGGGCAGTTCCATTGGGACGGAGACGGGGGTCGAAAGAACGAGTACATTGGACCGTGCGGTGATTTCTGGCACATGCGAATCTATAAGGACAATTCTGGGGTCGCTCTCTATAATAATGCGCGAAAGAACTACGTCTTGGCAACGACGCATCGTGACCTGAACGACGGGGGCGGTTGCTCAGGAAAGAAGCACTATCTCCCTGAAGGTGCCGCCAATCACATTATTAACAAACTGGCCGAGACTAACTTCGTAACGACGTTGGGCGGATCAATTTGTAGGGATTGCTACGAGCTGACTAACTCGAATGACACTAGCGATAAGTACAACGATGGTCGCGCCGATGTAATCTACGTGCCCAAGCAGCCGCAATACGGGTGGGATAGCGTGCTCGCCGCCTGGTGAACTCCGAGTAGGAGCGCAGGGGACTGCCGCGCGCTTCCTTGTCGAGCTGCTGGCTGCAGACGCCTTCGACGGGCCTGTTCGTCCTTCCACATAAGGCCATTACGCTCCGCAATTGACACAAGGGGACTGCCGCACGCTTCCTTGTCAAGCTGCTGACTGAAGGCGGCTTCGACGGGCCTGTTCGTCCTTCCACATTCGACGGATGACGCGGTTGGCGAGGTGCCTCTTGTGGGCGCGGCGGGCCTCGCGTGAGGTCTTGCCTTCAGCGGTCTTGCGTGCGAGGTAGTCGCGGGCGTCGGGGCGGTCGCGGGACTGGGTGATCGACGCGATGTAGAGCACCGAGTTCACGGTTCGGTTGCCGCGGAAGTCCACACGGTGACGGGTGGGTTGGCCGTCGCCCTCGCCTGATGACAGCGCGACTGCGCCGGTGCCGCTCCAGCGGGCGAACTTCGATTCGGTCGCGAACCTGGTCGGGTCGCCGACCTCGGTGAGCAGCGTCGCCGCGGCGATCGGCCCGATCCCTGGCTCCTCACGCAGCGACGTTCCGTGCTCGTCCAGCAGACCGTCGATGAGGCGTTCGAGCCGGCGCACCTCTCGTCGCGAGGCGCGGTCCTGGTCGATGAAGTCGAGCAGCCATGCGAGCCGGTAGTCGCCAGCGGGCGTCGTTGCTCCGGTGACCACAATGGTTTCGAGACGACGCAGACGCGATTCGATCTTGCCGGTCGGCTCGAGCTGATCGCGGATCTCGGGCGGCAGCTTGGAGAGCTGATCGCCAGCCTGGTGCAACAACAGGGTGCGTGCTGCGACCAGGGCATGGCGGTGTTCGAGCACGGCTTCGATCTTGGCCACCAGCGGGTCGTAGGCGTCGAGCGCCTGGACCGGACCGAGGCCCGGTTCGGCCTGCAGAGCACGAGCCGTAGAGATGGCGTCGACGGCATCGGTCTTGTCGAGGCGACGCGATCGGCGCTGCATAGCGGTCCGCGATGGCGGCACCTCGCGGGTGTCGAAGCCGGCAGCGACCAGCGCGACCGCAACGTGGGATCCCCAGCTCGCTGAGCCTTCGATCCCGACACGGCCAACACCGAGTGTGGTCAAAGTGTCTATCGCCGCGGTGTAGCCGACGGCGCTGTTGTCGAAGGTCTCGACGTGGCTTTCGACACCGAGCGAGTCGACGATGCCGAGGGTGAAGGTCTTCTGGTGCGGGTCGATCCCGGCGACGGGTTCGGTCATGATGCTTGCTCCTGCTGGATGGCCGTCCGGTGGGTCCGGGTCCGGCAGGATGCTTCGTCACACGCGAGTCGAGGTATCCAGGCTTCCTTCAAGACAGAAGCGTCCCTGCCGGTCCCAACACTGAGCGCGACAGGTGCGGCAACAGGCACAAGGCCACGCGTAGAGCGAGTCATTGCCCGGCGATGGGACCGGACCGTAACCCCCTGGCTGAGGGCCCGGTCGACCTCACGGTGACACTCGCGTGGAGAGGGGACATCTCAGCTGGCTTGCCCGGAGGGTGGGTCCAGACCGAGCCGATGGCCTTACTGGCGAAGTGCTTCGGGTCGCGTTCAAGAGTCGTGCGCAGTTCGACGTCCGCCGGTCGG
>CAUJFC010000122.1 GCA_963169755.1 Actinomycetota bacterium | reverse complement strand
CCCGCGGATCTTCGAGCTCGCGCTCGACGTGGTCGGCCTGACCCCCGACCGGGCGGTGCACATCGGCGACGCCTACCACTACGACGTGGACGGGGCCCGGGCGGCGGGCATCGAGCCGGTGCTCATCGACCCGTTCGACCTACGCCCGGCCCTGGACTGCCGCCGCCTCGCCTCCCTCGCCGAGGTGGCCACCATCCTGGGCTGACGGTGAGGATCGGTGGCGCCGGGCCACCGATCCGCCCCGCCCCCGAGCCGCCAGGCCGCCAGACCGCCGGGGACCTTGTCCCCTACCTCGCCTCGGCCATCGGCGCGACGATGCCCCCGTGACCACCGCAGAGGAACGCATCAGCAAGCTCGAAGCCCAGATCGACAAGCTCGAGGCCGAGCAGCGCCGGTTGCGCGAGAAGCTCACCGAGGCCCAGGTCGAGCAGTGGCAGGGGCGGATCGAGGACATCGAGGTGCAGTCGCACCTGGCCGCCCTGGAGGCCCAGGATCGGCTCGGCCCGCTCCGGGAGGACCTGCGCAACCAGTGGCTGGACGTGAAGACGCAGCTCGGCCACTCCAAGGACACGGCGACCGACGTCATCGACACGGTTCGCGACAGCGTGGAGTCGGCCATCAAGGCCCTCCGCGACGCCGTGCTCGACACCCGCAAGGACGCCGCCGACTGATCGACCCGGGGGGCCGAGCCGCCCCGTGACCGCGTCACCCGATGCGGATGGCCACCTCGTTGGCCAACAGGCGACCGGCGGGGGTGAGCACGACGCGGCCGTCGTCGGTGCGCGCCACCAGGCCCGACAGGTCGGCGAGCGCACCGTCGTCGACCTCCCCGGCCGCCACCCCGTACCGGGTCCGGATGGCCAACTGCCGGCTCTCCGCGGCCCGCTCGGCGGGTTCCAGCTCCTCGGCGCCCGACTCCGGGGAGCGTCCCGCCTCCACCGCGTCCAGGTAGCGCTCGGGGGTGCGGTGGTTCCAGTACCGGCGCCCACCCAGGTGGCCGTGGGCCGCGCACCCCACGGCGAGGTACTCGCCACCGGTCCAGTACAGGAGGTTGTGGCGGCACTCGTGGCCGGGCCGGGCCCAGTTGGAGATCTCGTACCACTCGTAGCCGGCCGCCCCCAGCGCCTCGGTGACGTAGAGGTACTGGTCGGCCTGCGTGTCGTCGTCGGGGTGACGGGCCGGGTCGGCGGCCAGCGGGGTCCCGGCCTCCACCGTGAGCGCGTAGGCGCTCACGTGGTCGGGGGCCAGGGCCACCGTCGCCTCGACGGTGGCGGCCCACTGCTCGGGGGTCTCGCCGGCGGCGCCGTAGACCAGGTCCACGTTGAGGTCGAGCCCGGCCCGACGGGTGGCGGCCACGGCGCGGGTGACGTTGGCCGGGTCGTGCTCGCGGCCGAGGGTGGCCAGCACCTCGGGCACCAGGGACTGCACACCGAGCGACAGCCGGGTGACGCCGCCGGCGGCGTAGCGCGCCGCCCGCTCGTCGGTCAGGTCGTCGGGGTTGCACTCCACGGTGACCTCGGCGCCGTCGGCGAGCGGCACCTCGGCGAGCACGGCGAGCAGGGCGTCGGGGTCCACCAGCGACGGCGTGCCCCCGCCCACGAACACGCTGGTGACCGGGGGCAGGGCGTGGGCCGCCTCCGCCACCTGGCGTCGACAAGCCTCCAGGTATCGGGCCTCGAGGTGGTGACGATCAGTCCAAGTCGCGAAGGCGCAGTAGTCACAGCGGTGCCGACAGAAGGGCACGTGGAGGTAGACCCCGAACGCCACGATCGAAGGGTAGGCCCCCCAGTGGTGGTCAGCCTCATGAGTGCCGCCCAGGCAGCACCAGATACCACCCTGAGTGACGAAGTAGGGCCCTATCACGGCAACATCACCACGGTTCGTGACATACCGCTCTGCGTGAGTTATTGTCTCAGGTGAGCGCGTTGCGTAGCGACGCCCGTCCCACAGGAGCGACCATGGCCGCTGACGCTGAACTCGATCCCGCATCCGCCGACTACGCCCGAGCCGTCGGCGAACGCCTCCGTGCCATCCGCCGGCAGAAGCGACTTTCATTGCAGGACGCCGAAGAGCTCTCGGATCAGGAGTTCAAGGCCTCGGTGCTCGGGGCCTATGAACGGGGTGAACGCGCCATCTCGGTTCCCCGTCTCCACCGCTTGGCCCGGGTGTACCAGGTGCCGGCCGATCAGCTGCTGCCGCGTGACGATGACGACCCTAGGGCCGAATCCGACTCGTACCTGGACCTCACGGCACCGGCTCCGGCCGCCCCGCGCAAGGTGGTTCTGGACCTGGCCCGTCTAGATGAGGTCGGCGGCCCCACCGGCGAGATGCTGCGTCGCTACATCGCCATGATCCAGCTGCAGCGTCAAGATTTCAACGGTCGGGTGCTCACCATCCGACGCGATGACCTGCGGGCTATCGCCTGCATTCTCGACACACCCAGCGAGCGAGCCGGTGAGCGGCTGGCCGAGATGGGCATTCTGCTGAGGGGGGCTCCGGTACTCGACGGCCCCGCCTGATCAACCGGATCCCGCCTCGATCAGCCCGAAGCGCAAAGCGCTGAGAAGAGTTCCGACGGCAATGGCCGCCGTCTCGGCTCGCAGCACTCCGTCACCCAGGCTGACGTCAGGAATGTCGACGTCCAGCTCGGCCGAGTCCCAACCGCCTTCGGGGCCGACCATCACGAGCTGACCAAGCTCGAGACGACCGCCGCCAACTTGGGCTCGACAGGCGCCCGGTCGGGACGCAACCTCGACGAAGCTGCTGATCGGCTCGACGGTTGGTACCCACAACCGCCGGCTCTGCATGGCGGCCTCGCGGGCCACCCGCTGCCAGCGATCCCGGTTGG
Organism: Actinomycetota bacterium; assembly: GCA_963169755.1. GTDB lineage: Bacteria > Actinomycetota > Acidimicrobiia > Acidimicrobiales > Iamiaceae > Aquihabitans. The sequence continues at coordinate 2,634 of CAUJFC010000122.1, read as the reverse complement.
TGGTCGCTTTGTCGGCTGACCAGCGAACCACAGACCGGGCGGCCTCGAAGGCCACGATGCGGTCCATGCCCAACTCGGTCAGTTTCTGGACCACCAACTCGGGCTTGTGGCCCTTGACCAGTGCAAACGCCACCGTCAGTTCCGGGGTGGGACGCTCCACAGCGGAACTGTCTGCGGTGGGCTCGGGTGAACTGCCGGCCATGCGGGCCGGACGCCACCTACCCCGGCCGTCTCCGAGTACCAGCGGCTGACCATCGCGTATACGGCGCACCCGAGCCAGATGATGGTGATCCTCGTCGCTCAGTACAGGACGGTCGAGATCGTCCACGAACACCAGCGGACCGTCGGAAATGGTCACCTGGCCCTCGTTCAGAACTCAGCTGAAGGCCGACTTGATACGCGAGAAGAACCCCTTCTCGGCCGGCGCCACGTCCTCGCCGCGGTCTGCTGCCAGTCGACGCAGGGCTTCCTCGGCTTCTTCGGACAGGTCCACGGGGGTGTCGACCACCACCTCGACCAGCAGGTCTCCCCGACCCCTACCCCGGACATGGGGTACTCCCCTGCCTCGTAGACGGAACGTCCGTCCCGTCTGGGTACCTCGGGGTACAACCAGTTCCTCATCGCCGTCGAGGGTCTCGAAGGAGAGTACGGCTCCGAGCGCTGCCTGGGTGACCGGCAGGTGCAGCTGGTGAACCAGGTCGGTGCCGTGACGCTCGAAACGGCTGTGAGGGCGAACCCGCACGTGTACGAACAAGTTGCCCATGCCGCCACCCCGCAGGCCGGCGGCTCCCATTCCGGTCAGACGCAGAGTTGACCCGGTGTCGACCCCGGCAGGAATGTCGACGGTGTAGGTCTTGTCACCGATGACTCGGCCCTCTCCTCCGCAGTCCCCGCAGGGGTTGGCGATCACCTGACCGGAGCCCGAGCACACCGGGCACGGAGCGGCGGTGACCATCTGGCCCAGAATCGACTGGCGGACCTGACGAACCTGTCCGGCGCCGCCGCACTGCGAACAGGTTTCGGCGTGAGTTCCCTCGGCGGCTCCGGTGGCTTCGCACGTCTCACAGGCGGTAGCCGTGCGGACGGTCACCGGCTCGGTGGTGCCGAAAACCGCCGCCTCGAAGTCGATGGTGACCGTGGTCTCCAGATCGGGGCCCGGCTGGGGTCCGCTGCGGGATCCGCCGAAGCCGCCGCCACCACCGAAGAACGCCCCGAACAGGTCTCCGAGGCCTCCATTGAAGCCGAAGGGATCATCCATGGCTGGGCCGTCGGCCCCGAAGCGGTCGTAATGGGCCCGCTTGTCGGGGTCGCTCAACACCTCATACGCGGTTGCCACCTCTTTGAACCGGGCCTCGGCTTCGGCGTCATCGGGATTGGCATCGGGGTGATAGCGCCGGGCCGCCACCCGGTAGGCCTTCTTGATCTCTTCAGCGGTGGCGCCGCGGTCGATCTCGAGCAATTCGTAGTAGTCGGTGGTCACGTCAGCCTTCACTCAGTCGGTGCCCGAGACGCTGGCCGACCACGGCCACCGCGGCGAGCGCCTGGGGGTAGTTCATACGGGTGGGCCCGAGGATTCCGACTGTGCCGACCTGCTCGCCGTCGACCGTGTAGGGCGCCACCACCAGGGAGCATTCGGCCAGGGGCTGCATGCCGGTCTCGCTACCGATGGCGACCGACAGACCCCGATCGACCACGTCGCGCAGCAGAGAGACCACCACCAACTGCTCCTCGAGGATCGACAGCACCGAGCGGATGGTGTGGACGGCCTCGAATGATGCCGCCATCGACGCTGCCCCACCCACGAAGACCTGCTCGTCAGCGCTGGCCGATACCCCGGCAAGTCGCACCCGGGCAACCACTGCCTCGACCGTGGTCTCCAGAGCTGGCGGCACCTGGGCCAGGGTGGCCAGAGGTCGGCCGGTCAGGTGGGTGGCCAGGTGTCTGGCCGCCGCTTCCAGCACCGCCTCGTCGGCCTCTACGAGCAGCTCGACAGTGGCCTTCTCTACCGAGCCGTCGGCCAGGACCGCTACGAACAGAGCAGTGGAGGGTGCCAGGCCCACGATCTGCACGGTCCGCACCGGGCTTGACTCGTGACCGGGCCTGACCACCACCGCCGCCGAGTTGGTCAGGCCGCTGAGCAGACGGGTAGTGGCGGCCAGCATCTCTTCGATCTCACCATGGGTACGGTCGAAAAACGCCCGTATCTGCTGAGCCGAAGCCCGGTCCAGCACCGGTTCGGACAGGGTGTCCACGAAGTAGCGGTAGCCCTTCTCGGTGGGTATGCGCCCCGCAGATGTGTGGGGTTGGGCCAGGTAGCCGTCGCTCTCCAGGGCGGCCATCTCGTTGCGCACGGTGGCCGAGGAGACCGTCACCCCAGGGGCATTGGCCACGTGCCCGGACCCCACGGGCTGTGCGGTCTCGATGTAGCCCTCCACCACGGCCCGGAGGATCGATGCTTTTCTCTCATCGAGCATGGCCAACCTCGAAGTCAATCGTTGGCACTCGATGCTACCGAGTGCCAACGACCCCGAACCGGGTCGGTGTCAGTCGTCGAGCTTGAGGGCGCTCACGAAGGCTTCCTGGGGTACTTCGACCCGGCCGATGTTCTTCATTCGCTTCTTGCCCTCCTTCTGC
>CAUJFC010000121.1 GCA_963169755.1 Actinomycetota bacterium | reverse complement strand
CGCTTCGACACCGACAACATCACCGGCATGTTCATCTCGATGATGTTCGCCGGCCACCACACCACCTCTGGCACCGCAGCGTGGACCCTCATCGAGTTGCTCCGTAATCCCCAGGAAATGGCCGCCGTGGTGGCCGAGCTCGACGAGCTGTACGCCGACGGAACCGAAGTGAGCTATCAGGCCCTGCGGGAGATGCCCCGCCTGGAGAGTGCCATCAAGGAAGCCCTGCGCCTCCACCCGCCCCTGATCATCCTCATGCGGGTGGCCAACGTCGACCTGGAGGTGGCCGGTTACCGAATCCCGGCCGGCAAGATGGTGGCGGCCAGCCCCGCCATCTCGAACCGCTTGCCCGAGGCGTTCGGTGACGCCGACGTGTTCCGGCCCGGGCGCTATCTCGAGGACCCGGGCGCTGACCTGGCCAATCCGTGGAACTGGATTCCCTTTGGTGCTGGTCGCCACCGCTGTGTGGGGGCCAGCTTCGCCATGATGCAGCTCAAGGCGATCTTCTCGGTGTTGCTGAGGGAGTGGACCTTTGAGGCCGCTCAACCCCTCGACAGCTACCACAACGACCACTCCAAGATGGTGGTCCAGCTCGCCCAGCCGTGCCTGGTCCGGTACCAGCGGCGGACCCCGTCGACCGGAGACGGCTCTCCGACCGCTGCGGGCGAAGAGCCAGCAAGGTCGGCCGCTGGCCCGGTGTCGACCCGCGGCTCGGGCTGGAGGATCGCAGTGGACCGCGACCTGTGCCAGGGCCACGGGGTGTGTGAAAGCGAGGCTCCGAGCCTGTTCTCGGTGTCCAAGAAGGGCGAGATGACGATTCTCGATGAGCGCCCACGCGAGGACGCACGCGAACGGGCCGAAGCCGCCGTGCGGTACTGCCCCACCCACGCCCTGTCCATCGTCGAGGACGACTGACCCCGACATCGGCTCAGCTCACACCTCGATCCCGTTCAGATCCCTTGCGCCCTTCCGCTGGCGCATCTCTACCCACACGTATCTCACTCAAAAAGGAACCACCACCATGCCCGCCTATCCCCGTGCCGAACTCGAAGAGATGGTGCAACGCTGGTTGCAGGCCAACCGGGACGCCGAAGCTGCCGGCAACTGGGAGGACATGGCCCTCATGTACACCGAGGACGCCACCTACGGCTGGAACTACGGCCCCAAGGAGAACTTCATGGCCGTAGGCCGTGATGAGATCCGCTCGATCGCTCTGGGCCTGGAGATGGGAGGCCTCGACGGCTGGGAGTACCCCTACGAGCACATCCTGATCGACGAGGCCAAAGGCATGGTGGTGGGGTTCTGGCGCCAAATCGCGGTAGGAGCCAAGCGGACCGATGGGTCCAACTACGAGGTGGCCGGAATAGGGGGAAGCTGGTTCCTGTACGGGGGCAACTACCAATGGGCCTGGCAGCGCGACTGGTTCGACTTCGGCAACGCCGCTTCGCTTTTCATGGAGATGATGACTGACGGCACCCTGTCCGACGGCATGCGGGCCCGGATGGAACAGTCGGTGCGAGCCGGCCAACTCCCCGGCCACTACAGGTTGGCCGACACGCCTGTCGGTCTGTGGGAGATGCCGTCGTGACCGCCCTGCGGGATCACCTCGATAGAAACCTGATCGGCGGGAAGCTGGTCGGCTCGTCATCGAGCTCGACATTCGAGACCGTCAACCCCGCCACCGAGGAGGTCCTCGGAGTCGCCGCCGATGGTGTCCCCGCTGACATGGACACCGCCATCGGGGCTGCCCGAAGAGCCTTCGACGAGAACACCACCAATTGGACGACTGACGCCGCCTTCCGGGCACGCTGCCTCCGACAGCTCCGCGACGCCATGCAGTCTCACAGCGATGAGCTGCGAGAGCTGACCATTGCCGAGGTGGGTGCCCCCCGCTTCCTGACCACCCTGGCCCAGCTCGACTCGCCGGTTGAGGATCTGGGCTACGCCGCCGATCTTGCCGAGAGCTACGACGGTTGGCTCATCGACCTGGGTGCGGCCACTCCGGCCGGCGTTCCCAGCCACCGATGGGTCCTGCGGGAACCGGCCGGTGTGGTGGGGGCGATCACACCGTGGAATTTCCCCCACCAGATCAACCTCGCCAAGGTCGGCCCGGCCCTGGCCGCTGGCTGCACCGTGGTGCTCAAGCCGGCACCCGACACCCCTTGGGCAGCCGCCGCCCTGGCCCATCTGGCCGCCACCGAGACCGAAATCCCCACCGGGGTGCTCAACGTGGTCAACTCGTCGGACCACTCACTCGGAGCGATGCTGGCCGCTGACCCCCGTGTCGATCTGGTGTCGTTCACCGGATCGACCGCCACCGGCCGAAAGGTGATGGCTTCGGCGGCTGAGACCCTCAAACGGGTGTTCTTGGAGCTCGGCGGCAAGTCGGCCTTCATCATCCTCGACGACGCGGATGTGGCCTCGGCCGCCGCGCTGGCCGCCTTCACCGCATGCACCCACGCCGGTCAGGGCTGTGCCATCACCACCCGCCTGGTGGTGCCCCGCCACCTCCACGACGAAGTGGTCGAGGCCACCGCTGCAACCATGGCCGCCCTGGGTGCCGGTGACCCCAGCGATCCCGGCACCATCTGCGGACCGGTCATCTCGGCCCGTCAACGCGACCGCATCGAGTCCTACCTGCGCTTGGCCGTGGAGGAGGGCGGAACCTTCGCCACCGGCGGTGGCCGACCACCAGGACGCGACCGCGGCTTCTTCATCGAGCCCACGCTGATCACCGGCCTCGACAACGGGGCCCGCGTGGCACAGGAGGAAATCTTCGGCCCGGTACTCACCGTCATCTGCCACGACGGCGACGATGACGCCGTGCGAATCGCCAACGACTCGCCTTACGGCCTGTCGGGCGCCGTTCACAGCGCCGACCCCACCCGTGCCTGGTCAGTAGCCCGCCGGATTCGGACCGGCACCATGAGCATCAACGGCGGGGTTTGGTACGGCGGCGACGTGCCCTTCGGGGGCTACAAGGCCTCAGGAATCGGACGCGAGATGGGCATTACCGGTTTCGAGGAGTACCTCGAGACCAAGGCGGTGGCCACGCCACCCGGACCCGAGTTTCAACCAGCTCAGGAGAACGCATGACTACCAACAGGTTCGACGGCAAGGTCGCCATCGTCACCGGGGCCGCCGGCGGAATCGGCGAGGCCTACGCCCGTGCCCTGGCGGCCGAGGGCGCGTCGGTGGTGATCGCCGACCTCGACGAGGCCAGAGGTACCGCCACCGCCGCTGAGATCGCGGCCGTCGGTGGTGGTGCCGCCACCTATGTCCAAGTCGACGTCAGCGATCCTGACTCCACGGTGGCCATGGCCGACGCGACCGTGGAGGCCTTCGGAGGAATCGACCTGCTGGTCAACAACGCCGCCATCTACGGGACCATGCAATTCGATCTGCTGGTCTCGGTGGACTGGGACTACTACCGCAAGTTCATGGGTGTGAACATGGACGGCGCCCTGCTGTGCACTCGAGCCTGCCTGCCCCACATGACCGCCCGAGGCAGAGGAGCGATCGTCAACCAGTCATCCACCGCCGCCTGGCTCTACTCGGGCTTCTACGGACTGGCCAAGGTGGGAATCAACGGCCTGACCCAGCAACTGGCGCACGAACTGGGGGGCCGCGGGATCCGGGTCAACGCCATCGCTCCGGGCCCGACCGATACCGAAGCAACCCGCAAGCAGGTGGGAGAAGGAATGGTGCAGAGTCTCGTGAAGGATCTGGCCATCAAGCGGCCCGGAACTCCCGCCGACATGGTCGGGGCCTGTCTGTTCCTGTTGTCTGACGATGCCGCATGGGTGACCGGCCAGATCCTGGCGGTCGACGGCGGCCAGATCTTCCGCTCATGACCTCCGCCGCCGATCCCGTCGGCTTCATCGGCCTGGGACAGATCGGTGCCCCCATGGCCCGTCGTCTCATCGACTGGCCCGGCGGGTTGACCGTGTTCGACGTGGCGACGGCTGCCACCGAACCCTTCGCCCGCCAAGGCTGCACGGTGGCGGCCTCTCCCGCTGAGGTGGCCGCCAACGCCATGGTGATCTCGGTGATGGTACGCGACGACGCCCAGGTGACCGAGGTACTGACGGGCCCCGACGGACTGCTGTCAACTGCCCGAGCGGGAACAGTGGTGGCCATTCATTCAACCGTCGAGGCCGACACCCCGGCCCGCCTGGCGGCGATCGCCGCCCAGCAACAGGTAGAGATAATCGACGCCCCGGTGAGCGGGGGAATGATGGGTGCCAACGACGGCACCCTGGCCCTCATGGTGGGTGGCTCGGATCAGGCCGTGGAGCAGGTTCGGGAGCCGTTCGGGCGGCTCGGCACCCTGGTGGCCCACCTGGGCCCAGTCGGGGCCGGAACCCGGGCCAAGCTGGCCCGCAACCTCATCACCTTCGCGGCCTTCAGCGCCGTGGGTGAGGCTCTGACCCTGGCCGAGGCGGCCGGAGTCGACATCGCCAAACTGGGAGACGTGGTCCGGCATTCGGACCGGGTGACCGGGGGTCCGGGCTCGGTGATGCTGCGCAACAGCGCCACCCCACTCGACCCCTCCGACGGGCTGTACGACATCTTCGTCCACACCCGCGACCTCGGGGAGAAGGACCTACGGCTCGCCATCGCCCTGGGACGCGACCTCGGGTTGGACATGGCGATTGCCGAACTGGCCGCAACCCGACTGGGGAGCGCCCTGGGCGTTCCCCACCGAGTGTCGCCCGACAACCGAACCGATTCCCGAACCACCAGTGAGGACATTCCATGAGCGATGACCCCACCCGCCGTGAGGTCGGCAAGGCCCAGATGCGTGCCGTCTATGGCTGGGACATCGAGCCCACCAAGCCATTCGAGGTGCAGACCGTCGACCATCTGTTCGGCGAGATCTGGGCTCAGGGCAAGCTTCCGGTCCGAGACCGTCGTCTGCTGTTGATCGGATTGGCGGCGGGTAGCGGGCTGGAGGATGTAGCCGCCCTCCAACTTGACGCCGCCCTCAACCTGGGCGAACTCGATGCCGATGACCTGCGAGACCTGGTGGTGTTCCTGGCCCACTACGCCGGTTGGCCCCGAGCCGCCCGGCTCAACACCGAGGTGGAGAGGATCATCGAGCGATCTGAACACCGCGGGGATAGCGCCCGGTGACCGTCCGCAGTCATCGGGAGCTGGCCGAACTGGTACGAGAACTGCTTCTGGCCGGCCATCTGATCGACAGGTCGGGCATGCCGCACCTGATCGAACGATACGGCCGGGACGGAATGGCCGAGGTGGCCATCGCCGAGTGGATGGGGGCCAGCCCCGTCTACAGCCGCCGGATGCAACAGCTCTTGGACTTCGAGTCCAGCGAGGTCGCCACCATCTGCAAGAACATCCAACTGGACATAGGTGCGCCGTTGGAGTTCTTGGACTTCCGTTTCACCGTGCACCACGAGCAGTTCGCCGAGTTCCAGTTGGCCCATTGCGGGGCCCTGATGGATGTGGAGCCCATGGGTGAGGACTACGTGTTCACCATGTGTCACACCATCGAGGACCCGACCTTCGATGCCACCGCGGCCGCCACCAACCCCCGGGCACAGATTCGGCCGCTACACCGCCCGCCCCGCGACCCCGCTGACCGGCACCCCCACTGCCACTGGACCATCACCGTCGAACCAGAGGCCGATCCGTTTCCCTACCCGTCGGAGGCCACCCGGCTGGGTCGCTCGCGCGCCGCGCAGTTGCCATTGGCCGAACGACCGAGCGATCTCTCAGCCGAGGACGGCGTGGACAACTACCGGGGGCCGGTGGAACCGGACCTGCGGCTGAGCCGGTTCTCATCGGCGACCCTGGCGGCGATCGCCGATGAGGTCAACCTCCAGGGCCACCTGTTGGCGCGTTCGTACATGTTGGCGGTGGCCGATCGATCCGGGGTGGAAGAGGCCCGCACAGTTGGTGGCCGTCAGGCCTGCGGAGTGGCGGGCGTGGTTGCCAAACGGCTGGCCCGGGCTCTGGGAGTGACGCCGGACCTGGTCGGGCTGGCCGAGGTGCTCTCGGTCCATCCCCTGCTGAATCCTCGAACCTACGCCGCCTTTTCTGTGTACTCCGACCACTCGACGGACGCCGGGGCCGGTGATGGTGTCCACGAGCTGAGCGTGACCATCGATGCCTGTCCCGCTCTGGACGAGGAGGACGGCCTGAGCTGGCCATCGATCTTGGTCGACGTCGATGACCGGGCTCTGACCGCTATCGCCGCCGCCGTTGTGCCCCACTCCCGGGTAACCAGAGCCGACAGCGATCCGCCAGTAGCCCGGTGGGTGATCTCGGTGGATCCAGACGGTGAAGCAGCCCGCCAGTTCGACGAGGTGACTCTCACCGAGTTCTCGACCGGGGCGAACTTCGCGTTCTCCCGACCGGCCTGAATGGCCGATCGGGAGAGAACTGTCAACCTCGCAGTGAAGCCCGGTGGGTGGTCTCCACCGCGGCGATGAGGCGAGCCCGCACCTCGGCCACCTCAGCGTCGGTGAGTGTTCGGTCCACCGCCTGGAGCCGCACCGCGTAGGCGAGGCTCCGGGTTCCGTCAGCCACTGGCGCTCCCCGGTAGACGTCGAACAGCCGGACCGACCAGACCAGATCGTCGGTAGAGCGCAGGGTCTCCTCTACATCGATGGCCGAGATCACCTCGGGCACCTCGAAAGCCAAGTCGATGTCGCTGGATGGGAACCGGCTGATCTGGCGGTAAGCCTCGCTGCGACGGGGAGCTGAGAACAGGGCTCCCAGGTCGACTTCGAGAACGGCCACCCGCTCGCCGATGTCGTGGCGTCCCAGGACCGTCGGGTCCACCTCGCCCACCGTTCCCACAGTCTCCCCCGCCACCAGCACCCGAGCCCCGCGAGTCGGGTGAAGTCCGGGGAGATCGGCGTTCTCCAGCGTCGGGGACTCCAGCCGGAACAAGGCGGCCAATTGCTGCCACACCTCGACCGCAGCGGGCGCCTCCCGCCCAGCCAGGATCACTCCCAGATGCTCCCGCTCGTCGGGCAGAACCTGCCCGGGAGGCGGAGGGAGAAACACGTGGCCGATCTCCCACAACCCAACACCGTGCTGGCGGCGGGCGTGGTTGTGAGCCACCGCCGCCACCAAGCCGGGAAGCAGTGCGGTGCGCAGCACTGACTCCTCGGCCACCAGCGGGTTGACCAGTTCGATTCCGCCTGGGTCGAGTCCGGCGGCGGCCAGCTGACCCGGGGCCAGGAATGGCAGCGGCTGGGCCTCGGCCAGTCCCAGTCCGCACAGGAGCCGCCGGACGGCTCTCCGCTCGCGCTGTGCGGGAGTGAGGCGACCGGCTCGGGGTTCGGTCAGCTCACGGTTGGCGATGTTGCGGTATCCCTCGTGGCGACCGATCTCTTCCACCACATCGATCTCGGTGGCCGAGTCGAACCGCCATGTGGGGATGGTCACATCCAGGTCGCCGTCGACCTCCCGGGCCTCGAAGCCGATCGGACCCAGTAGCTCGGCCATGCGACCGGCGCTCAGGTCAGTGCCAAGCAGGCTGTTGACCCGGGCGGTGCGTACCCGCACCAGCGGTCGCTCGGGCAGCTTGGCTCGCACGTCGACCTGGATCGGCTCGGTGGTAGCCCCGCAGATCTCTGCCGCCAGCTCGCAGAACCGGTCGGCTGCCACCTCGATGACTCCGGGATCGGCCCCCTTCTCGAACCGGGCGGATGCTTCGGATCGCAGGCCCAGTCGCCGCGAGGTGCGGCTGATCGAGGTGGGGTCGAACCAGGCCATCTCCAACAGCACGTCGGTGGTGTCGGGTCCGATCTCGCAGTCGGCGCCGCCCATGATCCCGGCGATTCCCACTGGCCGGTCCTGACCGTCAGTGATCAGCAGGTCATCTTCTGTGAAGGTCCGGGTGACATCGTCGAGGGTCACCAAGGTCTCACCGTCGCGGGCCCGGCGGACCCCCAGGGTTGCATCGGCCACCTTGGCCAAGTCGTAGGGATGGTTGGGCTGGCCCAGCTCGAGCATCACGTAGTTGGAGATGTCGACCAGTGCCGAGATGGGCCGCATGCCCAAAGCGGTGAGCCTCCGAACCATCCAGTCGGGCGTGGCGGCGTCGGGACGGACACCCCGCAGAACCCGGGCCACGAATCGACCGCAACCCACCGGGTCGGCCACCTCCACGGTGACGGTGGAACTGTCGGCCAGGGTACGACTGTCACGCCCGCCGGGGCCGGTGGAGCTCCACGAGAACTCGGACCGCTCCCCCACCAGCGCCGGCGGGTTCAGCGGACGGAAATCGACACCGAGCTTGGCGGCCACATCGCGGGCCAGACCCGATACCGACATGGCATCGGGACGGTTGGGGTTCACCTCTAGTTCCCACAGCACATCGGGCTCTATCCCGAGGGCCTCCACCAGGGGTGTCCCCAGCGGTATCGACGGGTCGAGGATCATGATCCCGCCGTGGTCATCGCCCAGGCCGAGCTCGCGGGTGGAGCACAGCATGCCGTTGGACCACTCCCCCCGGAGCTTGCGCCGTTCGATCGCCATCCCGTCGGGCATGACGGTGCCCAGGGTGGCCAGCGGCAGCTTGTCTCCCACCGCCATGTTCGACGCCCCGCAGCAGATCTGGAGCGCTTCTCCGTCGCCCCGGTCGACGTCAACCAGCTGGATCTTGTCGGCGTTGGGGTGCGGGCGCAGGGCCAGCACCTGGACCACCTCGATGCCGTCCAGTCCTTCGCCAAGGCGCGTCTCCTCCTCTACCGGGGTACCGAGGTCATCGAAGGCAGCCGCGATCTGTTCGGGTGAGACCGGGGCATCGAGGAACTGGTTGAGCCAGGAGGCGAGGACCTTCATAGGGGACCTTGGGTTGGGATCGAACGGGTCAGAACTGCTCGAGAAATCGGATGTCGGTGCTGGCCAACTCGCGGAGATCGGTCACGCCGTGACGGGTGGCCGCCAGGCGATCCAGGCCGAATCCGAAGGCGAATCCCGAGTACTCCTCGGGGTCGATTCCGCAGTTCGACAAGACGTTGGGGTGGACCATGCCGCAGCCGCCCAGTTCGAGCCAGGTGCCGTCGGGTCGTTGGATGTCGAACTCGGCCGAGGGTTCGGTGAAGGGGAAGTACGACGGCCGCAGCCGCGACGTCCAGCCCGGACCGAAGTAGGCCTTGGTGAACATGTCGATCGTGCCGGCCAGATGCCCGAAGGTGATTCCCCGGTCCACCACGAGACACTCGAGCTGGTGGAAGACCGCCAGGTGCGTGGCGTCAGTGGCTTCGTTGCGGTATACCCGCCCCGGCATGACGGAGTAGATGGGGGGACGCTGATTCTCCATCACCCTGATCTGCACGGGTGAGGTGTGGGTCCGCATCACCACTTCACGCGGACCGCCGAGCCCGACGAAGAAGGTGTCCTGCATGTCGCGGGCCGGATGGAAAGCACCGAAGTTGAGGGCCGTGAAGTTGTGCCAGTCATCTTCTACCTCGGGACCTTCGGCCACTGAGAAGCCGAGGCCAACGAAGACGTCCTCCAGTTCCTCGATGGTCTGGGTGACCAGGTGTAGGTGACCGGCGTCTCCCCCGGCCCGCACCTCGGTCAGATCGAGGCGTTCGGATTCGGCCCGAGCCACAGCAGCCACCACTTCGAGCTCGCTGCGACGCTGGGCGACTGCCTCCGAGATGGCTTCGCGGGCCGCGTTGAGGGCGGCACCGACCTCACGGCGGGCATCGTGATCAAGCGTCCCCATGACCTTCTTGAAACCCGAGAGTTCGGCGGTCTTGCCGAGTAGGTCGCGTTCGAGCGCGGCCAGGTCGTCGAGGGTGGTGACTGCGCTGAGACCGGCCAAGGCACGGTCCTGAATGTGACGAATGTCGTCAATCATGGTGTCGGGAACTGTTGCGCCTCAGGGCCGGCCGCGTCCACTCCAAATGACAGACGACCGGCCCTGCGTTGACGAAGCACCTCGAACAGGATCACCGTGCCGGCCATCGCCACGTTCAGCGACTCGGTGGAACCCACCATCGGGATGGTCACCAGTTCATCCACCAGTCCGCACAGCTCGTCGGACAGGCCACGTGCTTCGTTGCCCAGTACCACCGCAACCGGACCGGTCAGATCGGTCGAGTCGTAGGCCTCGCCACCGTCGACGACGGTGCCCACCGTGCGGAATCCGCTCGAGGCCAGCCAGTCCACGATCTCATGGGGATTCGCAACGCGCACTATGTCGGTAGTGAACACCGCCCCCGCTGAGGCTCTGACCACTTTGGGACTGGTGGGATCCACCCCGCCGGCCAGCACCACTGTGCCCGCCCCGGCCGCCACTCCGGCCCGGATAAGGGTTCCGACATTGCCCGGGTCGGCCAGCTCCGCCAGCACCAGGACCAGGTTGGTACGAGCCGGTGTCGGCAGGGGCGGGTCTTGGACCGAAACCGTGGCCAGCACCCCCTGGGAGGTGGCGGCATCGCCCACCCGGTCCAAGGTGCCCGGTGGCAACAACCACCGGTCCACTGCTGGTGGAACCGCGTCGAGCAGGGCAGCGATGACCGCCCGGTCCACGGCCGCCCCGTCTACGAAGACCGCTCGGACCTCGGCTCCAGACTCGACGGCGAGCCGGACCAGGGTCGGCCCTTCAACGACGAACGCCCGCTCCGTGGCCCGCTCCTCGGAGCGCCTGACCAGCCGGGACAGCTGGAGGACACGAGGGTTGCGGGCCGAGAGCGGGCGCACGTGCGATGCGGCGGCAGGCCGCGACTCAGGACGCCGGGGCAGCCTGGGCCTCGGTGGCCACCTTCACCAGAGCGGCGAACGCTCCCGGATCGGTGACTGCCAGGTCGGCGAGGACCTTGCGGTCCACCTCGACTCCGGCCTGCTTGAGGCCGTTGATGAACCGGCTGTAGCTGATGCCATTGATGCGGCAGGCGGCGTTGATACGCGAGATCCACAGCTTGCGGAACTCACCCTTGCGCGCCCGCCGATCTCGGAAGGCGTACTGGAGCGAGTGCATCACCTGCTCGTTGGCGGCACGGTACGAACGGCTCTTGTTGCCGTAGTACCCCTTGGCGCGCTCGAGCGTGGCGCGGCGGTGCTTCTTGGAGTGAACGGCGCGCTTGACCCTGGCCATTGGAGGGCTCCTTTCGAGAGGTGGTGACTACTTGCCGAGCATCCGCTTGATGCGGGCCTCGTCGCCGGACACGAGGGTGACCTCGTCCTTCAGGCGACGGGTGCGGGTGGACGGCTTCTTCTCCAGGATGTGGTTCCTGAACGCACGGCGGCGGCGAAGCTTGCCAGTGCCGGTGGCCTTGAAGCGCTTGGCGGCGCCCCGGTGGGTCTTCATCTTGGGCATTGTTCTCTCCTAGCCGCCAGCAGATGGCGGCGATTGTCAGGCCTCGGCGGGCGACGGTGACTCGACTGGTACCTCGGTACCTGGGTCAGAGGCCGTAGCCGAGGGATCTGGCTGGTCGGATGCGGGCTGGGATTCGAGCGAGTTGGCGGACTCGGCCGCCTTTCGGGCTTCGGCCTGCTGAGCGGCATGGGCGGCTTGGGCCTTCTTGTCGGGTGCCAGGACCATGATCATGTTCCGGGGACCGTCGAGCTTGGGGTAGACCTCGACCCGTCCGGTGTGGGCCACTTCCTCAGCCACCTTGTCGAGGATCCTCTTGCCCAGTTCTGGATGGGCAACCTCTCGACCTCGGAACATGATGGTGATCTTCACCTTGTGTCCCTCGGAGAGGAACTTCTCGACCTTGCGGGTCTTGGTGTCGAAGTCGCCGCCACCGATCTTGGGGCGGTACTTCATCTCCTTGATCACCACGTTGGTGGATTTGCGCCGCGATTCCTTGGCCTTCTGGGCCGCCTCGTACTTGTACTTGCCGTAGTCCATGACCCGACAAACGGGCGGGTTGGCCTTGTCGGCCACCTCGACCAGGTCGAGGTCCAGGGCCCGGGCGTAGTTGAGGGCCTCGGGGAAGGGTTTGATGCCCACCTGTTCCCCGTCCGGACCGACGAGGCGAACCTCGCGGGCCCGGATGCGCTCGTTGATCCGCGGCTCGTTGTTGCTGGGCGGCGTTGCTATGGCCGGTCGCTCTTCATGTGGTGCGTAGGTCCTCCCTGACGCAGTGGTCGATACGGTTGTCTGCTCCGTCGCCGGGCCAGCCCAAAACGACGAAAGCGGATGCCGGGAAGCCGACATCCGCGAATGCACCGGGGTGCAGTTGCAGTCATCGACCCGGACGCACCTTGCCCGAGGGCGGTGGCCGGGTGGAGGCGAGGCCCCACTTCCAGGTGAATTGCGTGACCTAGGGTACCAGGCACCCTCGCCGGGCTCACAAGTCCGGCATCTCTCAACTAGGAGTAGCCCGATCCATGAGCCTGTGGACCCCTGGCGGCGAACATCCGGTCGACCGGGGCGGTGCCGCCGATCCGTCTCCGGCCACCAGCCAGAGATTGACGCCCGAACAGGAGCTGGAGGCCCACCAGATTGCCGCCGAGATGCAGGCGGTACGAGATCAGCTTGCCCAGGTTCCCGCCGCGGTGGTCATCGCCAACCATGCAATGGGGTGTTATGAGTTGGCCGCAATCCACCTCTCCAGTCAGCCCCCCAAGCTCGACGAGGCCCAGCTGGCCATCGACGCCTTCGGGGCGCTGCTCAGCGTCACCGACGGACGCTTGGGTCCTGACGATGCCACCCTCGCCGATGCTCTGGCCCAGATCCGCCTGGCTTTCGTCCAGGTAAAAGCCTCATGGGAGCAGGCCACCACTACAGACGCTGCTCCAGAATCGGGAATCACTCCGGAGACCACCGAGGACGACGGCAACGACTGATCAGACCGGCGGTCAGTCCGTGGCCACCGGTCTGGGAAGCACATCGGTCGCTTCCAGACCGGTGGGTCCTGTAGTCACCCGGAACGACCCCGTCGCCCCGTTGGCCACCTGACGGGAACCATCCGCGATTCGGGTGCAGTGAAACCACCATCGAGTTCCGTCGACGCTGTCAACCAACCAGCCGGCACCTTCTGCCGCGTCGAAAGCGGTCACCACCCCGGGCCGGACCATCCAAACCTGGGGGACCACATCGGCGGTGTGCACGGTCCGGACCACGTCTCAGTGGACGATCTTGGCCAGCGGGAGTTCGATGATGTCAGACGCCCCAGCGTCTGAGAGGGCCGGAATCAGAATGTTGATCTCGCGCTTGGGTACCACGGTCTCGACCGCGTAGCCGCCTTCACCGTGGAGCTTGGACACGGTGGGTGCCTTCATGGACGGAAGCAGACCGATCACCGCGTCGAGGTCTCGGTCTGACACGTTCAGCTTCACCAATACCTTGCCACGGGCTTCCAGAACCCCCTGGAGAAGCGTCCGGACCTGGTGCATGGCGTGTTGCTTGTCGGGGTTGGCGTAGGACGCCGGATTGGCCACCAACTCGGTGTAGGACTGGAGGATCATGTCGATCTCTCTCAGACCCGCCGCCCGCAGAGCGCGACCGGTCTCGGTGATCTCGACGATGCAGTCGACGATGTCGGGAATCTTGGCCTCGGTTGCGCCGTAGCTGAGACGGATGTCGGCCTCTATGCCCTTGGACTCGAAGAACTTCCGGGTGACCTCGGGGTACTCGGTGGAGACCCGGACCCCCTGTGGGAGGTCCTCGACGCGCTGCACCGGCGAGTCACCGGCGACCGCCACCACCATCCGGATCGGGCGGGAGGTGGCCTTGGAGTACTGGAGCTCTCCCAGTGACACCACATCGCTGGAGGTCTCCTCGATCCAGTCACGACCGGTGATCCCCAGGTCGAACATGCCCTCGGCCACGTACATGGGGATCTCCTGGGGCCGCAGGATGCGAACCGACTCGATCCGGGGATCGTCGATGGTGGCCTTGTAGTCGACGGTCGACGAGCGGTTCACGGTCAGATCTGCCGCCGCGAACAGCTCGAGGGTGGCCTTCTCTAGCGAGCCTTTGGGAAGAACGAGTTGGAGCACGGCCGTCGACGGTACCGGTCTGGCCGATACCGAGGCCAACGGGTTGGCCGACGGGGCTGTGACTTCAGCCCACTCCGAGCAGATCGACCACGAACACCAGGGTCTCGTTGGGGCCGATCACCCCACCCGCCCCCGCTGATCCGTAGCCCATCGAGGGAGGAATGGTCAGTCGGCGACGGCCGCCGATCCGCATGCCGGCGACTCCCTGATCCCATCCGCTGATCACTTGCCCGGCACCGAGACGGAACCCGAAGGTGTCACCCCGGTCCCAGGAGGCATCGAACTGGCGCCCGTTCGACCAGGCAACCCCCACGTAATGGACCTCCACCGGCAACCCGGCTACCGCCTCGGGACCGTCGCCCACCGTCAGGTCTTCGATCACGAGGTCAGCCGGTGGAGGGGTGTCAGGGATGATGACTTCAGGCTTGGTCATGGTGGGGACCCTAGATGCCCGAGGACCGGGGCACATCTAGCACTGGTTGTTGGTGATGGTGCGCAGCGCCCGGAGCTGGGCCTCATGGGTCTGCTCCGTGGCGGCCAACAGCATCTTCGCCGCCGGCAACGAGTTGGAGCGCACCGCCTCCTCGATGTCGTCGAGGTACTGGTGAAGGTCGTTGAGCTGAGGGTTGGGTCCAGCATTTCCGAAGGTGGTGAGCATCGTGCCCAATCCGGCCGAGCCCTGGCCGTCGTGCTCGTCGTACCAGGTACCCACCGGCCCCATACTGGTTGCACTCTGAAGCTGATCGGTGATTCCGGTTCGGAAGTCCTCGAAGTTGTTGGCCCCGCGACAGAACTCGTCCAGATCGATGATCCGGGTGGAGACCCCGTCCTCAGTAGAGCCGAACTCGATACCGACCTCCTCGGAATCGGGGGTCTTCACTTCGTGCGTCACCACCTTGCCGTAGCCGTCCTTGCAGGTCAGCTCCTCGATCATCCCCTCGCCCTTCTCGCTGGGGGTGGTCTTGAGGATGCAGTGGCGCTCGGCACCGGGCCCGATGATGTTGAGTTTGGTTCCAACGAAGCGGGCACCGAAGATGAGAACCAGCAGTCCGACGACGCCGATGGCCAACGTGCGCAGCTTGGAGTTGTCGGCAGCGGGCACTGGCAACGGAGCCGGTGCGTCACGAAAGCGGGTCAGATCGACCTCGGGCGGAGGCGGCTCGTACACCTCCGCCCTTTTGTCCTCGCCGTAATGGACACCCGACGAGTCGATCGTGATGGTGCTGGGGTCCAGCGGGGCGCCGACATCAGACACCCACGATGGGGATGAATCCCAGGAGTCAGTCGACGGTGGCTGAGGGGTCGATGGAATGGTGGGAGTTCCCGGAACCCAGCCCGGCGGTGGTCCCGCCGGTGGTTCGGAGCCAGGCGGAGCAAACCCCAACGGGCTACCGAATCCGTGTCCGGTGGGGCTCAGGTCGCTACCGGGCCCCGCATCTGCCGTCGGCCCAGTCGGAGCCGCTCCGCCGAAAAGGGCGCGCTGGGCGCCGGATCCCCGCAGGGTTGCGATCTGATCATCGCTCAGCACCGAACCGGGACTCAGGAGGCCGAAGCCCGCCAACACCCCTCGGTCGATCACGTCCCGGGCATCGATGCCCAGCTCCGCGGCCAGCTCTTCGACGTTCACCTACCCGAGTTTCCCTTCTGGATCATCGGCACAGCAGATACAAGCTTGGCAGGTTCAGAGGTCATCGTTAGGCCAACTGCCGGTTGCCGTTACCAGGACACAGCGCTGCGGGCTCAGACGCCGGCCTCTCGAAGACCTGCGACCAGCCGAGCCATCTCCACGACCACAGCGGCACCATCCTCACCGACGTTGTGGCCACCGGCGGGCTGACTGCGCTCCAGCGCCTGGTCGAGATTCTCGACGGTCAGGGCGCTGAATGCGATGGGGATTCCGGTGGACAGCTGCGCGTCCTGGATACCTCGAGCACATTCGCCGGCCACCGCCTCGTAGTGGGTGGTCTCCCCGCGGATCACACATCCGAGACAGATCACAGCGTCGACGCGTCCCGATCTGGCCCAGGCCAATGCCGCCAGGGGCAACTCGAACGCCCCGGGCACCCAGCTCTCGATCACGTCGGATGAATCGACGCCCGCGGAGCGCAGACCTCGTCTGGCTCCGTCGAGCAGTCGCAGAGTGATCATCGAGTTCCAGCGGGCCGAGACGATGGCGACCCGCAGACCGGCACCCTCTAGGACCGCGGGTGGAACTCGGTCGTCCCCGTGGTCACCGGCCATCGTCGTGCTCCTCATCGATCAGGTCCACGTCGTCTGCCGACTCGGGGGTGATCGCCCCGGCAGCATCGGGCGGCAGGTCCTCGAGTCCCTCGAGCAGGTGACCCATCTTCTCGGCCTTGGTCTTGAGGTATCGGAGGTTCTCCGGGTTGGGAGCGGTGATCGATGGAACGCGGCCGGTGATGTCGAGCCCGAACCCGTCCAGACCGCCGTACTTCGCCGGATTGTTGGTGATCAGCCTCATCGTCGTCACACCGAGATCGACCAGGATCTGGGCTCCGATTCCGTACTCGCGGGAGTCGACTGGCAGTCCGAGTGCCTCGTTGGCCTCCACGGTGTCGTGACCCTCGTCTTGGAGGCCATAGGCCCGGATCTTGTGGCCTATGCCGATACCGCGGCCCTCATGGCCCCGCAGGTAGACCACTACTCCGGCCCCCTCATCGGCCACCATCTTCATGGCAGCATCGAGCTGCACACCGCAGTCACAGCGCATCGAACCGAACACATCACCGGTAAGGCACTCACTGTGGACTCGGACCAAGACGTCGTCGGCACCAGCGATGTCGCCTCTGACCATGGCCACGTGCTGCTCGCCGTCGAGCACGCTTTCGTAGACGTAGGCGTTGAAATCTCCCCATCCCGTGGGAATGCGCGCTTCGGACACCCGCCGAACCAGCTTCTCAGTTCTACGCCGGTACCTGATGAGGTCGGCAATGGAGATCATCAAAAGGTCGTGCTCTCGGGCGAATGCCCTCAACTCCGGTTGACGGGCCATGCCCATCTTCTTGTCGTCGACGATCTCGCACAGGATGCCGGCGGGATACAGGCCGGCCATACGGGCCAGGTCCACGGTGGCCTCGGTGTGTCCAGCCCGCTTCAGCACCCCACCCTCGCGCGCTTCTAGTGGGAGAATGTGACCGGGCCGAGCCAGGTCGCCGGGACGAGTGGTCGGGTCCACCAGAGCAGCCACGGTGGCCGCCCGGTCGAAGGCCGAGATGCCGGTGGTGGTCCCGTGGCGGTAGTCGACGCTCACCAAAAAGGCGGTACGCATGCTCTCGGTGTTCTGCTCGACCATGGGCCGGAGGTCGAGTTCAGCGGCCCGCTCCGAGGTGATGGGAGCACAGATGAATCCTGAGGTGTGGTGGAGGAAAAACGCGATCTTCTCCGGGGTCACGTGTTCGGCCGCCATGATGAGGTCACCCTCGTTCTCACGGTCCTCATCGTCGACCACCACCAGGATCTCGCCTCGTGCGAAGGCCTCGAGGGCCTCACCGATGTCGGCCAGTGGGCCGTCGTCGGATGGTCCCCTGGTGGCGCCCGCGTGGGCTGACGAGTCTGAGGCTGACATCAGCGGTGTCCTTCCAGAAGTGACTCGACGTACTTGGCAACCACGTCGAGTTCGATGTTGACCGGGTCTCCCGGGCCCTTGCGACCCAGTGTCGTCACCTCGGCGGTGTGAGGGATCACGGCCACCGAGAAACCGTTGTCGTGAACGGAGGCCACCGTGAGACTGACGCCGTCAACGGTGACCGACCCTTTGTGCACGATGTAGCGCAGAAGTTCGACAGGCAGCGAGATCCGCAGATCTGGTGCCGCCGATTCGATGATGCCCACCGAATCCACATGCCCCTGTACCAGGTGACCACCGAGTCGATCGGCCAGCCGGACCGGTCGTTCCAGGTTCACGGCGTCCCCCGCCGACAGGGAACCCAGGCAGGTCCGTGCCCAGGTCTCGTCCACCACGTCAGCTTCCCACCAGTCGTCTCCCCAACCGACCACCGTGAGGCAGGTTCCGCTCACCGCTATCGAGGCTCCCATCTCGATGTCCTCGAGCACGGTGGTAGCCGACAGCCGTAGACGATCATCCGAGCGTGACACGACAGTGCCCAGCTCTTCGACTATCCCCGTGAACATCAGTTGATCTCCTCACCTGGTCGAGATTCCGTGCTGAATGGTGCAGATGGTGATCCGAACCGATCCTCATCAGCCCCACCGGTCGAGGCGGCATCGGCTGACCTCCCCACCGGCAGCGTCCCGGTGGCGCCCGCTTCGGAGGCCGCCATCACGTCAATGCGCAGATCGCCACCGAGCGGAACCACCTGGGTGAAGGCACCACGCCATACCTCGCCAATGCTGGGGGCTCCAGCTCCGCCGAAGATCGGACGGGCGTCGGAGCCTCCGAACATGACCGGCGCCACATAAAAGACGTACTGGTCGACTAGTCCCTGGCGGTGGAAATCCCCCGCCACCGTCGCCCCGCCCTCCACCATCACCTGGAGGACACCCCGCTGACCGAGCTGGTCGAGCAGCTCGGTCAGCGGACCGTGAAACTCCAGGGCCGGTTGCACCCGGGCATCGACCGCCGCCTCACCCAACACCACTCGTAGTGGATCGGAGCCCGTCACATGGCGCACATCGAGCGACGGATCGTCGACCCTCACGGTGTTGGCGCCGACCACGATGGCGTCGCTGTGGGCCCGGAGCCGATGGGCATCAGCCTGGGCGGCACCTCCGGTGATCCACCGACTCGATCCGTCCGGGGCGGCGGTACGGCCGTCGATGCTCACGCCCAGCTTCAACACCACCCACGGGCGCCCCGTGACCCGATGTTTCAGGTAGGGCGCCAACTGAGTCCGGATGGCGGATGCCTCCACACCGATCTCCACCTCGACGCCGGCATCACGGAGACGGCCGATTCCTGCCCCGGCCACCCGGGGATCGGGATCCTCGATCCCGATGACCACGCGCCGCACTCCGGCCTCGATCAGGGCATCGGCGCAGGGAGGCGTACGCCCAGAGTGCGAGCAGGGCTCCAGAGTCACCCACGCTGTACTGCCGCGGGCAGCCGATCCGGATGCCGCCAGGGCGACCGCCTCGGCGTGGGGGCCACCGGGAGGCTGGGTGGCCCCGGTGAACACCCGACCGTCTTCTGCCTGGATCACGCAGCCCACCCAGGGATTGGGAGAAGTGGTTCCGCGCACGCCTGCCGCGACCTCTATCGCCTGCTGCATGGCTTCGGTGTCGATCACCGGTGGCTCCCGTGGTGGACCATGGGGCACGCGGCGCGCGAGGCGTCGGCGCCCTCGCTCTCATCCGGACTGTAACCGTCGGTTCCGGATTTCCACCGGATCGGCCCGGATCCTGGGACCCGGGTTCGCGGACTGTGACCGCCGGTAGGGAGTTTCACCCTGCCCCGCGAGGGGCTACTCGTTGACTGCTGGTTGTGGCCGGACTGTAGGACCCCAGACCGGTCGCGGGCAACAGCGGTCGTAGCAACGACGACCAGCCCTGCGATCCAGGCCAGTTCCCGCAGCCACTGGTCAGTGGCCGGTCTCGCCCCGGAGAAGCTGGAGAACGTGGGGAACCACATCGATCACCGCTTCCAGGCATTCCACGGCCCCCGCCGGTGAGCCTGGGAGGTTCAGCACCAGGCATTGACCGCTGGTTCCGGCCACTCCCCGGGTCAGACGCCCCAGAGGGTTGACCGACCGCATCGCCTCGGCCAGGCCGGGAGCCTCACGTTCGACCACCCGTCGCGTTCCCTCCGGCGTCAGATCACGGGGTCCGAATCCTGTCCCTCCGGTGGTCACCACCAGGCCGCTGAATCCGTCACAGGCGTCCCGCAGCGCTCCCTCCACCGCGTCATCGCCATCGGACGTGGCCCGGCACCACTCCACCAGCGCTCCCCACGTCTGAAGGGCGGCGGCCACCGCGGGACCTCCCCGGTCCTCCCGGGTACCGGCCATCACTCCGTCAGAGATCGTGAGCACCCGCGCCCGCCAGCGGCTCTCCGATACTTGTGGTGCACCGACGCCGGTCATGGTTGGTCCCTCGCCGGAGCCGGCGACTCAGATTTCTTGGTGGCGTTGGGTACCCGCCATGCGAACAGCGCCATGCCATCGGTACCTTCGGCTTGAGGCAACAGAAGCGCCCCGCTTCCCCACTTCACCCAGGGCTCGCCGGGTATGTCCAGGGGTTCGAGGTCGGGATGCTCGTCGAGGAATCCGGCGGCCACGTCAACTGTCTCAGCCTGGGTGAGGGTGCACACCGAGTAGACGATGACTCCACCGGGGGCTACCAGGGGTAGAGCCCCGGAGAGCAACTTCCGTTGCAGTGAGGCCAAGCGCCCGGGCGCTTCGGGGTCCACCCGCCAGCGGGCATCGGCGCGTCGTCGCAACGAGCCCAGCCCCGAACACGGAGCGTCCACCAGCACTCGGTCGAATGACTCCGCTCCAAAGGGTGGATGACACCCATCGGCCACCACCACCGAGACCAGCGGGGACAGGTCGAGCCGATCGACATTGGCTGCAATGAGGCCGGCCCGCCCGGTCCGGATCTCTCCAGCCGCCACCCATGCCCCGGCCCCGGCAAGGGCGGTGGCCTTGCCGCCCGGAGCAGCACACAGATCGAGCACTCGCTCTCCCCGTCGGGCACCGACGGCCTCCACCACCATCTGGGAAGCCCGATCCTGCACGTAGCCGTCGGACCGCTCACTCACCGGAGCGGCGCCGTTCATTGACTCCAACGCTGCGATCGCCCGGTCCGTTCCAAGGTCGGCGGTCAATACGTCGACCACCCAGTCCGGGTAGCTGAGCCGAACGGCTTCTGACGGCCACCGGTCCTCGGCCTCGGCCACCTTCCGGAGCACGGCGTTCACCAGTCCCCGCACTCGCCGCGGCACCACGGCGACGGTGGCCGACACCGCAGCATGGGGCGGGGTCCCCAGAAAGCGGAGCTGGAACACCCCCAACCGCAGGGCGGCGCGCACCTCTGGCTCCAGCTCTCCATGGGCGAACCGCTCGACGAACCAGTCGCAGGCCCGGCGGGCCCGGGTGGTGCCGTACACAAGTTGAGTCACAAAGGCCCTATCGCGCTCGGGCAGCCCACTGCGGGCGAGAATCCCGGGCAGGACCAGGTTGGCGTACGCACCGTCAACTTCGATGCGGGTGAGGGCCTCCACTGCAACGCGGCGGGCATCAGGTAGCTGGGTGGCCACCCCGGAGCGATCCGAGCCAGGTCGCGGCGAGGGTCGGCGATGACGCGACGGCCGGCTCACGGTTCAGGCTCCGTTCCCAACACCTCACCGGGTTCGGCTCGGGCACCGTTCAGATAGGCCAGTGCCGACATGGGAGGACGCCCCTCAGGCTGAACTTCGACCAACTCGACCGCTCCTCCTCCAGTGGCCACCACCGTCCCACACAGTGAACCGGGCGGGCCCCCATCCAGGTCGGCTGCGCTGACCTCGACCCGGTGAATCTTGAGTCGCCGGCCTCCCCGGGTGGTCCAAGCTCCGCCCACCCGCACCACCCGTTCGATCTCCGAAGCTGAGCGGGACCAGTCGATACGCAGGTCGTCGGGTGAGATCTTGGCGGCGTATGTCACATCGCCGCTCTGGGGAACGGGATCGGACATACCCGCAACCAGGGTGGTGACCAGCAGATCCGACCCCAGATCAGTCAGCCGGGAGCGGAGGTCACGGGCGGTCTCGGCCTCCCCGATAGGCGACTCGACCCGGGCAAAAACCGCCCCGGTGTCGAGCCCTTCCTCCACCGCCATGACGCACACCCCGGTGGAGGGATCGCCGGCCAGTATCGCCCGCTCCACCGGTGCAGCCCCTCTCCAGCGCGGCAGGAGCGAGAAGTGGAGGTTGATCATCGGGAGCTGTTCGAGCAAGGACCGGGGAATGATCCGACCAAAGGCCACAACCACTCCAAGGTCTGCATTCACCTCTGCCGCCTGCTCGAGATCGTCGGTGACGGTCAAACCCAGTTCGAGCGCCGCCGCTTTCACGGGCGACGGGCTGGTTGCCCTACCCCGACCGCGTCGCTTGTCCGCACCCGACACGACCAGTGCCACATCGAAACCTGCCGCCACCAGGGCCCGCAGTGGTGCCACAGCGATCTCGGGCGTCCCCAGGTAGACGAGCCGCCGAGGATGACGAGGCACCATCGCCAGACCGTCGCTGTCGACGGGAGAAATCGTCACCGTCAGTCAGCGCAGAGAGAAGCGACCAGCGGCCGGGCGCTGTTCGGTGAAGCCCAGCATCAATTCGCGAACCTGACGCTTTGCCTGACGGGCCTGATCCTCATCCAACCGATCGACCAACAACACCCCGTTGATGTGGTCGAACTCGTGCTGGAACATCCGCCCTTCGAGCTCCGATGCCTCGAAGGACACCTCATTGCCTTCCAGATCACGTCCGACCACGTGAACGTGGTTGGGTCGGGTGATCTCCCAGGAGAGACCGGGCACCGACAGACACCCCTCCTGGTAGGTCCATTCTCCATCGGACTCGATGATCTCGGGGTTGATGATGGCGTGCGGGCCGGTTCCGTCGTCGATGTCCCAGACGAAGAGCCGCTTTTGAACTCCGACCTGAGGAGCGGCGAGCCCGACCCCGGGTGCGGCGTACATGGTCGAGATCATGCCGTCGACCAGACGGACGAGCTTCCCGTCGATGTCGGTGACGTCGTCGGCGCGCTGCTTCAGAACCGGATCTCCGATCACACGGATCTCGTAGGGGGCCATGGGGCCAAGGCTACCGTCGCTCTGATGACGTCCTCCCAGCCAGACCACCCGGGTCACTACTTCAGCACCCGACCAGCGGGACCGTCAGCCGAGCAGACGGTGGAACTGATCCTGCCCGAAGGTCGTCATCTGCTCTTTCGCACCGACAACGGCGTCTTCTCCACCGACCGGATCGATCCCGGCACCAGGCTGCTGCTCAGTGACGGCCCGCCGGTGCGGCCCGGCGTCCTGGTGGACGTCGGATGTGGCTACGGACCGCTCGCGATCACCCTGGCACTGCGGGGCGGCCCAGAGGTCGAGGGCGGGGCGGTGGATGTAAATGAACGGGCACGCTCCCTGTGCGCTGCCAACGCCGAGACGTGCGGCGTTGCCGACCGGGTTCGGGTGGTGGCCCCCGACGAGATACCGCCGGATCTGATGGTGGACCAGATCTGGTCCAACCCGCCGATACGTATCGGCAAGACGGCGCTCCACGATCTGCTGACCTCGTGGCTGGAGCGGCTACGGCCGCCGACCGGAACCGCCGAACTGGTGGTCCAGAAACACCTCGGGTCAGATTCTCTCCTCCGCTGGCTGAACAGCGCTGGCTGGCCCACCCGACGTCGGACCAGCCGGGCGGGCTACCGCCTGTTGAGCGTGTCCACGCCCCCCGAAGCCACCGCCCATCAGGGAGTCCGATCATGAAGCGATCCCTGGGAAGTACCGACCTGAAGCGGCTCCACCGCGAATGGCGACGACAGGCTCCCGGGCGACTCGCCTTGCTTCTCGACTCGGTGGCCACCCCAGCCAACGTCGGGTCGATCCTGCGATCGGCGGCCGCTCTGCGGGTCGAGGACGTATGGGTCTGCGGGCAAACGGCGGACCCGTCGCTCCCAGGAGTGGGCAAGACCGCCCTGGGCTCGCAGCGCTACGTCGAGATTCACCGAGCTGACAGTTCCGGACAAGCCATGGAAGAGATCTCCGACGCTGGCTATCGCCTGGTGGCGGTGGAGTTGGCTCATGGATCTGAGCCACTCCATGCCGCAGACCTGTCCGGAGCGGTGTGCCTGGCGGTCGGCCATGAGGAACGGGGACTCTCCAACGACGTTCTCGATGGTGCTGACCAGCTGGTGTTCATTCCTCAGCTCGGCCGGATCGGATCGCTCAATGTCGCGACCGCCACCGCCATTGCCCTGTATGAAGCCCGGCGCCAGGGATGGCCGACGGGGTGACTGCTCGTCCCGCTCCCCCTTTCAGGATCTCAGCGGGTCGACCTCGATGCGGAGTCTCCCCGCCGGACGTTCGACCGCCGCCAGGGCATCGCAGAGCTCGACGTGAGTGGGGGCAACCAACCTCCACACCTCGTCCACCGGCCCCTGAACCTTCACCCCGGGTGTTCCGGCCAAGCCACTGATGAACTCGGAGGCCGCGGGGCCCGAGATCAGCGCCACCGCCACCGCTGGGGGCTGCCCGAGGAGTGCCCTCAAACGAGCCTCGTCGGCCACGAGACGGCCGGGATCACCACGACCGGCGGCATCCAGTACCGGATGGTCGGGTGACCGGGTCTGGACCAGCACTCGACCACCGGGGGCACGCCCCCGATACACCACTCGAGCAGCCCTGACCAGGAGCGCCATGGCTTGCTCTGACGCTCGGTAGCGTGGCGCTAGGAGCTCCTGATCGAAATCCATGAAGACGACGGACCCGGCCCGATCGACGCGATGAAGGGCTGCCTCGGTACCGACCACGACCCGGGAAGGCACTTGGGCAGAACCCGTCGCCGTCACCTCGGCGACTGGCTCTCCCACCAACACCTCCAACTCCTCGCGCACTCGGGAGACACCCAGCCTCAAGTTCTTGAGTCGGCCGCCTCCGCAGTTGGCGCACACCATCGGGCGGGTGCCTCCACAACGACCACAACTCAGGTGTCCCTCGCCCAGATCGGCCACCGAGGAGTCACAGACCTCGCATCTCGCCACGCTGGCACATGCTGTACAGGCCAGCAGACGAGACCGTCCGGTGCGATTCAGAATGCACAGTACCGGTCCCGGCCCTCTGACCACCTCGACCAGCCGAGGGGAGAACAACGGTCCCAGTGCCGGGTCCAGATCCCGCTGATCAACCAGTTCGATCCGACTCCACCCGGTCCGTTCGGTGACTCGATCGGGGGCAACCAGTTCTCCCCAAGCCATCGCTTCCAGCGACGGGCACGGTGAAATGACCATCATCGGCGCCCCAGACCGACGCGCTCGCTCTGCCACCACATCGCGAGCGTGCCAGGTGGGGCTCTGCTGCTGCTGGTGTGCCTCATCGTGCTCATCGAGCACCACCACCCGAGCCAGCCGTGGAACGGAGGCCCAGGCCGCCGAGCGCGTCCCGACCACCACGTCGGCTCCCTCGGCAGCCTTTGCCCACTGGTCGGCACCTGAGCGCGGCGTCGAGTCATCGGCCATCACCGCTGCCCTCATCTGACGCCGGCTCAGAAGGCGACCCAGCCGACGAGCCTCGTCGACCGAGGGACACAGAATCAGGAGAGATCCGCCCCGGCTGGCAGCGTCCCGGGCGGCGGCCACGATGAAAGGGAGGCGGTCAGCACCAGGCGGAAGTCGCAGGACAGCTCGATCAGCGGCGAGCGCCCGCTCCAACAGCTCCTCGCCGGAGTCGAGCGGGTCACAAGCTCTCTCAGCAGCCCGAACCAGGGCTTCGGCACCTCCCGCTGGACGATGTTTCACCACCCCAGGCGGTGAGGCCGTCCGCAGGAAGGCCCCTCGACGGCCGGCCCAGCGCCATGCCGCCCATCGAGCCAGATCGAGAACATCGGCGTCGGGCCCTCGCGAACTGACCTTGGCCAGTGGCCGTAGCGCGATTCCCGGATCAGATTCAACGTCAAGGCCCAGCACCCACCCCCGGACCCGACGACCGTGTAGATCGATGCGTACCAGGTCACCGATCTCGACGTGCCAACCATCGGGCACCAGGTAGTCGAACTCCTTGTCCAGTCCACTCACATCGGGCAGCACCCGCACCGCGCGACGGATCGAGCCCGAATCATCCGACCGGTGACCGGTCGGGCTCTCGGTGCCGGGCGCGGCGGAGGGGCGGGCCGTAGCCCGCCCCTCCCGATCGCCGAAACCCGGCAACGACGATGGTTCAGAGGCCGAGAGCGGACCTCAGGTCGTCAGCGCGGGTGGTGTGCTCCCAGGTGAAATCAGGGTCGTTTCGTCCGAAGTGCCCGTAGGCCGCCGTCTTCTGGTAGATCGGCCGGCGCAGGTCGAGGTCGCGCAGGATCGCACCGGGTCGCAGGTCGAACACCTCCTTCACCGCCTCGACGATGCGGGCCTCGTCGGTCTTGGCGGTGCCGAAGGTCTCAACCAACAGTGAC
>CAUJFC010000120.1 GCA_963169755.1 Actinomycetota bacterium | reverse complement strand
GTACCTGAAGACGGTCAAGGCTTCGCTGCTCAACGAGCACTACCTGGAGGACGAGGCCCGCCTGGCTCACCTGGCGGCCCGGATCGAAGCGGGGCGGGCGCCCGATGCCCGCATAGTGCGCGACCCGGTGCGACAGGATCCCGAGTACTGGCCTCGGCTCGCCCGCGAGCGGCGGGGTCCGGCCGGGCCCGATGACGACAAGGGGCGGTCGTTCGTTCCCTGGACCGACACCGGCCGGGCCCGTCTCGATGATCTCCACGAGCGAATGGAGGTGGTGAAGGCCGAGGCCGTGCCCGGAGATCTGGTTGATGTCGGCGTGGGCCGCGGTGGGGTGGGGATCTTCTACCGGGCGTGGCTCGATGCCTACGACTTGAAGGACCGGCGGGTCTGGGTGGTTGACCGCTTCCGAGGTGCCCCCGACGAGCTTCGGTCAGCTCGCTGGACCAGCCGGGGTGTGGCGGCCTTCAGAGCCGACCTGAACATCGTGCGAGACGGATTCAGCCGGTTCGGCCTTCTCGACGACCGAGTCAAGTTCCTGGTGGGGGACATGGCGGCATCGGTGGCCGACGCCGCCATCAAGTCGGTGGCGGTTCTGCGCATCGGCCCCGAGGTCGGTCAGGATGCGGGCGCGGTATTGGAGGCTCTCTACCCGAGGGTTCCGGTTGGAGGGTTCGTGGTGGTGGACGCCCACGAGAACTCGGCCACCCGGGCTGCCGTCGATGAGTTCCGTCGTTCGCACGGCCTGGACGGACCTGGCCTGCGGCGTGACCACGGACTCCTGGTGTGGAGGAAGTCGCCGGGGGAGCCCGTGACCCGGGTCGACGAAGTGACGCCCGAGATGAATCGGCCCCGTGCCCCCCTTGCTCCACCCGTTCCTGTCGATGAGATCGATCTGACGGTGGTGGTGGTGTTCCACAACATGGCACGCGAGGCCCGCCGCACCCTCCACTCGTTGTCCCGTTCGTATCAGGACGGAATCGAGGACCTCCGCTACGAGGTGGTGGTGATCGACAACGGCTCGGCCCCTGATCAGGCCCTCACCGAGGCCGAAGTTGCAGCTCACGGCCCAGAGTTCAGATTGCTGGTGCCCGATGTGGCGCACCCCTCGCCCGTCAGCGCACTCAACGCCGGAATCCGGGCAGGGAAGGGCCGGAGCTTCGCTCTGATGATCGACGGGGCCCACGTGCTCACACCGGGTGTGTTGCGATGGGGAATGGCCGGTCTGGCCACCTACGAGCCGGCCATCGTTGCCACCCAACAGTGGTACGTGGGGCCCGGCCAGCAGGGCGATGTCATGGCCAGTGGCTACGACCGGGCCTATGAGGACCGGTTGTTCGAGCAGATCGCCTGGCCGGCCAACGGCTACCGACTGTTCGAGATCGGTCACTTCATTGGTGACCGGGACTGGCTGGACGGACTGTGGGAGAGCAACTGCCTCTTCGTGGGACGCCCCACACTCGAGCAGGTCGGCGGGTTCGACGAGAGCTTCGACCTGCCGGGAGCCGGGTTCGCCAACCTCGATCTCTACGAGCGTCTGGCCACTGGGCCGGACACCACGGTGGTGACAATCCTGGGGGAGGGGTCGTTCCATCAGCTTCATGGCGGTGACACCACCAATCGGACCGACGCTGCCGAGCGTCGCACCAAGGTGTTCGACTACAGCCAGCAGTACGCCGAGATCCGAGGCCGAGCCTTCCACGGTCCTGGCAAGCCGGTTCACTACGTGGGAGCGATCAGGACCCAGCCGGCGCGGCGGACCAGACCTCGGAGACTCTCGGCCGAAGCCTTCACTGCCGCAGCAGAAGCTGGCGGGATCGACGGTCCACCCCAATCACCCAGCCCCATGCCCGAGGAGCTCGGTAAGGCGTTCACCGAGGCGGTGTACGGCACCATGCCCTGGACCTCGACCTCATGGCTCGGAAGGCCGGTCATGACCCCACCCACCGACCTGATCGCCTACCAGGAGATCATCGCGACCGTTCGGCCCGACTGGATCGTGGAGACGGGGTCGGCTGACGGCGGTCGGTCCCTGTTCCTGGCTTCCATCTGCGACCTGGTTGGTCACGGTGAGGTGATCTCGATCGACCCGGTCGAACACCCGGACCGACCTCACCACCCTCGGCTCAGCTACGTCATCGGACGGGCCCATCATCAGAATGTGGCTGACGAGGTCCATGGCCGGGTGGGGTCCGGTAGCGCCCTGGTGCTGCTCGGCTCTGTGACAGACCGTCACACCACATCGGAGGAGTTCGACCGCTACTCACCGCTGGTGCCGGTGGGGTCATATGTGATCGTCACCGACACGGTGGTCAACGGCAACCCGGTCTGGGCCGGCTTTGGACCGGGACCGGCTGAGGCCGTCAAGCAGATCCTGGGTAGAAACGGCAACTTCGCTTCCGACCCCGAGATGGAGAAGTACCACCTCTCGTTCAACCCGGCCGGCTACCTGCGACGGGTGAGGTGAAGCGTCCGTGACAGGTCGGTCCCTGCCGTCGCTCTCGGTGGTGGTGGTCGCCTACGACATGAGGCGTGAACTACCCCGCACCTTGCGGAGCCTCTCCGTTGGCTACCAGCGCGAGGTCGAGGCCGGTGATCTCGAGGTGGTGGTGGTCGACAACGGTTCGCCGGTCCCGCTCGCTGACCTGGTGGACGCAGCACCGATGGATGCCCGACTGATCCGCTTGGATCCTGCTCCTCCATCTCCCGCCCGAGCGGCGAATGTCGGTATTGCAGCCACCTCCGGTGATTTGGTGGGTGTGATCATGGACGGTGCTCGGCTGGCCTCTCCCGGCCTGCTGGCCATGGCTCGATTGGGTTCGCTCCTGGCCAACCGTCCCGTGGTGACCGCGCCGGCCTATCACCTGGGGCCGACCACCCACATGCGGGCAGCTGAGGTCGGCTATGACCAGGCGGCCGAGGACCGGCTGCTCGACGAGATCGACTGGCTGGCCAACGGATACCGCATGCTGGAACGCTCGACGCTGGCCGGGTCGTCACACCGGGGATGGTTCGGGGCCAAGAGCGAGAGCAGCTCACTGTTCATGGAGCGGGCGCTGTGGGACGAGCTCGGCGGATACGACGAGGCGTTCGATCTGCCCGGGGGAGGACTGGTCAATCACGACCTCTACTACCGGGCCTGTGAGAGGTCTGACACGACCCTGGTCCAACTACTGGCCGAGGGGACCTTTCACCAGATTCACGGCGGGGCGGCGACGTCCAGGCGCTTCGGTTGGGCCGAGATGGATGCGCAGTACGAGGCACTACGAGGTAAGCCGTTCCGTGAGTTGCCAGCCGATCCCATCCACGTGGGCCGGCTGCCTCCCGAGGCGCTCTCGGCGCTGGCTCGTAGCGTCAACCTTGCCGAGGCTCGCCGATCCAGCGCCTAGTTCGAGAGCGCGCGCTGGGTCCCGGTACTACATGAAGGGGTTGGTGCTGGGGTCTGGCCTGCACTGGTCGGCATGTTCGACCACGAACGAGACCCCGGTGCGGTGAACATCGTGGTAACGCTCGAAGTGCCACTGTGGATTGGCCTGCTCGAATTCGAGCATGGCTGACCGTTCGGCCGACAGCCGGTCGGTCGACCAGCAGTGGTAGTCGTCGAAGGCCAGGATCATGCCGTGCTTGAGCCGAGGCGCAAGGAAGCGGAGAACAGAAACGGTGCTGGAGTAAAGGTTGCAATCGACGTAGGCCACCGCGATGTCCGTGGGCGGCTGATCGGGGCCCAAGGGTGGCAAGGAGTCCTCGTAGTACCCGGCTACCGCGGTGTAGGAATCCCTCGGAATTCCGTGGGCTTCGCAGGCCAGATGGAACTGGTCCACCCCGCCCTGGCCGGTGCCGCCTTCAGCCCAACCGGGATGGAGGTCGCGGTCGTCGGTGGCTGGTGGAAGGCCGAGAAAGGAGTCGAAGGCCCACATGTGGCGAACTCGACCAGAGGCCACCATCTGTCGGTAGGCCTGATTCATGGTGTTGGCTCCCCATGAGCCGAACTCGACGTCGTCGCCCGATATCTGATTGACGTTCTGGTTGGTGAACGCATCGAAGAAGAAGCTGGAGCAACCGTCGAGTTGTCGCTGCACTCCTCTGATCAGAGCTTCAGGATCCATAGGGCCGTGGTGTCTATCAGACCGCACCGTTCGTACGTCGCGGCTTGCGACTGAGGTGCTGGCAGGGAGTCGAGATCGAGACCACGGAGTAGCGCCCAACCAGGCGGTCAGGGGCTGGCGAGGACCACGGACTCTGGTCCCGGCGACTCGTCGATAGCATCGCCGGATGCCCATGGGTGACCAACTGGCCAGCCAGTCATCGCCAACCGGCAAACCTCTGCCCTCGGTGGAGCTGGTCGACCTCAAGGGAACGACCGTCCCGTTCAACTGGCCCCGACTTCAGGGCAACGAGCTGGACTACATCCGTCGCTCGGTCGAGCACGGTGTCACGTCGGCCGACGGGCCCTTCTCCAAGGCGGTGGTCGAGCTGCTGATCGACGAGGTCGGCTGCGAGCTGGCTCTGCTGACGACCTCCTGCACGGCGGCCCTGGAGCTGTCGGCCATGCTCTTGGACCTCGGGCCCGACGACACGGTGGTGGTCCCGTCGTTCGCCTTCGTCACCTCGGCTCTCGCCTTCACCCGTCAGGGTGCCAAGGTGTTGTTCTGCGACATAGAGCCCGAGACGCTGGCGCTCGATCCCGCCCACCTGTCCGACCTCATGGATCCTTCGGTCAGAGCTGTGGTGCCCATTCACTATGCCGGTGTGGGCTGTGACCTGGATGGTATCGAGCAAGTGCTGGCCGACTGGCCCGAGGCCAGCCTGATCGAGGACAACGCTCACGGATTGTTCGGATCCCACCGGGACCGGCCGCTGGGCAGCGTGGGGAGAATGGCCACCCTCTCGTTCCATGAGACCAAGAACTTCACCTGCGGAGAAGGCGGGGCTTTGATCCTCAACGATCAGCGAGATGTTGATCGGGCTCAGGTCCTGTACCACAAGGGCACGAACCGCAATGCCTTCCTGCATGGTCTGGTCGACAAGTACACATGGCAGGACACTGGGTCGTCGTTCGGCCTGTCGGACGTGTTGGCGGCCTACCTGTACGCCCAACTCGAACAGCGGGAGTCGATCATGGCTCGGCGCCGTCACGTGTGGGACCGCTATCGCGACCTGCTCACCGGTCAGGTGGAGGATCTGGGGGTCACCCTACCGGTGGTGCCCGAAGGGCGGGTTCAAGCCCATCACATGTTCTACGTGCTGCTCGACCGGCCTGACAGGCGAAACGAAGTGCTGGCGGCGATGCGGGCCAGTGGCGTGATGGGTACTTTCCATTATCTACCGCTGCATCTGTCGCCCCACGGGCAGACGGTGTCGCGTCGTCCCACGGAATGCCCCGTTTCCGAAGATGTGAGCGGCCGACTTCTGCGTCTGCCCTTCTTCACCGACCTGTCAGATTCCGAAGGTGACCGGGTGGTCGCCGCCCTGCTCGAGGCGTTGACCGCCACCGCGTGAGGCTCGACCGGAGGCCGACCGTCGTCGGTGTGGTCAGACCGAGCAGTACGATCAGTGGCTTCAGGTTGGTCTCGCGGAGGTGACTGTGTCGTTCGTGATGGTCCCGGTACCGCAGGAATGCGTCAAGGAGTTCCAGGAGTTCGTACTGGGCCTCAGCGTGCGAGCTCAGCTCACCACCTGGCCCGAGGGACTACTGGAGAAGTTCGTGTCGGAGCTGACTCCCACCGAGGCGGCGCTGGTCACCAAGGTCGCCCAGTACACGGCCAGCACGGGCTTCTGCCCTCGGGCTGAACTGGCGGCCGACATGGATCGTTCCATAGAGGAAGTGGCCGAGATGGTGCAGGACATGGCCAACCGGGCCTGGGCCGACAGCCTCCCAGCCCTGGTGATGGCCAGTCCCGATCCGCGGGGTGGAACTGACGCGATTGCCTACAGCGTGGCGCCGTCGGTCATCATCCGAATCCACAACACGCTCGGTTCAGCCTCCGCCACTCCCTGGTCCTAGATCGGCTGGCTGGCCGTCAGTTGGAGCCAGGCTGGTTGCTGGGCGGCTGCTGGTAGTAGCCAGGGTCTGCCAGATATGACAAGAGCAGGCCTTCGAGTTGCTCACCGGAGCGCTCCCAGCGAAACGACTGGGCGGTTTCCGCGCCCGCTTGGGCGAGGCGCTCACGGAGTATGTGGTCATCGAGAAGCTTTGCCACGGCGGTGACCATCGAGTCTGGGTCGGCGGGCGGCACAACCAGCGCATTGCGGTCGGGGTGGGCGTACTCGCGGGACCCTCCGTTGTCGGTGGTCACCAGAGCGCAGCCACTGGCCATGGCCTCCAGCGCAGTGAGACCGAACCCCTCGTAGTGGCTGGGTTGGATGAACACCTTGGCGGCGTTGTAGATCTCGTCAGCCAGGAAGGTGCGGGCGGGGTTCAGGTGGAGTTCCATCCAGTCGGGCAGCGGCGACGACGGCGGGGGCACGCTGAAGGTGGCGACGCGGAGTTCGGGTCGGAGTTCGCGCAGTCGTTCAACCACGGCCAGACCGACGTCCCAGCCCTTGGCGGGGTGAGGTTGGCCGTACAGCATGGCGATGTCGATGGGTCGCTGATCCAGGGGTGTCTTGATCTTGAACAGATCATGGTCGAGTCCCGGGGGAATGTGGATCAGCTGTTCAGCGGGCGAACCGTAGGTCTGGCCGACCTCGGTGAGCCATCGAGCGACGCAGACCTTCGGGCACGGGGCGATGAAGGCCGGCCGCTCCCATTCTTCGCTGATCATCCGATGACCCTGGATGAAGACAGCGGGAAGACCCAACCGCGCCGGAGGGTTGATGTTGAAGATCACGTCGGCGGATGGAATCACCGGATCATCCAGACCGCTGGCGTGAACGTGCTCGACCGCTGGATGGAACTTGAACCAGTCGATGGAGTCGATCTCCTCAGGCCCGATGTGAACCAGGGTGATCCGGTGGCCACGGGCGGCCATGGCGTTGGCGTATTCCCACTGGGTGACCACTCCCCCCGAGTACATGGCGGGAATGATGAAGGGAACGATCAGGTGCACGGACCGGTCTCCTGATCCGACAGAAGTCGGGAGCGGTATCGGTCGATCAGGTCGGTCGCCTGGTCACGAACCCGTAGCAGCACCTGTTGCATCTCGGGCGTCAGTCCCTCGGGGAATTCGGGGGGCTCGACCCGGTTGATCCGTGCCACCAGGGTGTCGGCGGTGAATCGGGTGACGAGATGCCGCGTCCACACGTGTTCTCCCTCCCACCGGGTCCACTCCGGGGCCTCGCGACCTTCGGTGTCGGTTACGTGATGAGTGGGTGAGATGTAGTGCGAAAGCCCCCCGATGTGGATGAGTTCTGGGATGTCCCGGTGAACCACTCGACTTCCGTCGGCCTGCATCAAGACGTTGACCAGCTTTGCGGTGTCCCACACCACGAAGCGATGTCCCATCTGGTGGATGCGGGCCGTTGCTTGCTCCGAGAGGTCCGGTCCGGCTGATCCGAGGCGAACTCCCCACCGCTGTCGCGTTCTGTCCAGTGCCGCCTTGCGATAGATGGCCAGATGCGGACTACCGAACGTGAAGCCGTCGCGGGAGAAGAAGTGCTCCCCGGCCACTCCGACCGAACCTTCGGGTACCAGGTTGTCGCGGGTCCAGATCTCGGTACCGGAGGTGACCACGTCGTGGTCGGCCAGCAGGGGCAGGAACTGGCCGACCCACGGACCGTTGGCCTTGATGTCGGGATCGATGAAGCAGAACCAGTCCCCGTCGTCTCGAATCGCCATGGTGCGCTCCAGCGCTTCGCCATGGGACTCCATCACGTCGGGGGAGACATCGAGTACCTCCACAACCTGTTCAGGATGAGCGCGTCGGAAGTCCTCCATGAGCCCGATCTGCTCGGCGTCGCACCAATTGGCCACGAACCGGAACCGGGCAGACGAATGAGCCATCTGGCTGAGAACGAAGTACCGGAGGACGGGGAACACCTTGCCGGTCCACACGATGTTGAACACCAGGTCTTCTTCGCGGGGAACGATGTTGGTCGATGGGGAGGGGGCCGTGGTCACGGGTGGGTCACCTCGGGCCTGTGGGGTTGGATCGCGGGGTCAACCGTGGTGGATGGGGGATCATTTCCAGCACCGCGGTTCCCCATCCGCCCGGTGATCCCAGCGGCGGCAGCTCTGCGTCGCCAGCCGGGATCAGATACGACTCGGGGTCGGACACGTAGCTGGCCAGGGCGGCCTCGAGAATCTCGGCGCCGCGGTCCCAGGTGAACTCGCGGGCCTTGTACACCCCGGCTTGACTCAACGTCTCCCGTTCGCCGAGATCGTCCAACAGGCGGATGACGGCCTCGGCGAGGCTGATGCTATCTCCCGGAGCGGTCACCAGGGCGGTCTGCTCGTGAAAGGCGTAGTCACGTGAGCCGCCGTTGTCGGTGGTCACCAGGGCTGCGCCGCAGGCCATGGCTTGTACCGCCGGTAAGCCGAAGCCCTCGTAGTTGGCTGACTGCAAGAACACCGCGCTCTGGTTGAACAGGTCCCGCATGGCGGAGTGGTCGGGTCGGAAGAGGTAGTCCGCCCAGGTGGGAAGGGTGAACCCGGTGGGGTGGGCGCTGAACAGGGTGACTCTGGCGTCTGGACGGGCCTCGTGGACGAGTTCCAGGGCAGCCAGACCGACGTCGGTTCCCTTGCCGGGATGGTCGTGCAGGAGCATGGAGATCGAAGGCGGTCGACCGGCCACCGGCTGAACCAGGTGGAACTCGTCGTGATCCACCCCGGGGGGCACGACCACCCACTGGTCGGGGTGGCTTCCCATGAGGCGGGCCACATCGATGAGCCACGAAGCCACGCACACCTTCAGGCCGGGCTGACGGAAGGCCTCCCATTCCGAGGCGGCGTCGACGATGGCAACCCCTTGGAGGTAGGTGGCTGGCAGCGCGTCGACGTCATAGGCCCGGCTGCCGAACATGACGTCACCGGTCCAGGGCTCTCGGGGCATCACGTCGGGGATGTAGTGGTCGATCGAAGGATGGAAGGTGAACCAGCTGATCTCGTCGAGGCTCTTTATCGATCGCTCCCACATCTTGGCGTGGCCGATGTGGATGTCGTGCCCGCGTCGAGCCAGACCGTTTGCCAACTCGTAGAGCGCCAAGTTCCCGCCGATGGGCTCGGGGGAGCTGGGGCAGATGAATCGGACACGGAGTGGGCGCATGGTCAGCGTGGCGGTTGTGGAGGTCCAGCAAGGGCCGGGTCAGGGTAGCCGTCCATCGGAGAGAGGTTCGGGACTACGCTCCGGCCTCCGTGGCCTCCGGTTCCCCGACGCACCCGCCCCTGATCTCCGCTCTGGTGGCTGATGCCCGAGCCAGCGCCTACTTCCGCGGTGAGGGTCATCGGATGGGCGACCGGGTGACCACTGCCGGCCAGATGATCAGGCTCATGTTGGAGAGCGATGCCTATCTGGCGCAGGTGTTCTACCGGCTGGGTGCGTGGGCGAAGCATCGCCGTATTCCCGGGATCTGGCGGCTGGCTTCGTGGGCGGCCTCGACAGTTGCCCAGGTTCATGTCGGCCCCGATGTGGTCGTGGGGCCTGGTTGGTATCTGGCCCACGGGCAGGTGAGCCTTCAGGGCCCGGTCACGCTGGGGGCAGGTGTGGTCATGTTTCCCTGGTCGTCAGTTGTGGCCTCGGCTGGGTCGCCGGTGACCATTGGGGTCGATGTCCGGGTGGGGACCGGGGCGGTGATCCAGGGGCCCTGCCGGGTGGGCGATCATGCGCGGATCGGGGCCAACGCGGTGGTCACCGGCGATGTGGCCAACGGGGCCAAGGTGGCTGGAATCCCGGCTCGGGCCATAGGAGCGGTGGCAACACGATGAACGGGGGCGGGGCCGCGGGGTGTTTGTCGATGACAGTGGAGGACGTGTGATGAGTGCCCGTACCCGCCCGAGGCCCGTCGGCCCGACCAAGGCCGAGCGCCGTGTGCTGATGCGACAGTTCCGCAGTCGGTTTCCCTCCTTCAGGCGGGCGCTGAGCTCTGACGCCTCGATCTACTGCGAACGGCGTGGAGAGCGTTCAACCTTCCGGTCACCGGTGGACCTGGGGGTGCAGGTGGTTCGCCTGAGCTTGCGAACCGACTCGTTCTTCGCGCTGGTCTGTTACCGCTTGAAGGCCACCCTTCAGGCCCATGAGATTCCGCTGCTGCCATCGGTCATGCACCGTCTGGCCATGGCGACGGGTCAGGTGTGCATCGGAGATCCCGTGGTGGTGGCTCCGGGCCTGTACCTGCCCAGCGGGTGCGTGGTCATAGACGGCTTGGTGGAGATTGGCCCGAGGGTGGAGGTGGGGCCGTGGGTGACCATCGGCCTGAAGGAGGGGAACGTTCACGGGGCCCGGGTCGGGTCGGGCGTGAGGATCGGGTCTGGCGCCAAGGTGATCGGCCCGGTGACCATCGGCGCCAACGCTCAGATCAGACCCAACGCCGTGGTAGTGAAGGACGTCACAGCGGGTAGAGTCGTTGGGGGGGTACCAGCCGAAGAGATCGTTGGGTAATTTCCCGCCCATGACCACCACCGAGATGGCCCCAACCGACACCGACGTGTCCGCGCTTGTAGCCGCGGCCCGGGCCGCTGAGCAGCGGGGAGACCTGGTGGATGCGGTTCGCACGTTCACCGCGGCGGTGAAGGTGGAGCGTGATCCGGCGATCGAGAAGCATCTGGTGGGGTTGAGGCACCGGGCGTTTGCGACTCTGGACCATGCCGGCGGACATCCGAGTTGGCCACCCGCGGTACCGGACCTGTTCGAGGGCTGTCAGGAGCCTCCCGAGGTCCACGTGAGCGCGTTGACCGCCGACAAGCTGGCCTCGGCTATCCGCCATCACGGCTGCCTGCTGGTGCGGGGGATGCTCGATGCCGACCAGGTGGTGCGCTTCCGGGCGACCATCGATCAGGCGCTAGAGGCGTTTCACGCTCGGATGAACGGTGATTCGTCCGCTGATCTGGATGCGTGGTGCTCCTTCTTTCAGCCGAGCGACGACTATTCCGAGTTCGATGTCATCGGTGGTCGGCATTTCCTTCTCCCCCAGAACTCGATGTACACGGGGGACTCCCCTCGGGCTTTGTTCGACCTTCTGGACTTCTTCGAGGCCGCCGATGTTCGCAACGTTCTCACCGAGTACTTCGGTGAGCGGCCAGCCCTGTCGCTGAAGAAGGGAACCCTTCGGCACGTTCCCGCTACCGGCGGAACCAGCTGGCATCAGGACGGTGCCTTCATGTCGCCTCAGATCAGAAGTTGCAACATCTGGGTGACCCTCACATCGTGCGGCGCCGACTTCAAGGCCCCGGGCCTCGAGTTTCTGCCCCGTCAGTTCGACTCGCTGGTCGAGACCGGCACCCACGGTGCCCTGTTCGACTGGTCGGTGGGAGATGGTCTGGCCGACGAACTGGCGAAAGACACCGGAGTGGTGAGGCCGGTGTTCTCTCCCGGGGACGCCCTCATGTTCGACGATCTGCTGTTGCATCGCACGGCGCTCAGCCCAGGTATGGACACGTCGCGGTACGCGCTGGAGCACTGGTTCTTCTCACCGTCGCACTATCCGGCCGAGCAGATGCCGATCCTGTTCTGAGCCACCGCCAGAGCGGTGCTGGTCCCGGGCCTCAGGTCGGCCCGGAACCACGAACTCGTGCGGTGTGCTGCTTCTGAGGCCTACCGCCGGCGCATACGGCGATTCTTCGCCTCAGCGGCCCGAACGCGGTTGCGCTGACGCTCGTCGTCTCTGATCCGGCGGAGGTAGCCGGTGGTGTTGAACGTCAGGCCGTACTTCTCGAGTGATGTGTCCGA
>CAUJFC010000119.1 GCA_963169755.1 Actinomycetota bacterium | reverse complement strand
CGCCACGGCCCATAGGGACCAGGTGACGGCATGAAGCGGGCTGGTGGTGCGCATGGGGCCTGGTTGACCGAGGTGACGGGCGCCCGTACCGTAGGCACCACGTGTCGATCACCGGCAACCCGGATGTTGCCGGTGACGTCTCACTTCGGTGAGACGTAGGGAAAGCCGGTGCAAGTCCGGCGCTGACCCGCAGCTGTAACCGGCGCCAGCCGGGAGCCAGGCCACCTGTCGCACCCCGCCCGATCCCGGGCGGTCCGTCCCCACTACCGGATCCCCGAGGAACGGGATCCCAGGAGGCCCAGATGTCCCGACGTACCACCCGTCCCGCTATCGGCGCGGCGATCCTTGCGCCCGCTCTGCTGGTTCCGTCCGTGCTAGCGCCGGCGGCCGGCGCGGCCGAGCCGACTGGTCGAGCCGGTACCCTGGCGTTCCTGGTCGCCCACCAGCAGGCCGACGGTGGGTTCGACGTCGGAGGTTTCCCGGGCTTCGAGACTCCCGACGCGGTGATGGCCATTGCCGCCGATCACATGGTCGGAGGGGTTTGGTCAACTTCGGCGGCGGGTGCGGCGGTGGCCGGGATCAGCAAGGACGGTAAGGACGCCTTCGATTCGCTCGATGCTCTGGTTGACGGGGTGGGGGACGCCTCGTCCGATGCCGCCGGGGCTCAGGCCGCCAAGATCATCGCGCTGGCGGTAGTTCCAACCGGCCAGTCGGCCACCGATTTCGACCCGGCAGACAACAGTGCCTCCCCGGTCGACCTGGTGGCTCGAATGAACCTGCACCGCCAGGCCGACGGCTCTTACGACTTCGGTGCCCAGTTCAACGGTGCGCTCTTTGCCGCCTTGGCGCTGGAGGCTCTGGGCGAGTCGATTCCCGCCGGGTTGGTGACCCAGATCCGTGAAGCCCAGCGCTCCGACGGGTCATGGAACTACGCCGGAGATCAGGCCGAGGACAGCCCCGGCGAGACCGACACCACCGCGATGGCTGTGCTTGCCCTGTCGGCTGCCGGGCTCGACACCAACGACGCCACCGTCAAGAAGGCCGTGAGCTTTCTGGCAGCAGGTCAGCAAGCCAGCGGAGCCTGGCAGGCGTTCGGGGCCGACGATCCCAACTCCACCGCTATGGCATCCATTGCACTGAGCGCCGTCAAGATCGACCTCACCAGTGCGCAATGGCGGTCAGCCTTTGGTGGAACGGTCCCGGCCAACTACACCAACCCCTACGCCTGGCTGGTGGCCCAGCAGGCCAGCGACGGCCGGATCGCCAGCCCCAACGATTCCTACGGGGTGACCACCTTCGCCACCTCCCAAGCCATGCAGGCCCTGGCCGCCCAGTGGCACCTTCGAGATGAGCAGACCAGCCTGGTCGGCTCCTTGGCAGCCAGACTGGCCGCCGATGCGCCTACGGCCGTGAGCCTCGGGTATTCAGCGATTGGCCCCAACGTGTCGATCGGGGTGGCGCGAGAGCGGGCGGCCCATGCCATCGCCATGAGTCAGCCCGGCCGTGAGGTGGCGGCCGAGGCCCTGTTCCAGCGGGCTTTCCAGCGTGGGCTCGACAACGCCGGCCGGGTCTACTGGTCGGGCGAGTTGGTGCGTGACTCCCGGTCTCGGGTGCTGGTGCGCCTGACCGGGTCGCCCGAGTTCTACGAACGGTCGGGTTCCAACACCGCCGGCTTCGTCGAGAACGCCTACCGGGCAGTGCTCGACCGTGCCCCCGACACTGCCGGGAAGGCCTACTGGTCTCAGCGACTAGACGCTGGCGAGCCGGTGAGCGTGATCGCGGCCGACCTGGTGGCCAGCCGTGAGTACCGCCAGAATGAGGTGGACATCGCCTACCAGCAGATGCTGGGTCGTGCCGCCGATGCTGGTGGTCGGGAGTTCTGGACCGACCGTCTGGCCACCACCCGGGTCGAGGCCATCCTGGGCGGTATCGGTGGCTCGGCCGAGTTCTATCGCCGCCACGCCTGATCAGGCGCGAATAGTGCGAGTTCGAATGGCGACCGGGCCGGCAGGCCCGGTCGCGCCCACCCGCGTCAGGTGGGTGTCGACGCTGGTGACGGTGCTCGTCTGCCTGCTTGCGATGGTCGGGTTCGGTGGGTTGGCCCCCTCTGCGGGAGCTGCTCGGGCGGTGGTTGGAGCAGCAACCGCTGGGTGCGCGCCCATTGGAGGTACCGCGACCTCCGACAACGGCCCGCACCGCGCAACGGTGGTTGTCGATCCCGGCAGCGGTGACGTGTGGTCGGCCTGCATCTCGTTCTCGGGCCCTATCAGTGGAATCGACGCCCTGAATCTGGCTGCCGATGAGATCCCCGGTCTCGATCCGGTCTACGAGTACCACAGTGCCCAGGGCAATGCGGTGTGCCGCCTCTTGGGAGTGGGCAACGATCCGCCCAACTGCCTGTCCAAGTCGGTGGAGTATTGGGCCTACTTCCGCAACGGTGAGTACTCGAGAGTGGGTGCCAGCAGGGCGGTGGTAGTCGATGGAAGCGTCGAGGGCTGGTCCTTCTCCCGGGGTACCCCGCCGAGGCCGGCCACCCGGGGAACCAAGGCGGTAGACGCCGCAGCCATGCCGACAATCCCACCGGCTTCCGACCCGCCGGCGACTGAGGTGCCGCTTCCACCCACGACCGCGGGCGACAGTGAAGCCCCGGACACGGACCCCACTGACCCGGTCATCGTTCCGGGTCATGAGCCCGGAGAGCCGACTACGACCGCTGCGACGTCACCGACCTCGTCAGCTCCGGTCGATGTCGAGGAGGGGGACAGAGTCGGAGACGGCGGCGGTGGTCACGACACCGACCGCCAACCCGGCAGGGACTCGGAGAGAAACGCTGGAGCTTCGGGAGTCACTGTCTCCACTCAGTCTGACGACGACGGCGGATCGGGGATTGGGTCAGCGGTCGGGTTCGGTGCCGCCCTGGGGATGGTCGCCTTGGCCGCGGTGGTCGCCCGCCGTCGCCGGGTGATGGTTGCCGACCCTGCGGGTCGCTCGCCGGAGTAGCCCGGGCGCCTCGGGGTCCGCTGACGATCGGCGTCATAGGGTGCGGGAATGGCTCGACACCGCATACTCGTATCCGTTCTGGCTGCCACGATGGCGATGGTTCCCGTCGCATGCAGCTCGGGAGACGACGAACCGCCGGAGACCACCGCCCCCGCTTCCACCACCTCCACCAGTGAGGCGCCAGCCGCAACCACGTTGCCCGCGCCGCTGGCAGACCAGACGGCTCCGACGTCGATCAACGGGCTGGTGGTCGATGGTGACTCGCTGTGGGTCGCCAGCATCGACGGAGATGTCGTTCTGCGGGTCGACCGGACGAGCGGTGCGATTCTCGAGCGTCACGATGCCGGGGGCGCCGGCCCTGACGACGTGGCGGTAGGCCCCGATGGGACCGTCTACAGCACCGGGTTCGTAAATGGAGATGTGGGCCGGATCGTCAACGGGAAGTACTCGGTTCTGGTCACCTTGCGTGAAGGCATCAACCCGATCACCGTTGGAGCCGACGGCACCATCTGGGTTGGCGAACTGACCGATGGCGGTGTGCTCACCCGGATCACTCCCGACGGAAAGACCGAGACGGTGGCCACCGATGTGCCGATCATCAACGGGTTCGCGGTCGACTCCGACGGGCGGATCCTGGCCCCGGCCGGCGGTCCGACGGTGGGTGAGACCGGCGGTTCCATTGTGAGAATCGATCCCGGCGACGGCTCGGTGACCACGGTGGCCGAAGGACTGCCAGCAGTGATGGCCAGCACCATCACTGCTGATGGTCGCTACCTGGCGTTGGCCAACATCTCTGGTCAGGTGATCGAGGTCGATCCCGAGAACGGATCATTCGAGGTGATCCACACCGTTACTCAAGGGGCTCCGTTCGACAACATCGACGCCGCTCCCGACGGCACCCTCTATCTGTCCAGCTTCACAGCCCCCACGATCACCGTCGTGGCCCCCGACGGAACCATCTCCACCATCCAGATCGGCCAACCCGCCTGATCCGCCTGGTGTGTGGGACGGGGCGGCGTGGCAGTGTCGGGGGATGCAGGTCCATCTGGTCGACGGCACTTATGAGTTGTTCCGGCACCATTTCGGGGCGCCCCCGCACCGCACGGCCGACGGGCGCGAGGTGGCCGCCGCCCGGGGGGTGGCGGGGTCGGTGTTGATGATGCTCGAGGAGGGAGCCACTCACGTGGGGGTGGCCACCGACCACGTGATCGAGTCGTTCCGCAACGACCTGTGGGCCGGATACAAGGATGGCTCGGGGGTTGAACCCGATCTGCTGACCCAGTTCGGGTTGGTCGAGGACCTGCTCCGGGCCCTCGGGGTTCCGGTGTTCGCCATGGTCGAGTTCGAGGCCGACGACGCCCTGGGCGCGGCTGCCCGGATAGCGGCTGCCGACGAACG
Source organism: Actinomycetota bacterium (assembly GCA_963169755.1). Lineage (GTDB taxonomy): Bacteria > Actinomycetota > Acidimicrobiia > Acidimicrobiales > Iamiaceae > Aquihabitans. Next base: position 3,976 of record CAUJFC010000119.1, on the reverse strand, counting down.
GGTGGAGCGGGTGCTGATCTGCACCCCCGACAAGGATCTCGGTCAGTGCGTGGGCGGAAAGGTGTTCCAGATGGACCGCCGCAAGGGCACCGTGATCGACGTCGACGGGGTTCGTGAGAAGTTCGGAGTCGGCCCCGAGTCGATCCCTGACTACCTGGCCCTGGTTGGTGACACCGCCGACGGGTTCCCTGGTCTGGCCGGGTGGGGAGCCAAGTCGACCGCCACCGTGCTGGCCCGTTACGGCCACCTCGAGGACATTCCGCCGTCGGAGACCGACTGGGACGTAACGGTGCGCGGCGCCGCCAAGCTGGCGGCCACCCTGCGAGACCAGATGGAGGACGCCCTTCTCTTCCGCCGGATCGCCACCATCGCCTACGACGCCCCCACCGTCACCTCGGTCGACGAACTCCAGTGGCACGGCCCCCGCCCGGAACTGGTGGACCTGGCGGCATCGGTTGACGCCCCGGCCCTGGCCGAGAGAGCCGCCCGCCTGGCTGCCGCTCGCGTCGAATGACAGCCCAGTGAGGCCGGCTACCCGGGCTCGTCGGTGACCCGGGCTCGGCTGGGGTTGACCCGGGGCGGCTCGTGGGGCTGCTTGGGATAGACGGGGGGCCACGGTGCGTCGAGGATCCCCGCCGCCAGGTCTCGATGCCAGCGGGCCACGGCGTCATCTATGGCCTGAGGATCGGCGGTCATGGCAGCCCACGGGTCACCGGTGTCGGTCACTCGCCCGGGCACACTGGCCAGGGTGAGCGACTCGGGGTCCACCGTTGTCACCTCGTCCCAGGTGATCGGGCACGACACCTGGCCGCTGACCCGGGGCCGTACGCACCAGGTTCCGAACGCCGTCTTGTGGGGGGCGTTCTGGTTGAAGTCCACGAACACCCGGGTGCCGCGTTCTTCCTTCCACCACTGGGCGGTGATCAGGTCGGGTCGGCGCTGCTCGAGGGCTCGGGCCACCGACACCGCAGCCCGACGCACGTCGTAGGAGTCCCAGCGGGGTTCGAGCGCCACGTACACGTGGAGGCCCTTGCTGCCACTGGTCTTGGCGAACGAGGCGATGCCCCACTCGCTCAACAGGGCCCGGGTCTCCAGTGCCGCCTCACGGACCTGGTCGAAGCTGACACCGGGGCTGGGATCCAGATCGATGCGCAACTCGTCGGTGATCTCGGGACGATCGGCCCGGTAGGGCCACGGGTGGAAACCCAGGCAACCGACCTGGACGGCCCACACCAGATGCGCCAGGTCGGCCACCACCAGGGCGGTGCTGACGGTGCCGTTGGGGGTGGAGACCTCAGTGGTCTGCAACCATGGTGGGGCACCGGCGGGCACCCGCTTCTGGAAGAACGACTTACCGCCCACTCCGTCGGGGAAGCGCTGCATCATGGTGGGGCGCCCGCCCAGGGCCGCCATGATCGGACCCTCCACCGCCCGGTAGTAGTTGATCAGGTCCAGCTTGGTGGCGCCGCTGGCCGGGAAGAACACCTTGTCGGGACGTGAGACAGCGACCTCGCGCCCGGCCACCTCCAGCGTGATCGGCGGTATCGCATCCCCGGCTCGGGCCACCGGGCGAACCTAACCGAGACACGTCTTGAAGTCATCGGCCCAGGGTCGACCGGGTTCTGGACCCGTTAGTTTCAGCACATGACCCGAGTTCGGATCGCCGCCTGTCAGATCAACACCCGGGTGGGTGACCTGACCTACAACGTGGCCCGCATCTGCGAGGCCATCGACACCGCCGAGGCCGCCGGCTGTGACATAGCGGTGTTCCCCGAGTTGGCGATCACCGGCTATCCGCCTGAGGACCTGCTGCTCAAGCCGGGTTTCATCGCCGACAGCCGGGACGCTCTCGGTGAGGTCGCCGCCCACACCCAGGGGTGCGTGGCCGTGGTGGGGTTCGTGGACGTGGACCGTGACCTGCGCAACGCCGCCGCGGTGTGCGCCGGGGGAGCAGTGCGCGGCGTGTACCACAAGCGGAATCTGCCCAACTATGCGGTGTTCGACGAGCAGCGCTACTTCGCCCACGGCTGGGAACCGAGCGGACTGTGGTCGGTGGCCGGGGTGCGGATGGGGGTCAGCATCTGTGAGGACGCCTGGAACCCGGCCGGTCCCATCCTCGATCAGGCCGACAGCGGGGCCGAGTTGATCGTCAACCTCAACGCATCGCCCTACGCCGAGGGCAAGTTGGCCTTCCGGGAGCGGCTGATGGCCACCCGGGCGGCCGACGCCTCGTGCGCGCTGGTGTACGTCAACCAGGTGGGCGGCCAGGACGAGCTGGTGTTCGACGGAGGCTCGATGGTGTTCGACGCCACCGGTGAGGTGCTGGCCCGCTCCCCCCAGTTCGAGGAGGACATCTTGATGGTCGACCTCGACTTGGACCCGGTTTACCGCAAGCGACTGTTGGACCCGCGGGGCCGCCCCACCGACGACATGCTTCCGGTTTCGGTGATCCCCACCATGACGGTGGACACCGACACCGACATCGACACCGACACCGGCACCGGCACCGTCACGGCGGCGGTGACCCGACCGGCCCTTGCGCCCAGGGCGGCGGTGGCATCGCTGGACCCCGACGAAGAGGTGTACCGGGCGCTGGTGCTGGGCACCCGTGACTACCTGGTGAAGAACGGGTTCAGCGACGTGGTGGTCGGGCTGTCGGGTGGTATTGACTCGACCCTGGTGGCGGTGATCGCCGCTGACGCGGTGGGAGCTGACCACGTTCACGGCGTGTCCATGCCGTCGCGCTACTCCAGCGACCACTCGCGCACCGACGCCGAGGAGTTGGCCGACAACCTGGGAATCAGCTTCCAGACCATCCCCATCGAACCGGCTCACACTGCGTTGTTGGAGATGCTGGCTCCCGCATTCGGAGACCGACCGGCCGACCTGACCGAGGAGAACCTCCAGAGCCGCATCCGGGGCATAACCCTCATGGCACTGTCCAACAAGCTGGGCTGGATCGTGCTCTCCACCGGCAACAAGTCCGAGGTAGCGGTGGGCTACGCCACCCTCTACGGAGACACGGTGGGCGGCTACTCGGTGCTCAAGGACGTCTACAAGACTCGGGTCTACGACCTGTGTCGGTGGCGCAACACCCAGGGCGACATACCAGTGATTCCCGAAGGGGTGCTGACCAAGGCCCCGTCGGCCGAGCTGCGCCCCGACCAGCGCGACGATCAGAGTCTGCCGCCCTATGAGGTGCTGGACCCGATCCTTCAGGGATACATCGAGCACGACCGCACGGTGGGTGAACTGATCGCCATGGGCCACGACCCCGCCACCGTCGAGCGGGTGGCCCGGCTGGTCGACGGCGCCGAGTACAAGCGTCGTCAGTCGCCGGTGGGGGTGAAGGTGTCAGCCAAGGCGTTCGGCAAAGACCGGCGACTGCCCATCACCAACGGCTACCGGTGACACCGCCCCCCGCATCGCAGGGGGCGTGGGCGAGCAGTCGCACGGCGGGGGCGGCGGCCTTGGCGTTGTCGGGGTTGTTGTTCGGGTCGACGTTCCTGGTGGTGCAGGGAGCGGTGGAGCGAGCGTCGGTGCCGGCGTTCCTGGCGGCTCGGTTCGGCCTGGCGTCGGTGGTTCTGTGGATCGTCGGGCGTCGTCGACCGGCAACGCCCGACGAAGCCCGCCACGGCATCGTGGCCGGTCTCAGCCTGCTGGCCGGGTTCGCGCTCCAGACCGAGGGCCTGCGCTACACCGACTCTTCGACATCGGCCTTCATCACCTACCTGCTGGTGGTGCTGGTGCCCCTGCTGCACGCGCTGCGCACCCGTCGCCCTCCGACACCCGCGGTGATGGTGGGGGTGGTGCTGGCGGTGATCGGATTGTTCGCCCTGTCGGGCGGGGTGTCGGGGTTCGGCCGGGGGGAGTTACTGACCCTGGCCTGCGCTCTGGCCTTCGCCGTGCACCTGCTGATCGTGGCCGAGGTGACCCACCGCCACGACCCCTGGCGCTTGACGTTCTGGCAGGTGGC
>CAUJFC010000118.1 GCA_963169755.1 Actinomycetota bacterium | reverse complement strand
GTGGCGGCTTGGGACTCACCGGCAACCGCCCGACACCGGGGGTAGAACCGCCACCTCATCGTCGGGCCCGACAGGGTCGTCAGGGGCGGCTTGCTCGCCGTTCAACCACACCTGGCAGGTGGCCAGGACCGAGCTGAACTCCGGGCCATAGGCGGTGGTCGCCGCGTCGATGACCTGGCCCACCGTCTCACCCGGCAGGGTGTCGCGACCGGTGCCGGCAGCGGTACGGGCAGCGGCGAACAGCCGAATGACAGCCATGGCGGCCAACGAGGCTACCGGCGGACCGGCCCGGACCCCATTTCAAGACCGTGGACATCGGGGTGGGTGGCGGGCATCGGGCGGCAAGACATGGTCCAGTACCGTGGCTCGGCGTGACCCGGATCCTGCTCGTTCGCCACGGAGAATCAACCTGGAATGCGGACGGACGCTGGCAAGGACAGGCCGACCCGCCGCTGAGCGATCTGGGGCGCAGCCAGGCCGCCGAGGCTGCCATGAGGGTGGGAACGGTGGATGCCATCGTGACCTCGGACCTGCAACGCGCCGCCGACACCGGTCTGATTCTGGCCCGGCTGCTGGGAGTTGACCATGTGGCTACCGAGTGGCGTCTGCGTGAACGTGATGCCGGTCCACTGTCGGGCCTGACCCGAGACGAGATCCACGCGCGCTTCCCCGGACTGCTGGCCGACGACCCGACGGGCTTCGTACCCGACGACGACGGAAGGCCACGCTGGCCCGAAGGCTGGGAATCCGATGCCCACCTCTGGGAACGGCTGTCGGTGGCCCTGACCGCCCTGGCCCGGCTGGTCCCCGGAGGAGACGTCCTCGCGGTGAGTCACGGCGGTGTGGTCTACGCGTTGGAGCGTCACCTCGGCGTGACCGGCAGGCCCCGCCTGTCGAACTTGGACGGGGTGAACCTGGAAGTGAGCGAGGCCGGCGAGGTGACCGTCGGCGAGCGAGTGTCTCTGGTGGACCCCACCCACACGGTTCCCATCGAGTCCGACCGGATCTGACAACTCGGAGTTCAGCCACTCCGCCGCCGGTCAGCGGGCCGGGACCGGGCGATCGACGCCGCCCCGACCCATCACCGCTAATACTGGAGGCCATCGACACTGCCTCTACTCCCGAGTCCAACGACGCTGGCGTGCCCGCCGCCGTCGACCAGGACCACTCGAACCCCGACCACCGTCACGCTCCCGCCGAGGAGGACCTGCTCGATGCCGACCGGTATCCGTCACTGGTGGCGGGTCTGGCTGCCCGGCGCGCCAACTGGCAGAGCTCGATCGGGCTGACCGACAACGATCGTCCGGTCCTTCATCAGCTCGGGTTGGCCTCTTGGTCCATGCTCGGGATCATCGCCCTGGCGACAGTGACCGTCCTGGGACTGGCGGCCATCAGTTCGGTGGCCCTACCTCTGCTGTTCGCCGCGGTGCTGGCGGTCCTGTTCCGACCAGTTGCCACCCGACTGGAACGGATCGGGGTTCCGTCCTCGGTAGCCGCCGGCCTGGTGGTGGCCGGGCTGGTCCTGACCTGCGCGGCGGTGGTCGGCCTCACGGTCAAGGGGATCGTTGATCAGAGCACGCGTCTGGGGAACGAGCTGGAGTCGGCCCTCGCTGAGCTGAACGTGAGCGACGAGGACATTGCCGAGCTCCGCTCGAAGCTCGAGGAGATGGACCCGAAGATGCGAGCCGGGCTGGCCAAGGTGGCCACCACCGGAGCCCGCGCTGTGGCGGGTTTCGCGGTGGGCGCCCTGCTGGGAGTGCTGATCATGTACTACCTGATCAAGGACGGCCCCGAGCTGCGCCGGGGCCTGGTCTCCCGAGCTCCGCCAGCACAGGCGGCCGACCTCGAGAAGTTCATTGCCGACACCTGCTTCGTGCTGCGCCGATACTGGCTGGGACGCTCGATCGTGTCGGCGGTGGTGGCAGTGGTGGTTGGTGGGGCTGCCTTCCTGCTGGGCCTTCCGCTGGTGCCGACGCTGATGGTGGTCACCTTCCTGGGCGGCTTCATCCCCTACGTGGGAGCAGTGCTGGGCGGCGGCCTCGGAGTGGTCATGGGGCTGGCCAGCGGTGGCCTGGGAGCCGCGATCATCATGTTGGTCGTGGCCCTGGTGGCCAACCTGGTGATCGAGAATCTGGTGGAGCCCATGGTCACCGGCCGAACTCTTCAGATCCACCCTCTGGCGGTTCTGGTGGTCACCACGTTCGGAGGGATCGTGGGTGGCGTGGTGGGCCTGATCATGGCCGTACCGTTGGCCGTCATCGGAGTGAGGGCCCTGCCCGCCCTGCGTCGGGCTCTGAATGCAGACCCGCACGAACTTCCAGGGTCGTCCAGCGAACCGACGACTGACCCAGTCTGAGACGACTGAGAGCCTGCTTCAGCGCACCGGGAGGTGTGCCTCACACAGAGTGCGAACAGGATCGGCCTGGAGGCTTGCGGGATCGAGGTCGGTTCCGCAGGCTGCACACATCCCGTACGTACCGCCGTCGATGGCTTTGAGGGCCTGATCGACCGAATCGAGGTCGGCTTCGAGTTGTCCGAGTAGTTCGAGGTCTATGGCGTCGTCGTCGGCAATCGCATCCTCCACCGGCTCGGTGCGGTCGTCGGTGACCACCTCGACGTCGTCGGGTAGGAAGGCCGCGATGTCGACCTCGATGTCGTGACCCATCTGGGGGGCAGTTCTGATGCTGGCGGGCAAGCCGTCAGGTGGCGGACCGGATGGCTGGGCCTCGTGAGGCTCGGGGACAGCGGGTTCGGCCACGGAATCGATCACCCCCGAACCCTAGGCCCCGGCATCTCCACCCCACACCCGACGGGACGGCTCACGCCTCGGCAACGTCGGACTCGACAGCTGCCGGTTCGCTCGCCGCTGATTCGCTCGCCGCTCATTCGCTCGCCGTCGGTTCAGTGTCTTGCGGATCGGTCTCCATCGGATCGTTTGGCACCGGCCGCCTGCGACCCCAGACGAAGGCCGCCAATGCCCCTCCCGCCACCAGGATGCTCATCCAGATGTTCACCCTCACGCCGAGGATCAACGAAGCGGCGTCGGATCGCAAGGCCTCGACCCACAGGCGACCCACGGCATAGCCGAACACGTAGAGGATGAACAGCTCGCCTCGACGCATGACCTTGCGACGGTCCAGCCACACGATCAGGGCGGCCAGCGCCAGGTTCCACAGGCCTTCGTAGAGGAACGTCGGGTGGAAGGTCTCGTAGGTCTCCAGCCCGGGGGGACGGTGCTCCGGATCGATCTCCAGCCCCCACGGGAGGGTGGTTGGGCGCCCGAACACCTCCTGGTTG
>CAUJFC010000117.1 GCA_963169755.1 Actinomycetota bacterium | reverse complement strand
GGTGGCCGGCGAACATCATCGAGATGAACATGCCGGTGATGTTGTCGGTGTCGAAGCGCAGATCTCCCTGCGGGTCGCGCAGTGACATCAACACGTCCAGCAGGTCGCGGTCGTCTCCTTCCACCGGACCGGCCGCTGAGCGGCGATCCATGATCTCCTGCACCAGATTCACCAGACCCACCCGGGCGGCGTCGCGGGCGTGGAAGCTGGGGATGTCGGCGTAGGGGTCGACGAAGGCGATGGCGTCGGTGCCCCGCTCCAGGTCGTGGTACAGCTCGGCGAAACGCCGGTCCAGGTCCAAGCGGAACTTTCGGCCGATCAGACACGATGACGACGTGTAGATGGTCAGCTCGGCGAACCAGTCGAGCAGGTCGATCTCGCCTGAGTCGTTCCAGAGGGCGACCATCTCGTCTACCTCGCGCTGGATGGTCTCGGCGTGTCCACGCATGTACCGGTCCCGCAAAGCCATGTTGTGGAGCTGCTCGCGGCGGCGTTCGGGCGAGGTATCGAACACCACACCCTCGCCGAACACCGGCTTCATGAACGGGTAGGCGGCGGCCTGGTCCAGCTCGTCGTCGCTGGCGCGGAAGAAGACCTCATTGGCGTCAGCGCCGCTGAGCAGCACCAGCTCCTTGTCGGCCAAGCGGAACTGACCGGCGTCACCGCATTCGTCACGGACCCGCTGCATCAGGGCGATGGGGTCGGTCCTCAGTTCTTCGAGGTGGCCGGTCTCACCATCACCACCCGACACCCAGGGCGGCTCGGGGAGAGTCACGGCGGGCGGTTCGGCAACTGTCATCGGAAGGTGCTCCTATCGGGAAGGATGGGGGCCTCGGGTTGGATCTCGATGAGGGTCAGATGGCTTCCCTTGGGAGCTGAAACCATGGCGACGATGGCCGAGGCCACGTTCTCGGGTAGCAACGCACCGGAGTGGCGAAGGTGCCCCCACGCCGACCATGAGGGCAGGACCCGGTTGATGGTCTCTTCGCTCCAAGTGGTTCCCTGTTCGGTGGTCGCCGGTCCCGGACGGACCATGCCCACCCTCACCCCCGAGCCCTCCAGTTCCATCTGCATGGCGCGGGCCAGACCTTCCAGCCCGCTCTTGGCGGCTACGTAGGCCGCCATGTGGGTGCGTTGACGCACGACTACATCGGAGGTCACGAACACGATGTCGCCGTGGCCTCGCTCGACCATGGCTGGCCCTAGGCGGGCCACGAGCCGGTGAGCGCCCAGGAGGTTCACCTGTATCGAGGCGGCGAATTCATCGGGCTCGGCGCCCACCGCGGTCATGGGTACCACCTCGCCGGCGTTGCAGATCACGATGTCCGGCGGACCCAGAACGTCGACCTTGTCGGCGAAGGCGTCGATCGACGACGGGTCAGCCAGGTCGAGTTGGAGAGCTCGTGCCTCCCCACCGTGGTGGGTGAGCTCCTCCTCGAGTGCCTCGAGGCGGTCCTTTCGACGGGCGGCCACCACCACCGGGTATCCGGCGGCCGACAGGGCTCGGGCACAGGCGGCGCCGATACCCGAGGATGCTCCGGTGACCACCGCCGGTCGACGGGCTGGATGAGGGGCGAAGCGGGGCATCAGCGCACCGCCACGGTGGTGGGGAGGGTGGCGAACCCGCGCACGTTCACCGAGTGGACGCGTGAGGCTCCGGCCTCGTCGATGTCGTAGTGGGCCACCCGGCGCACCAGTTCCTCCAACACCACCCGGCTCTCCAGGCGAGCCAGCGAGGCGCCCATGCAGAAGTGACGACCCATTCCAAAGCTGGCGATTCCGGCGTCGCGGTTGGCGTCCAGGTTGAACACGTCGGGGTTGGTGAAGGCCCGCGGGTCGCGGTTGGCCGAGCCGGCCAGCAGGACCACCCGGTCACCGGCCGGAATGGTCACCTCATGGAGGGTCACATCGCATGTGGTCACTCGGGCCAGCAACTGGCTGGAGGTGTCGTAGCGGAGTGTCTCTTCCACCCAGTCCGGGATCCGGGTCAGGTCGCCGAAGACCTTGGCCCGCTCATCGGGGTTGCGCCACGCCCAGTACCAGGCGTGCGCGAGGAGTTTGGTGGTGGTCTCGTTGCCGGCCACCACCATCAGGAACAGGAACGAAGTGATCTCGTCGTCACTCAGGCGGTCGCCGTCGATCTCGGCCGCGCACAACGCCGACACCAGGTCGTCGCCAGGGTTGGCCCGGCGATCGGCGATCAAATCGGCGTAGTAGACGACCAGCGCCAGGGCCGCCTCCACGCCCGAGGGGGGAACGTCGGTGATCCCCTCCTCCCGGTGGACCAGCAGGTCGGACAGGCGGCGTAGTTCGGCTCGGTCGGCTCGGGGGACATCGAGCATCTCGGAGATGACGTCCATCGGCACCTTGCCCGCCAAGTCGGCGACAAAGTCGAAGCTGGCACCATCGAGGGCCGGTTCGAGGTGTTCGATGGTCAGGGCCCGTATCCGGTCCTCCATCTCGGCCACTCGGCGAGGAGTGAAGCCGCGCGACACCAAACCGCGCATCCTGCCGTGCTGAGGCGGGTCCATGGCCAGGAACGACATGGTCCGATGGGCGTTGGGGCCCGAGGCCGCTGGGTCGATGGACACCCCTTCGGCACTGGAGAACCGCTCACTGTCACGAAATGCCGCCATCACGTCGGCATGTCGGGAGAGGGCCCAGAACCCTCGTTCGGCGTTGTGGTAGACGGGTGCCTCCTCGCGGAGACGGGTGTAGGTGGGGTAGGGGTCCTCGTGGATCGCGTACGAGTACGGGTCGTATACGACAGGGGTTGCGGTGGCGGTGGTCATGGGGACTCCAGGGCCGGGTCTCGGGGTTCGGGTCAGTGGTCGTCCAGCACCAGGCGGGCGGCGGCGGTCAACAGGACGGGAATCTCGTCGTAGGAGAGGTGGCCGGTGCCGGCTTGGAGCATCGCTCCACTGGTGGCCAGCAGCAGGGTCTGAATGGCGGCGGGGTTGGTGTCGGGGCCCAGCGCGGCCTCCAGGCGTCGGCGGGCCTCACTGCCGATTCGCAGCCGCAGGTCAGCCACCTCGGGGTTGTCGGCCAAGAGGGCCACGGTGCAGGCGGCGGCCAGTTCGGGCTCGTCAGCCACCATTGCGAACTCGGCCAGGACCGTGGCCGCGGTGGTAGCGGGTTCGTTTTTGGTCGTCGCGGTCTTGCCGTCAGCGGATCGGTCTGCCCCTTGGGATTGGTAGCGCCGCCAGAAGACCTCGGCCACCAGGTGTTCCTTGGAGCCGAAATAGGTGTAGGCGGTGGCCGGTGCCACACCGGCTCGCCGAGCCACTCCGCGGACGGTGAGTGCCGGGTATCCAACGGCAATCAACTCGATGAGGGCCGCCTCGATCAACAGATCGACGGTACGGGCCTGGCGGTCACTCAGATGGCGCCGGGGCATCACCGAGGTTGAGGCAGATCCGAAACTGGACACTGGTCCAGATAGTTGTCCAAATTGTGACCGACGTCAACCGCCTCTCGCTGTTGCATAGTCATGCACCGTGGCGCATACACTCTGGACATGGTCGTCAGGGTCGGAATTGTCGGAGCTTCGGGTTTCACCGGGGTTGAGCTGCTGCGGCTGATCGCCGCACACCCCCAGATGGAGCTGGTGGTCGCCACCGGCGACACCCAGGCCGGCACCGCGGTGGCCAGCTTGTATCCATCCCTGGCCGCCACCTATCCCGAGCTGGTCTTCCAGGCCTGGACTGCCGACCTGGCCGAATCCAACCAGCTCGACGTGGTGTTCTGTGGCCTGCCCCACGGTGCATCCCAGGATCTGGTTCCCCTTCTGCTCGGACCCGAGCGGCTGGTGGTCGACCTGGGGGCGGACTTCCGCCTCAAGGATGCCTCTCTCTACCCGCGGTGGTACGGGGCCGACCACCGGGTCCCCGAGTTGTTGGAAAGCGCGGTCTACGGCCTACCCGAGCTGTTCCGGTCCGATCTGGCCGCCCTGGGTGGTGCCGGTCTGGTGGCCACTCCCGGCTGCTATGTCACCACTGCCACGCTCGCTCTGGCGCCGTTGTTGAGCGCCGGTCTGGTGGAACCGACCGGGATCGTGGTCGACGCCGCCAGTGGGGTGTCGGGCGCTGGCCGACCAGCCAAACCCAACACCACGTTCTGCACGGTCGACGAGGACTTCACCGCCTATGGCCTGCTGGATCATCGACACACGCCCGAGATCGAACAGAACCTGACCGGTGTCGCCCGAACCCCGGTCCAGGTGTTGTTCACTCCGCACCTGGCTCCCATGAACCGGGGCATTCTGGCCACCTGTTACGCCCGTCCGGCCAGGCCGACCAGCACCGCAGAAGTACTCGACGCCCTCCACGACGCCTACGACGACGAACCCTTCGTGGTGGTTTCGGAGCGGTCACCGTCCACCAAGGCAACCCTCGGGTCCAACTCCGTGGCGGTGACCGCCCGGGCCGATGACCGCACCGGCTGGGTGGTGGCCATTGCCGCCCTCGACAACCTGACCAAGGGGGCCTCGGGTGGAGCTCTCCAGGCTGCCAACGTGGCTCTGGGCCTGCCCGAGGCAACCGGACTGGCCACCGCTGGCCTGTACCCCTGACAAGATCGACCACCTGTCACCCGACCCACCCGAGAGGCACCATGAGCGTCACCACCCCCGCCGGATTCGTAGCTGCCGGAGTGCCCTGTGGGATCAAGGAATCCGGCGACCGTGACCTGTCGCTGGTGGCCACCGCCGATGGTGCCCCGGTGGCGGCCGCCGCGGTGTTCACCGACAACAAGATGACGGCGGCGCCGGTGGTGGTGTCCGATGCTCACCTGGGAGCCAGTGGCGGTCGGGCGGCGGCCGTGATCCTCAGTTCGGGAAACGCCAACGCTGCCACCGGAGCCCAGGGAGTGGCCGACGCCGAAGCCATGTGTGCGGCGGTGGCCACCCAGCTCGGATGCGACGCCACCGAGGTGCTGGTGTGCTCGACCGGCCTGATCGGTATACCGCTGCCGATAGACACCATCCTGGCCGGAGTACCGGCCCTGGTCGGCGCCCGGTCCGTGGAGGGGGGAGAGGCGGCCGCTGAAGCGATCCGCACCACCGACACCCACCGCAAGGAGACCCTCATCCCTATTGGTGCCACTGGGGCCACGGTCGGCGGAATGGCCAAGGGGGCGGCCATGCTCGCCCCCAACATGGCCACCATGCTGGCCGTGCTCACCACCGATGCCGCAGCTGAGCCGGGCGAGCTGAAGGCGGTTCTCCGAGAGGCCGTGACCACCACGTTCAACCGACTGATGACCGATGCCTGCCGTTCCACCAACGACACCGTGATCCTGTTGGCCAGCGGTCAGGCCGGACCGGTTCCCAGCCGAGACCTGGCGGCCGCCGTGACTGCCGCCTGTGGAGATCTGGCATCGCAGATGGCCGGCGACGCCGAAGGAGCTACCAAAGTGGTGACGCTCACCGTCACCGGGGCGGCCTCCGATGCCGATGCAGAACTCGGTGCCCGTCAGATTGCGCGCAGCGCCCTGTGCAAGTGCTCCTGGTTCGGTCAGGACCCCTATTGGGGGAGGCTGGCCAGCGAACTGGGAAGCGCAGGGATCGCCTTCTCACCGGACACGATCTCGGTCTCCTACGGTGGGGTGACGGTGGCCGCTGGCGGGGTGAGTATCGCCCACGACCAGACTGCGGTGGCAGCCCACATGGCCCAGCGGCACCTGGACATTGTGTGTGACCTGGGCTTGGGCAACGGCCACTTTCAGGTCCTCACCAACGACCTGACCCATGAATACATAGACGAGAACACCGGCGGAAGCTGATCTCAGGTGTCGATGGGCGCAGAGTGGTCCACAGCGCCCATCGATGGTCCTCCTAGCCGGTGTAGCTGGGGTCCGCCACTCGGGGCTGGCTGGGTCGGGCTGGCGGAACCGGGCCAGCGGGAGTGTTGGCTCTGGGTTCAGTGGTGCCCACCGTTGTGGTGGTCGGTCCGGTGGGCTCGGTCGTGGATGTAGGTGGGTTGAAGGTGGTTGGCGCCGTGGGCGGAGGAGAGGTCTGATCTGTTGCCTCGATGGTCAGTCGGTAGTCGCCAGCCCGGGCCACGACAGCGGTGATGATCCGTCCTCCGGTTACTGGGTACTCGGTCAACTCCGACAGTCCCACGACGCTGACCGGGTGGGTTGCCGACCCCGGGGTCGGAGACCAGACCACCAACCGGCCCCCGGCCGACGGTGCCGAACCCGACACATCCATGTGTCCAGAGTCGACATCGCTGGTGAGGTTGGTGAGCCGCCCTGGGGTGGCCCGGGGGTAGCCCCGTCCCAAGATGTCGAGGAACGCGTCATTGGCTCCCAGATCGGCATTGGCGGGACAGCCGAGAAGGTTCAGATGAGTGGAGACCTCGGTGGGAGCCACCACGGTTGTGCCGTTCCACTGCACCGAGTGCGGGTCGCCGCACGACTGACGCCACTGCCACCAGGCGCCACCCCACAGATGGTCGTCCTCGTCGGCGGCATAGCGCCGGGCGACGGCCAGCGTCTCGGGCCGGGTGTCCCAGAACCCGTACTCGCCGCCCCAGTTGCCCACTCCCAGCCCTAGCGTGATCGACTCGATCAGGTCGTTCATCGCCTCCAGGGTGAGCTGGTTCCCGATGGACTCCATGTAGTTGTGCACCGACGCCGAGATGTTGGTGGTGTCGCCATCGAGAGCTGCCGGACTCGGAATGACCAGGCCCCGACTGGGGTCGCCGGCGGGAATGGCGGGTTCCACGAACACCAAATGGTCGAAGGGGGCGGCGGATTCGGCGGCCCGGATGGCCGAGATGGTGTCGGCCAGCAGTTGGTCGTACAACGGCTGGAGTTCGCTGGCAGGGCGGGACACCTCGGGTTCATTGAGCAGGTCGTAGCCCGCCACCTCCGCTCGCCCCGCGAACCGGGTGGCGACCGCGGCCCAGGCGCTGACGAAACGGGTCTGAATTCCGTCGACGTTGTCGTAGAAGTTGTTCCAGGCCCGTTCGACCGCTGGTGAACTGTTGCGGTCCCCGCCGCGTAGACAGGTCGACAGGCCATCGGTGAGGGTGGCCCACGCTGGGGCACCGTCCCATCCCTTGGCCGGGCTGGTCCCGGCGGGGCAGGTTCCAGGGTCGCTCGTGTGGATGAAGGCCGAGTAGGCGTCCTGGTGCATGTCGATGACGGTGTAGATGCCCCGGCTGGCAGCCTGGCGGACGGCGGCATCCACCCGGTCCAGGTAGCGCTGGTCGATGACTCCCCGAGTGGGCTCCACCCGGGACCAGGTGATGAGCAGGCGAACCACCGAGAAGCCGCGGGCGGCCATGCGGTCCCAGTCGGCGGTGGTGACGTCGATGGTGGTGGGGAGGGTTGGTACCCCCTGCCAGTACTCGGCCAACGAGTTGATGTTGGCGCCCCGCAACAACACATCGCGGCCGGCGCTGTCAACGATCCGACGATCGACACTGTGGAGCGGGAGCAGTTCGAGCGGGCCGCCGGTAGAAGTGAGCGCCCGTGCGGTGCCCGTACCGGCAACGGCCGGCGAGGTTCGTGCCGGTTGGGCTCGGGCCCCGCTCCCGGCAACTCCGGCGGCTGGAAGTGAAAGCGCCAAGGCGGTGGTGACCACCCCGGCGATCCTGCGTGCTCTACCCCTGTGGTCCATGGGTGCAGTCTGGCCCGATCTCTCCTGGGATGGTGACCATGGTGTGGGGGCCATGTCTCACCCCGGAAAGCATGTTGCATCTTCATGCAGGAAGTTGAATAGAATCTGGCGATGGCAGAATCCCCGTCCCTCTCCGATCTTCGGGCCGAATTGGATCCCGCCACCCGTGCCGCGGTGCTGGTCGAAGCCCTGCCCTACATTCAGGCCTTCGCCGGGCGGACCGTGGTCATCAAGTTCGGCGGTAACGCAATGGTCGACACTGCCCTGTCCCATTCGTTCGCGGCCGATGTGGTGTTGTTGCGGGCAATCGGTATTCGGCCAGTGGTGGTCCACGGAGGTGGACCCCAGATCGGACAGCTCCTCAACCGACTGGGCAAGGAGTCCGAGTTCCGCGATGGGCTTCGGGTGACCGATGCCGAGACGCTGGACGTGGCCCGCATGGTTCTGGCCGGCCAGGTCGGTCGCGAGATCGTTGGAGCCATCAATCGGCGGGAACCGGTGGCGGTCGGCCTGTCCGGTGAGGATGCCGGACTGATTGTCGCCGCCCAACGCGACGAGGCCCTCGGGTACGTGGGAGATGTGGTCGACGTCAACCGATCGATCCTCGACACCCTCCTGGCCGACGAGTTCATCCCGGTCATATCAACAATCGGTGCCGACGAGAGTGGACAGGCGTACAACATCAACGCCGACACGGCGGCCATCGCCATCGCTGCTGCCCTGGGGGCCGAGAAGTTGGTCTATCTGACCGATGTACCCGGAGTGCTGACCGATGTGGACGATCCCGGCTCGTTGGTGTCACGGCTCTCGGCGACCCGGGTGAAGCTGCTCATCGAGGACGGCGTCATCACTGGAGGCATGATTCCCAAGGTCGAGGCCTGTCTCGATGCCGTTGCCGCCGGGGTCGGTTCGGCTCACATCCTCGACGGTCGCATCCCCCACGTCGTTCTGCTCGAACTTCTCACCGACGCCGGGGTGGGCACCATGATCACCAGGATGGACGGGAGCGGATCATGAGCGCGCAGCACCTGATGTCCACCTACCCACCGCCCCCGGTCACCTTCGTCCGGGGTGAGGGCAGCCGACTGTGGGACACCGACGGCAAGTCATATCTCGACTTTCTCAGCGGACTGGCGGTCACCAGCCTCGGCCATGCCCATCCCGCGGTGGCCGAGGCGGTGTGCGACCAGGCCCAGACCCTGCTCCACGTCTCCAACCTCTTCGGAAACACCATCGGTCCCGAGGTCGCCGGGACCCTGGATCGGCTGTTGGGCGGGGGTGGACGGGTCTTCTTCTCCAACTCTGGTGCCGAAGCCAACGAGTGCGCCCTCAAACTGGCTCGCAAATGGGCCGGATACGGACGCCATGTGGTGGTCAGCGCCTTCGGGTCGTTCCACGGCCGGACCCTGGCCACCCTGCACGCAACCGGCCAGCCCGCCAAACACGAGGCGTTCCAACCGTTGCCCGAAGGGTTCCGTCACGTCGCCTGGAACGACGTCGGTGCCTTGGCCGACGCATTGGACCCGACTGTGGCCGCCGTGCTCCTCGAGCCGGTCCAAGGCGAAGGAGGAGTGAACCCGGCCGACGCCGACTACTTCGCGGCGGTCCGGCAGCTGTGCGACGACCGTCAGATCCTGTTCATGGTCGACGAGGTACAGACCGGGCTCGGCCGCACCGGGTCGTGGTTCGCCCACCAACAGTTGGGTGTCACCCCCGACGTGGTCACCATGGCCAAGGCACTGGGTAACGGAATGCCGATCGGGGCGTGCTGGGCGCGCGCCGAAGTGGCTGACGCCTTCGTTCCGGGCGACCACGCCACCACTTACGGCGGTCAGCCCCTGGCCGCCGCTGCCGCTCGAGCCACGCTGGCCGTGATGGAAGCCGAGGACGTCCCCGCCCGAGCACTCCGGGCCGGTCAGGTCATCACCAGCGCGTTGCAGGAGGTCCGAGGCGTCGACGGTGTCCGTGGGCGGGGACTGCTGCTGGGGGTGGAGTTGGCTCCCGGTATTGACGCCAAGGACGCAACCGCCGCCGCGCTCGAGCGGGGCCTGGTGGTCAACGCCGTCACTCCCAGCACACTGCGCTTGGCGCCTTCGTTGTTGGTGTCCGACGACGAGATCGCCGAAGCAGTGGAGATCATCTCGACCGTCCTGGCCGAACTCGTCGACCGCGTCACCCATGGAGATGTCCGCTGATGGCCCGCCACCTACTGGAGGTCGATGACCTCACCCCCGACGAGCTGACCCGGGTCCTTGCCCGCTGCACCGATCCGTCCCCAGCCCGCGTCCTGGCGGGTAGGGGAGCCGCCCTGATCTTCGAGAAGCCCTCCAACCGGACCCGCAACTCAACCGAGATGGCAGTGGTGGCCCTTGGTGGTCACCCCATCTACCTCCGCCCCGAAGAGGTCGACATCGACGGTCGCGAGTCGGCGGAAGATGTGGCTCGCACTCTGTCGCTGTACCACTCCGTCATCGCCGCTCGGGTCTTCGACCACGAGGTCCTGGAACGGATGGCGTCGGTGGTCGACGTTCCAGTGGTCAACCTGCTGTCGAATCTGAGTCACCCCCTTCAGGCCATCGCCGACCTGCTCACCATCCGCTCCGAGTTCGGAGAAGTGGCCGGCCGGACCCTGGCATGGGTGGGCGACTACTCCAATGTGGCCCGGTCATTGGCGATCGCGGCGGCCATGTCGGGGATGTCGGTTCGTTTCGGTTGCCCCGACCAGTACCAGGCGCCAGCCGCAGACCTGGAGCTGTTCTCGTCCCACGGGGCCCCCGACGTGGCGTCCATCCACGATCCGGCGGCCGCGGTAGATGGTGCCGATGTGGTGGTCACCGATGCCTGGTACTCGATGGGCCAAGAGGCCGAGGCCGTTCGACGGCGACCGATCTTCGAGCCCTACCGAGTGGACTCCGCTCTCATGGCCCGAGCCGCCGACGATGCGATCTTCCTGCACTGCCTTCCCGCCCACCGGGGTGAGGAGGTCACCGACGAAGTGCTGGACGGTCCCCGCAGCCGGGCCTGGCCCGAGGCGGCCAACCGGCTGCATGCCGCTCGCGGTGCGATCAGCTGGCTGGTAGAAGCGTCACTGGGTGAGCCGTGAGCACTGACCGGCCTGCCGACGGCCCGGTCAAGCTGGCCAAGACCCAACGCCAGCATCTCGTGGCCAAGCTGCTCGCCCAGCACGCCGTCTCCAGCCAGGAGCAGCTGGTCGGGCTCTTGGCCAGCGAGAACGTCTCGGCCACCCAGGCCACGGTGAGCCGCGATCTCGACGACCTCGGTGCGATCAAGGTCCGCGCCAGCATCGGCGAGGCGGTGTACGCCATTCCCGAGCTCCCGCGTGACCAGAGAGCTCCCGAGGATCACCTTCGCCGGACACTGGTCGACTGGGTGGTGGAGGTCGACCATTCCGCCAACATCGTCGTGTTGCGCACCCCTCCGGGTACCGCCAACGTGGTGGGCGCGGCGATGGACCGTTCGGGCCTGCCCGAGGTGATCGGCACCGTGGCGGGCGACGACACTCTCATGGTGGTGGTGGCCGAGGGCCACTCCGGAGCTGACCTGGCAGCCCGAATTCGTGAGATGGCCGGTCTGTGACCCTGATCTGCAACCTTGTTTCGGGGCGACGTCCCCGGACCTGTCAACGAAAGAGAAACGAACGTGGCTAAGCGAGTGGTACTGGCATACAGCGGTGGTCTCGACACCTCGGTGGCCGTCCGTTGGATGATCGAGGAGCTGGGTGTCGAAGTGGTCGCGCTGGCGGTCGACGTCGGCCAGGCCAGCGACGACTGGGACGTGGTGCGCGAGCGGGCGCGGGCCGCCGGCGCGGTCGAGGCCATCGTGGTCGATGCCCGCGAAGAGTTCGCCGACCAGTTCGTGGCACCCGCCCTCAAGGCCAACGCCATGTACGAGGGCCGCTATCCGCTGGTCTCGGCCCTGTCACGGCCGGTGATCGTCAAGCACTTGGTGGAAGCCGCTCGGGCGCACGGTGCCGACGCAGTGGCCCACGGGTGCACTGGCAAGGGCAATGACCAGGTGCGCTTCGAGGTGTCCACCCGGGCACTGGCCCCTGACCTCGACGTGATCGCCCCGGTCCGTGGCTGGGGAATGACCCGGGAAGACTCGATTCTCTACGCCTACCGTCACGAGATCCCCATCCAGGCGACCAAGGAGAAGGTGTACTCCATCGACGACAACCTGTGGGGTCGCGCCATCGAGTGCGGTGAGATGGAAGATCCCTGGGCAGTGCCGCCTCCGGGGGTCTGGTTGCTCACCCGTCAGACCGCCACCGAGCCGAGCGATGTGGTGATCGGATTCGAATGCGGTGTGCCGGTGTCAATCGACGGTGAACGGCTGTCGCTGGCCGCGATAATCGACCGCCTCAACGCTCAGGTCGGTTCCTATGGCTGGGGCCGTATCGACATGGTCGAGAACCGCCGGGTCGGGATCAAGAGCCGCGAGACCTACGAGTGCCCGGCAGCCCTGGCACTGATCATGGCTCACCGTGACCTCGAGTCGATCTGTCTGGAACGTGATCTCGAGCGTGAGAAGGCCCGCTTCGAACCCCGCTACGCCGAGCTGATCTACGACGGCTTGTGGTTCTCGCCCCTCAAGAAGTCCCTGGACGCCTTCGTGGACGCCAGCCAGGAGTTCGTGACCGGTGAGGTCCGTCTCCGACTCGAACCCAACTCGTGCCAGGTCACCGGTCGTCGCTCCGATCACTCGCTCTACGACTACGAGCTGGCCACCTACGACGCCGAGGACCGCTTCCGTCACGAGGACTCGGCCGGGTTCGTCCGGCTGTGGGGTCTGAGCGTGCAGACCTGGGCGGCCCGTCAGGGAGTTCGTTCGGCCGAGGGCCTGTCATCGTGACCGACGACGGCGTGGGAGAACTGGGCGAGCGGACCCTGTGGCACGGACGGTTCGCCGCCGGCCCGGCCGAGGAGCTCATGGCCTATACGGTCTCGCTGCCCTTCGACCGGCGCTTGGCCGCCGATGACATCGCCGGATCCCGGGCTCATGTACGAGGCCTGGTCCGGGGCGAACTGCTCGACGGCGACGAAGCCGCCGCGGTCCTGGCCGCCCTCGACGACGTGGAGCGCGAACTGGCTGACGGCACCTTCGTGTTCGTGCCCAGCGATGAGGACATCCACACCGCTGTCGAGCGCCGGGTGACCGAGATCGCTGGCCCCGCGGGCGGCAAGCTCCACACCGGGCGCAGCCGAAACGATCAGGTGGCCACCGACCTCCGCCTGTACACCCGGCGAGCGCTGTTGGAGGTGGCCGAGCGGGTGGTCGCTCTCCAAGAGGTGCTCCTGTCTCGGGCCACCGAGGTCGGCGACGCCTACCTTCCCGGCTACACCCACCTCCAACGCGCCCAGCCGGTACTGCTGGCTCATCACCTGTTGGCCCACGGCTGGGCCCTGGCACGCGACGTGGACCGGCTCCTCGCCACCCGCCAGCGCGGCGATGTCTCGCCGCTGGGGGCCGGAGCGCTGGCGGGCAGCTCCCTGACCCTGGACCCGTCGGGGACGGCGGCCGACCTGGGGTTCTCGGCGGTGTTCGACAACTCCCTGGACGCCGTCAGCGACCGTGACTTCGTGGCCGAGGCCCTCTTCGACCTGGCCCTTCTGGGCGTTCATCTGTCGCGCATCGGCGAAGAGGTCGTGCTCTGGTCAACCGACGAGTTCGGCTTTCTGGCCCTTGACGACGCTTACAGCACCGGCAGCTCGATGTTGCCGCAGAAGAAGAACCCCGACATTGCCGAGCTGGCCAGAGGCAAGGCGGGCCGCCTGATCGGCAACCTCACCGGACTGTTGGTCACTCTCAAGGGACTACCTCTGGCCTACAACCGCGACCTTCAGGAGGACAAGGAGCCGCTGTTCGACTCGGTCGACCAGATAATCCTGGCTCTGGGAGCCCTGAGCGGCCTACTCGCCTCGTCCACCTTCCGCCTCGACGCCATGGCGGCCGCCGCCGACTCGCCGTATTCGGCAGCCACCGACCTGGCCGAGTTCCTGGTGCGGGGCGGAACTCCGTTCCGGGAGGCTCACGCCATCGTGGGTGAGATCGTGCGCACCGCCATGGAAGGCCACGGAACCATGGCCGAACTGGTGGCCGCCCATCCCCGCCTGGGTACCGAGGCCGCCGACCTGCTGGCCGCGGGGGTTTCGGTCAGGAACCGCACCACTCGGGGGGCGGCCGGACCCGATGCCGTCTCCGCCCAGATGGAGCGCTTCTCGGTTCGACTGGCCACCGACCGGGCTCGCATCGTCGCGTGATACCGCGACGCTGACGAGGTTCAGATGCTGGTTCTGCACAATCGGGTACAGGCCTACGCCTGGGGTCGAGTCGACGCCATGACCGCTCTGGTCGGGCGGGAACCCTCGGGCGGTCACGAGGCCGAACTGTGGGTGGGTACCCATCCGGCGGCCCCATCTCTGGTGGTCGACGACCCCGGTGGCCGGACCCTGGCCGAGGTGATCGCTTCGGATCCCCGGCGCTGGCTGGGCAACGACTTGGCCGACCGGGGATTGACGGCCTTGCCGTTCCTGCTCAAGGTTCTGGCCATCGCCGAGCCGTTGTCGCTTCAGGCTCATCCCTCGGCCGAGCAGGCGATCGCGGGGTACACCCGAGAGCAGGAGGCCGGTATCGCCCTCGATGACCCCCGACGGAACTACCGGGACCCCTCTCCCAAGCCCGAGGCCCTGGTGGCCGTCGAACCCACCTGGGCGCTGTGCGGGTTCCGGTCATCCTCGGAGAGTGCCGAGCTCATCAGTGCCCTGGGACTCAGTGGCCTGGCCCCTCTGGTCGAGCTGCTCCGAGCCGGTGGAGCGGGCGCCACGGCGGCTGGTTTCGAGTGGTTGCTGGATCTGGAGGCGGATGCCCGATCTCACCTTGCGATGGCGGTGGCCGACTCCGCCGGATCGCTGATGTCGACCCATGAAGCCGATCCCTACCGGTGGGTGGTGACCGCCGCCGGTCACCACCGCGGCGATCCGGGATGCCTGGCGCCCTTGCTGTTGAATCTGATCCGCCTGGATCCCGGTGAAGCGGTGCACCTTCCGGCAGGCAACCTGCACGCCTACCTGCTGGGGGCAGGGGTCGAGGTCATGGCGGCCTCGGACAATGTGCTGCGCGGCGGATTGACCGTGAAGCCGGTCGATCGGGCCGAACTGATGCGGATCCTGAACCGTCAGTCCGGGCTTCCTTCCGCACCGCAGAAGAATCGGCCGATCGACGGTGTGACCACCTACGACTGCGGAGAGGAAGCATTCTCCCTGGCGGTGATCGACGCTGCGGAACCGGTGACCATCTCTCCCAGCGCGCCGTCACTGTTCCTGGCCACCGGCGGAGCCGTAGAGATCATGACGTCCGAGGGCAGTGCGGTACTCGACGGTGGCTCGGGTGCCTTCGTACCGCCCGGTGGTGGCGACCTACGGGTGTCGGGGCCGGGCCGATTGTGGTGGGCGACGGTGGGCGGGGCGCTGCCCCGGTGAAGCGCCGGCTCGGGCTGTCCGCCCCGACCTCGCCGTCGGCGATCACTCGATCGTTCTTCGAGCGCGATCCCCTCGAACTGGCACCTGACCTGTTGGGGAAGGTGTTGGTGGGACCACACGGTTCGGGCCGAGTGGTCGAGGTCGAGGCCTATCGCGGGAGTGAGGATCCCGCCAGCCACGCCTTTCGCGGACCCACGCCCCGTAACAGGGTCATGTTCGGTCTCGCCGGTCACCTGTATGTGTACCGCAGCTACGGCATCCACTGGTGCGCCAACGTGGTGGCCGGTCAAGACGGGTTGGCGGCCGCGGTCCTCATTCGGGCTCTCGAACCGTTGACCGGCGTCGAGGTCATGGCGATCCATCGTGTGGCCGCCCGCGATCACCGCGACCTGGCCAACGGTCCAGGCAAGCTCTGTCAGGCCCTGGGTATCGACGGGTCGCATGGGGGAGCTGACCTGCTTGCTGCTGCTGGCCCGGTTCGGATGGTCGACGACGGAACGCCGCCCCCGCCGTCGCCAACGGTCGGCCCCCGGGTCGGCATCTCGGTGGGAACCGACAGACCGTGGAGATTCAGCGTCCCTGGTAGTCGATTCCGGTCCCGACCGGTGCCCGTGCCATGACTCAGGACTGTTCGTCCTATTGGACCCGGGACCATCCCGGGCTGTCGCCGAGGACCGACCTCGATGAGGTGCGGCGCCTGCTCGGAGGTACCGATCTCGACCATCCCGAGTCGGTTCGATACTGCACCGAGCTGCTCGGGTTCTTGGACCTCCACCCAGACGCCGCTGACCGGACATGCCGTGACGGTCACCTCACCGGGTCAGCGTTGGTGGTGGATGCCGACGGTGAACGCACCCTGCTGATGTTGCACCGCAAACTCGGACGCTGGTTCCAACCGGGCGGGCATGCCGATGGAGACACCAACCTGGTGGCGGTAGCCCTTCGGGAAGCCGCCGAGGAAACCGGCATCACTGGGCTGATGATCGACCCCCGTCCGATCGACGTCGACATCCACCGGGTCGATCCACCCCTTGAACATCCTCACCTTCACCTCGATGTCCGATTCGTGGTGGTTGCTCCACCCGGCGCCATCGAGACTGCCAATGAGGAGTCGCTTGGCCTTTGCTGGGTGACGGCGGCCGAGCTCGACGTTCTCGAGCCAGCGGTTGACGCCAGCACCCGTCGGCTGGTCGAGCTGGGTCTGACTGCCCGCCATCGGCGTTGATCAGACCGTCGATAGCTGCGGCACCTGCTAGCTACCGGTGCGAGCACACCAGTGTCAGCCGACGTCTCCCGGGGTGGCGCAGTCGGGGATCTCGTTGACCTGGGCGAAGATCTCGATCGGCTTGTCGACCGAGTCACCACCCAGGCTCTGGTCCAGTAGCAGGCGGGCCTCTGGATCCTCTCTGAGGCGATCGGCATAGTCCCGACGGTTCTCGATGTAGGTCCGCCAGTCGGCTATCCAGCCCGACACCGAGGTGTGATCGTCGCCGGTGGTGGGAGCATCAGCCTCGATGGCGTCGACCATCTCCTCGACCCGGTCGGTCGCCTGGTCCAGCACAACGGCTCGCTCTCGGTGATCGGTGATGAAGGCCCCATTCGGCAGCCGCTTGAGATCAGCGAGGAGGTCCAGACAGCGTTCCTCCGTTCGGGTCACGAAGGCCCGGTCATCGAGCCAGTCAGGGTTCTCCCGTCGTGGAAGGCCTGAGAACACCACCGCCCAGAAGGCCGCGATGGCCACCATCACCGTCACACCGAGCACTCGGCCGATGGTCCAGCGCATGGCCATCGGTTCGGAGTCCGTCTCGGCCTCATCTGCGACAACCGACTGGCGGTCGGACGGCGGAGCGTGGTCGGACACGGTGAGAGCCTCGCCCATGGCGGCTCCACCTGCCAATCCGGGGTTCGGCTGTGGGGCTGTGTCGGTTCCTTGACCCTCGAAGGACCCGAGCGGACAGATACACAGTTCGTCGGTACCAGGCTGGACAGCCCTCGGCTTTGCCTCGGTTCAGCCATGCCGTGCTTGTTTGGTGCGCCTAGCGGCTCACCTCCCGCCACGCCCGGGATCGGTCCGGCCGGGGTTCGCTAGCGTCGGAGCGCCATGTCGAACGTTGATGTACTCGCCGATCTCCAGGCTCGCGGGCTGGTGCAGGACTGCACCGATGCCGATGGTCTGACCTCCCGTCTGGCCGAGGGGCCGATCACCCTCTATTTCGGGTGCGATCCCACCGCCTCGAGCCTGCACGTGGGCAACCTGCTGGGACTTCTGGTGCTACGACGCTTCCAGCAGGCCGGTCACCGACCGATCGCGCTGGCCGGCGGCGCCACCGGGATGGTCGGTGACCCCAGCGGCCGGTCAGAGGAGCGCAATCTGCTCGACGATGAGACCCTCTCGGCCAATGTGGCCGGCATCAAGGAACAGATCGCGCGAGTGGTGGGCGCCGATGTCGACCTGGTCGACAACCGAGACTGGACAGCCGACGTGCGTCTGCTCGATTTCCTGCGCGACGTGGGCAAGTTCGTGACCGTCAACACCATGCTGGGACGGGAGTCGGTGAGGAACCGGCTGGCTTCCGAGCACGGCATCTCCTATACCGAGTTCTCCTACATGCTCCTCCAGGCGCACGACTATCTGCTGCTGGAGCGCGACCGCGGGTGTCAACTCCAGATCGGTGGCTCTGACCAGTGGGGGAACATGGTTGGCGGAGTCGATCTGATCCGCCGGGTGTCGGGTCGTCCGGCATGGGCCTTGTGCTGGCCACTGCTGACTGCCCCAGATGGCACCAAGCTGGGCAAGACCACTGGTGCTCGGATCTGGCTGGACCCCGAGCGGACCAGTCCGTACCAGTTCTTCCAACACTGGATGCAGACCGACGATCGCCAGGTCCGACAGTTCCTGGCCCAGTTCACGTTGATGGCACTCGACGAGATCGACGAGGTGCTCGCCGAACACGAGTCTGATCCCGCCCAGCGAGTTGCCCAGCGTCGCCTCGCCCACGAGGTCACCACCCTGGTCCACGGCCCTGAGCAGGCCGAAGCCGCCGCCGAGGCCTCACAGATTCTCTTTGGTGCCCCGGTACGGGGAGCTTCCATCGAGGCCCTGACGGCCGTGGCAGCGGAGGTACCGGTAATGACCGTCACCAGGGCCGAGATCGATACCGGGATGGATGTGAGCGACCTGTTGAGCGGTGTGGGCCTGGCGGCTTCCAAGGGCGAAGCCCGACGGGCGTTGGCTCAGGGTGGGGTGTACGTGAACGGAGAGCGGGTTGAGCAGGGTTCGGTAGTCACCGACTCCGACCTGCTCTATGACCGATACGTCGTGCTCCGTAAGGGAAAGCGCACTTTCGGCCTGGTAGACGTCGCGTAGCACCCGTGGGGACTGGTACGGCACCGTTCCCCTCACGGGTGGCCCCACCTCGGTTCTGTCTCGGACCATCCATCTCCTGCCGAACCGGTCAGGACACCTTCGAGACTGATGAGACGGACGACACACCGTCTCGATTTGGATCGCCGCTGTCGGTCCTCCTAGGTTGACCACCCGTCGCTCCGGCCCCGGAACCCCCGCCAACTCACCGAGTTGACAAGGGCAAAGGGATCACCTAAGGTGACAACTCGCCCCGCTGAGCCGGTCAAGCCAGCCAGCGGAGCACCGGCAGCAACGCTCCCACGGGACCGACTGCCATGCGGCCCTCCACGGAGGGCGAGCGCACCTTGAGAACGGAATAGAGGACGAAAAAGCACATGCGGGCGTCCGCTGTGGCACCTTCGGGTGATTGCAGCGGCCGTTTAACAAAGCAATTACGCATCGGACAAACAACAAGCTAGTTGTTGGACTGATGCCAGTCACCGAGAGGTTCAGGCCTCGAGGTGGCTCTCCGATCTACAGATGGTCCAGCGGTTCGCTGCTGGGTCTTCTCATGATCTCGATGGAGAGTTTGATCCTGGCTCAGGACGAACGCTGGCGGCGTGCCTAACACATGCAAGTCGAACGGGGTCCATGCAGTGGCAACACTGCGGAAGACCTAGTGGCGAACGGGTGAGTAACACGTGAGGAACCTGCCCCGAAGACCGGGATAACCCTCCGAAAGGAGAGCTAATACCGGATACCCCCACCTGGCCGCATGACCGGGTGAGGAAATGGATTCCGCTTCGGGAGGGCCTCGCGGCCTATCAGCTAGTTGGTGAGGTAACGGCTCACCAAGGCATCGACGGGTAGCTGGTCTGAGAGGACGATCAGCCACACTGGGACTGAGACACGGCCCAGACTCCTACGGGAGGCAGCAGTGGGGAATCTTGCGCAATGGGCGAAAGCCTGACGCAGCAACGCCGCGTGGGGGATGAAGGCTCTCGGGTTGTAAACCCCTTTCAGCAGGGACGAAATTGACGGTACCTGCAGAAGAAGCCCCGGCTAACTACGTGCCAGCAGCCGCGGTAACACGTAGGGGGCAAGCGTTGTCCGGATTTATTGGGCGTAAAGAGCTCGTAGGTGGCTGAGTAAGTCGGGTGTCAAATCCCCAGGCTCAACCTGGGTTTCCATCCGATACTGCTCTGGCTAGAGTCCGGTAGGGGAGCGTGGAATTCCTGGTGTAGCGGTGAAATGCGCAGATATCAGGAGGAACACCAGCGGCGAAGGCGGCGCTCTGGGCCGGTACTGACACTGAGGAGCGAAAGCGTGGGTAGCAAACAGGATTAGATACCCTGGTAGTCCACGCCGTAAACGTTGGGCACTAGGTGTGGGCCTCAACCAACGAGGTCCGTGCCGTCGCTAACGCATTAAGTGCCCCGCCTGGGGAGTACGGCCGCAAGGCTAAAACTCAAAGGAATTGACGGGGGCCCGCACAAGCAGCGGAGCGTGTTGCTTAATTCGATGCAACGCGAAGAACCTTACCTGGGCTTGACATGTACGGAAAAGCCGTAGAGATACGGTGTCCTTCGGGGCCGTACACAGG
>CAUJFC010000116.1 GCA_963169755.1 Actinomycetota bacterium | reverse complement strand
CGTGGGTCTCGGGGAGCAGCGGGTTGGGAGCCTTCTGGCAGCTGTCAATACCCTTGCCGGCCTCGATCTGCTCGACGCAGAGGTGCTCAGCGTGGCTCAGCTCGACCTCGTGAGCTGCGCCCTCACCCTCGAGTTCCTCGGCGGGAACCGAGATAGCAGTCGGACCTTCTTGGTGGTCGGCTTGGGCGAGGCTGGGACGGGCGAACCCGAGCAGTCCCACCAGCACGACCGCAGCCGCCATCAGCAGCAGACGGAAACGTCGCATGGAGTGCGTTCCTTTCTGGAAGGCGGGAGGGCTCAGGAACCGGCGAGGAAGAAGACCACGAAGCCGATGAGGGCCAGGGCCTCGACGAAGGCGATACCGAGGAACATGGTGGTACGCACCATGCCGGCGGCCTCGGGCTGACGGGCCATGGCCTGGACCGACTGGCCTACCAGGTAGCCAATGCCGATGCCGGGGCCCAGGGCGCCGACGCCGTAGCCGAGGGCGGCCCAGCCCTTGTTGGTGACGCCGGCAGCCTCAGCTGCCGCCTGAGCCAGGACGAGTGCGCTCATTGGTGAGCCTTTCTTTCTTGGTGGGTACTACGGATGGGTTTGGGTGTTACAGCGGGGAGATCAGTGGTCGGCGTGGACTGACAGGCCGATGTACACCGCGAGGAGCAGGGTGAACACGTAGGCCTGGAGGAAGGAGACCAGCACCTCGAAGGCGGTGAAGAAGATCATGGCGAAAGCCGGCAGAGGCAGGAAGATCACCGTGAAGTTCTTGACGAAGAGGGCAGCGGCGAGGGTGGAGAAGGTGACCAGCAGCATGTGGCCGGCCAACAGGTTGGCGAACAGACGCACCATCAGGGAGAAGGGCCGCACCAGGAAGGTGGACACGAACTCGATCGGGGTGATCAACACGTACAGGGCGATGGGCAGCCCGGGCGGGAACAGCGACGACTTGAGGTACCCGATGGGCCCCTGGGCCTTGATGCCGGCACCCACGTAGCAGAAGAAGGCGAACACCGCCAGCATCATCGGCACCGCAATCTGGGCCGAGGCCGGCATCTGGAAGACCGGGATGATCTCGAAGATGTTGGTGAACAGCACGAAGAAGAAGGTGGCCATCAGCACCGGGGTCCAGGCGGTGGCGTGGGCCCCGATGTTCTCCTTGACGATTCCCTCCTCGATGAACTCCACCGAGATCTCGGCCACGCTCTGCATGCGGGTGGGAACGAGCTGCTTCTTGTTACCGAGAATGAAGATCAGGTAGCTGAACACCATGGCGAGCATGCAGATCAGCGCGACCTTGTTGAACGCCCACCACTCACCCTCGCCGAAGAAGGCAGGCCAGCGGACAACGTGGGTTAGCGGTGGGAATTCCAGAGCCAGCACGGGCTATTTCTCCTCTGATCCGGGCTTGAGGCCGGGGAAGGCGAGTGAGGCGGACACGTAACGGGCCTCCCAGAAGAGGAGACCCAGGTGAGCGAGAATCAGGGTTGCACCGAGGGGTACGGGGGCCACCCAGCTCATGTTTCGTACGGCCATGACGGCGCCGACGATGGCTCCCAACCGAAGTAGGAAACCGAACAGCGAGACTCCCATCAGCAGACTGATGGAGGTGCGGGCCGCCCAAGCGAGAAGGGTGGCGGCCACCCAGAAATTGGCGAGCACCAAGGCGCCGGCGAACGCCACCGAGAGCACCCCGTCGAGCCCCCAACCCATGAAGCCCAGGACCATCGCCACTGGGAGGGCGGTGAGCCCGTGCCGCAGGATGCCGCGGGCCACCTCACGTTCCACGGCCGGGCCGGTGTCACGAACGAAGATCGAGGGATCGGTGGCCACGGTCACGGCTTCTCTCCCGCCGCGGCCCGGTTGCGGTTCCAGATGCCCTCGGACTCGTGTTCGGACATCTTTCGGTCGTAGTCGAGCCAGAACTTGGTGACGGTTCCGATCACACCGAACACGGCCAGAACGATGGTGAAGGTGGGGCTGGTTCCGGCGGAACGGTCGATCAGCCAACCGAGCGCACCAAAGACCAACGGCGTCAACGCCAACTCGAAGCTGTGCGACATGGCGTCGCTGTAGCCCCGGTTCGTCTGCTGGCGGGCACGAAGGTCCATGAGTGGCAAGATCTCGGTGTTCCTCGAGGGGGAGCCTCCTCCGCAGTGGTGCGTAGGAGGACTTTGTGAAGCAAAGCGCAATCTAGGTCTCAGGCCGTTTCCCGGCAAATCCTTGACCGTGGTTCGAAACCGGATCGTCACGCATCCTTCACGAAGACATCGTCGTCACCGTCGACTACCTCGTCGTCACCAGTGGTCGAGGAGTCGCCGTTGGAACGACGGATGCCCGGGTGGAAGAAGGTGTACAACACCAGACCGAGCAGAGGCACCGCCATCGGTACCAGTCCGTCTCCCTCCCCGGTGTACACGGGGTAGAGAACGAACACCGCCAGCAGGCCGGTCCACAGCCACAGGATCACCACCGCTCGACGGTGGCCGTGCCCCAGACCCATGAGCCGATGGTGCAGGTGGGCCTTGTCGGCCTCGGCCACTCCGGACCGGGCACGGGCCCGCCGGATTATGGCGAACAGGGTGTCGAGGATCGGCACCCCCATCACGAAGAACGGGATGAGTAGCGGGGCGAAGAAGAAGTAGACCTGACCCGAGAAGGTCTGGCTGGTCTGACCTCCCACCAACATGGTCGAGGCCGCCATCAACCCGCCCAACATCAGCGCGCCCCCGTCGCCCATGAAGATCCGGGCCGGGTGGAAGTTCCAGGGTAGGAAGCCCAGACAAACTCCGGCGGCGGCCAGGGCGATCAGTGGGCTCGGATTGTCAGGGGCGATCACCTCGACCCCGACGGTGGCCAACTCGTGGGCGTAGAGAAAGAACGATCCCGCCGCGATGGCCACGATTCCCGCCGCCAACCCGTCGAGTCCATCAATCAGATTGACGGCGTTGGCCATGCCCAGGACCCACAGCACGCTGATCAGCGGGGCCAGATCCGGACCCAACACCACCAGGGTGTCGAACAGGGGCACACGGAAGTAGAGAAGGCTGACACCCAGGACGTACATGGCTGAGGCCGCCAGGACCATGCCAGCGGTCTTGGCCGGCGCGGACACGTCTCGCACATCGTCGAGAGTGCCGACCCCGCACATGATCACCGCCCCCACCGCGACTCCGACCGGGAGGGTGGCAGCCTCGAACATGGTGGTGAAACCACCGAATCCCCACGCCACCGCCATGGCCGCGAGGAAACCTGAAAGCATCGCCATACCACCGAGGTAGGGAATCGGTCGGTCGTGAACCGCTCGATCGGTGACCGGGGCCACCACCCCTAAACGGATGGCGACCCACCGCCAGGCCGGGGTGGTGACCAGGGTGACCAGCAGGGCCACCGCGAACACCGCCACGTAGGCGGAGGTGGTGGGCACCTCAGGTCAGGCGGGGTATGGCGCGAATTTGGCGCACAACTCGGCCAACTCGGCCCTGGTGGCGTCGATCACCTTGTCGTCGTCTCGGTGGGCCAGAACCCGGTGGATCTGGAAGGCGATCTCGCGCATCTCCCGAGGCCCCATACCCTGGGTGGTGACCGCCGGGGTACCGATCCGCAGGCCGGAGGTGATGTAGGGGGGCCGGGGATCATCGGGCACGGTGTTCTCGTTGAGGCTGATTCCAGCCCGGTCCAGGGCCAGCCGGGCCTTCTTGCCCGACAGGTCCTCATCGAAGCTACGCAGGTCCACCAGCATCAGGTGGTTGTCGGTGCCACCCGACACCAGGCGTAGTCCGTGAGAGGCCAGAGCCTCGGCCAACTCGGCGGCGTTGGCCACCACTCGACGGGCGTAGTCGGAGAACTCGGGTTGCGCAGCCTCGCGGAAGGCCACCGCCTTGGCGGCGATCACATGGTCGAGCGGGCCACCCTGGAGCCCGGGAAACACCGCCTTGTCGATGGCGGCAGCGTGCTCGGCCCGGCTCAGGATGCAGCCGCCTCGCGGACCGCGGAGGGTCTTGTGGGTGGTGAAGGTGACGATGTCGGCCACCTCCACCGGGTTGGGATGGACTCCACCGGCGATGAGACCGGCGATGTGGGCGGCATCGAACATGAACAGAGCCCCCACCTCGTCGGCGATCTCCCGAAAGGGCTGGGGATCGATGATGCGGGGATATGCGGTGGCTCCGGCGACGATCAGCTTGGGCCGGTGCTCCAGAGCGAGATCCCGCACCTGATCGAAGTCGATGCGCTCATCTGACGGGGTCACGCCATATGACACGAACCGGTAGAGGATGCCGCTGGCGTTGACCGGTGAACCGTGGGTCAGGTGCCCGCCCTGGTCGAGACGGAGGCCAAGGACGGTGTCGCCCGGCTGGAGCAGACCGAGGTACACGGCCATGTTGGCGTTGGCCCCCGAGTGGGGCTGGACGTTGGCGTGCTCGGCCCCGAACAGGGCTTTGACGCGGTCGCGGGCCAGGTCTTCGGCCTGGTCGATCACCTCGTTGCCGCCGTAGTACCGCTTGCCGGGATAGCCCTCGCTGTATTTGTTGGTGAGCACCGAGCCGGTGGCCTCCATCACCGCTGGCGAGGTGAAGTTCTCTGAGGCGATGAGCTGAACGGTGCGGTTCTGCCGATCGCGCTCGGCGTCGATGATGTCGAAAAGTTCGGTGTCACGACTGGTGGGCCAGCTCATCGGGTAGCTCCTTGGACCGGATCGGCGGCCCGAGCGGTGATACCGGGCACGAGGGAATCGAGGTAGGTGTCGAGGGCGACGCCGTCGAAGCCGTGGCGACCGATTTCGGCCAGCTGCTCGACTCGCTTCTGGTGGCGGCCACCCTGGTAGGGGGTCTGGAGAAAGCAGACCACGATCTCATCGGCCAGTGCCGGCGCCACGATTCGCCCGCCCAACGACAACACGTTGGCATCGTTGTGCTCCCTGGCCATCCGGGCGGTGTAAAGGTCGT
This sequence comes from Actinomycetota bacterium, assembly GCA_963169755.1. Taxonomy (GTDB): domain Bacteria; phylum Actinomycetota; class Acidimicrobiia; order Acidimicrobiales; family Iamiaceae; genus Aquihabitans. The sequence continues at coordinate 803 of CAUJFC010000116.1, read as the reverse complement.
TGCACAACGCCGCTCGAACTCCCTGGACCTTGTTGGCGGCGATCTGCTCTCCCTGGCCCGATCCGCCCAGCACGATTCCCCGCTCGGCGTCGCCCCGAGCCACCGCCCGGGCCACCGCCGCGCAGTAGGCCGGATAGTCGACGCTGTCGGTGCCGTCGGTTCCCATGTCGAACACGGTGTGGTCCAGGTTCCGCAACAGATCGACCAAATGGCTCTTCAGGTCGTATCCGGCGTGGTCAGCGCCGATGGCGATGCGCATCGGGGGTCTCCAGGGGGAGGCGGGTGGAACAGGTCGCCTCTCAATGATGGCCGCTGGAGCTCTCCGAGGACCACGCCAACGCCACGAACCGATCCAGCAGGTCGCCGATCTGGTCGGCAGTCCTGCGGAAGGCTCGCCTGGATCCGCCGATCGGATCGGGTACTTCGAGGTGTTTCGATGTCCGCAGCAGGTCCATGCGCTTACGGTCTGCGCCGAGCTCTGCGAGCCACTCCCCCAGTGGTCGATCACCCCGGGGTCCGATTCGTTCAGCCCGGGCCACCAGATCAGGAAGGGTGAAGGCTCTTTCCATCACGTCAGGCTCGAGCATGACCGCCTCTCGGACGTGACGCTGCTCCATACCGATCAGCAAGTCGGTGCGCGCCGCGCGGTCCCGGTCCAAGATTCGTGACCGGTGTCGTGACAGATCCAGCCCCATCTCGGCCACCACCTCACGAGCGTGAGGATCGGCCGGTTCGTGTTCGAGGAGAAGGCCCGCCGATGTCACAGTGGCTGGAACCCCGGCGGCGTCGAGGCGAGCCTGCAC
>CAUJFC010000115.1 GCA_963169755.1 Actinomycetota bacterium | reverse complement strand
ACACCGGGGTGAAGTCGGCCGGGTGGCTGAAGAACACCGCCCAGGAGTCCTTCTTCCAGTCGTGGAAGGAGATCTCGCCGTCGGTGGTGTCGGCGGTGAAGTCGGGGGCGGTGCTGCCCAGTTGGAGGCCCATCGGGAGCGTCCTTTCGGTAGATGTCTGGCGAACTGCGGCTCCGATGCTACGGGCCGCCAGAGGCGTTGCGGTCCCGCCCGGAGGACGAGAACCCTTACCCTCGGATCAAGGGTAGCCGGGCGGAATCCAAAAGCCGCAAAAACCCACTGGTTTAGGGGATAATAGCCCGATGGTCCTCGGAACCTCGGGTTCGGTTGGGGCTACCGGGCAGGCTCAGTCGCCTCGGTGGCGGTCGAGGAAATCCAACACCGCCCGGTTGAACACCTCGTTGCGGTCACCGGCCACCATGTGACCGGCCCCGGCCACATCGGCGAACTCGGCGTGGGGAGCGCGGGCCATGAAGTCGGCTACGCCCTCCTCGCTCAACAGGTCGCTGCTACGTCCCCGCACCAACAAGGTCGGCACTGCCAGGGCCTCGACGGCTGCCTCCAGCCGGCCGGGATGCACCACCGACGCCCGGGTCTCATCGGCGGACCCGAACTTGCCCAGCACAAAAGCGGGATCCCAGTGCCAGTACCAGCGGCCGTCACGCTGGCGCAGGTTCTTGGCAAGACCGGTCAGGTCGGTGGGGCGTGGGCGGTGGGGGTTATAGGCGGCGATCACATCGGCGGCCTCCTCCAAGCTGGCGAACCCGTCCAGATGAGCGGTCATGAACGATCCGATGCGCTCCCGGCCCACGGTCTCCAGTCGGTGGGCGATGTCCACCAGCACCAACCCCCGGGCCACCTCGCGCTGCACCGGAGCCTCGGCCACCGCCACCAGTGACGACAGCCCACCCAGTGACGCTCCCACCAGCACCGGTGGAGTTGGCATGGTGGCGGTCAGGGCCCTCACGTCGCTGCTGAAGTCGTCCATTCCGTAAGCACCATCGGAGGCCCAGTCACTGTCGCCATGGCCCCGCAGGTCGAACGACCAGGCTCTCCAGCCCGCCTGCACCAGGATCTGCCAGGTCTCCGACCAGGAGTGACGGGTCTGCCCTCCGCCGTGGAGCAACACCACGGTTGGCCCATCCTCGGGTCCACCCACATCACCCACCAGGGTCACCCCGGTGGGAAGGGGGAAACGTTCTCCGAAGCGCGGTTCAGGTGGGGAGGCGGAAGCCATGTGCCGATTCTGGCTTGTGGGTCCCCGATGACGGCGCCAATGGTGGCCCCTACCATCGGCCCATGGCCACCGATCCAGACACCTCCGCTGCCCGACCTTTCCCTGCGGGGTTCGAGTGGGGGACGGCCACTGCCGCCCACCAGATCGAGGGCGGCAACTGGAACAACGACTGGTGGGCCTTTGAACACCAGCCGGGCTCGGGAGTGGCCGAGCCCAGTGGCGATGCCTGCGACTCCTGGAACCGCTGGACCGACGATGCCGACCTGGTGGCATCCATGGGGCTCGACAACTACCGGTTCTCGGTGGAGTGGAGCCGGATCGAGCCCGAGCCGGGAGAGTGGTCCACCGCCGCCCTCGACCACTACGCCCGCCAGTGCGACGGTCTGCGCGAGCGGGGGATCAACCCCGTGGTGACCTTCCACCACTTCACCAACCCCCGCTGGGTGGCCGAGCGGGGAGGCTGGGAGAACGACGACACCCCGAAACATTTCGCCGACTTCTGTCATCGCACCGCTACCCACCTGGGGTCGGACCGGATCGCCCGGGCCTGCACCATCAACGAACCCAACATCGTGGCCTTCTGCGGATGGGTTCTCGGGGTGTTCCCTCCGGGGGTGTCCGACCTGGGGCGGGCCGTGTCGGTGGGTGAGCACTTCATCACCGGTCACCGCGGCGCCGTTGACGCCATTAGGGCCGCGGCATCGGGGGTAGAGGTCGGCCTGACCCTGTCGATGCAGGAATGGACGCCGGTGGGAGACACCGACGATGACCTGGCGGCCGCCACCTCCCGCATTGCCGAGGCCCGCCAGATGATGGAAGACGTGTTCCTCGATGCCACCGGAGGCGACGATTTCGTGGGGGTGCAGACCTACAGTCGCAGCCGCTGGAACGGTCAGGGGATGCTGGGCGCGGAGGAGGGTGTCGAGACCCTGATCATGGGATACGAGTACTGGCCTCGCGCCCTGGAGGCCACCATCCGGCGAGTGTGGGAATACACCGGAGGTCAGATCCCGGTGATCGTGACCGAGAACGGCATCGGAACCGGTGACGACCAACAGCGGGTCAGATATGTGACCACCGCTCTCGAAGGGGTACTGGCCTGCCTGGCCGACGGAATCGACGTACGGGGCTACACCTACTGGAGCCTGCTGGACAACTTCGAGTGGGCCTTCGGATACGGCCCTCGGTTCGGCCTGGTCGACGTTGACCGGCAGACCTTCGAGCGGATTCCGAAGCCCAGCGCTGCCTGGTTAGCGTCGGTGGTGCGGGCCAACGCCCTGCCCGGCGACCCGCCCAAGCCCTGATACCCAGCCCTGAGGCGTCTGTCGTGACCGAATCCAACCCCACCGCCGCTCCTGTCGTACAGCCGGGAGAGGTCACCTTCTCGTTGGCCACCGAGGCCGAAGTCGATGCCGTTGTGGCCCTCGTTCAAGCGGCCTACCGGGGGGAGGTCAGCCGCCAGGGTTGGACCAGCGAGGCCGACCTCCTCGACGGTCAGCGCACCGACCCCGCGATGGTGCGCGAACTGCTGGCCACGCCGGGCGCCCACATCCTGCTGGTCCGTCACCAGGCTGACCTGGTGGGCTGTTGCGAGCTGCGACATCTCTCCGAAGCTCGTCGCGCCTACCTGGGGATGTTCGCGGTGGATCCCGCTCGCCAAGGTCAGGGACTGGGTAGTGCGGTCCTGGCCGAAGCCGAGCGGATTGCCCGGGGTGAGTGGGGGACGACCCACCTCGAGCTCACGGTCATCGATGTTCGTGACGACCTCTTGGCCTGGTACCGGTCCCGGGGTTATGAGCTGACCGGCGAGACGGCCCCCTTCCCCTACGGAGATGAACGGTTCGGGATCCCCCGACGCGACGATCTCCGGTTCGTGAAGCTGGCCCGCGAGCTGCGCCGACCGACCCGCTGGGAAACCGACACCGGTGAGGGCCACGCTCAGTGGTACATCGAGCGGTTCCGGGCCATGGCCGCCCAGGGAGACGATCTGGCGGGTGAGGCCCGGTTCATCCACGCCCTGGTGCCTCGGGCTTCGCGGATCCTCGACGCCGGCTGTGGCCCCGGCCGAGTCGGCGGCGAACTGCACGCCCTGGGTCACCAGGTGGTGGGCGTCGACGTCGATCCCGAGCTGATCGCAGCGGCTGAGGCCGATCATCCCGGCCCGCACTGGATGGTGGGTGAC
>CAUJFC010000114.1 GCA_963169755.1 Actinomycetota bacterium | reverse complement strand
GAGTCGAGCGGGCTGGCCAGATAGTCGATCACAGGAGCGACCTCTTCACCCTTCGAGAACCGCCCGAAACGTCTGACCACCACGATCCGTCGATCGGTCAGGAACGGAACGGTCTGAGCGGCGTCCACGGCTGCACCCAGGGTGGTGGCGTCCAGGTCGAACTCGTCGACCAGTAGTGACCGGTCTCCTCCCGCCACCAGGTCATCGAGCAGACGGGTCAAGGCCTCGCCGCGCAAGATGTCGTCGTTCCCCTTGAGCAGGTACACAGGGCTGCTCACTGGTTGTCTCCGCTGCGCACCAGGTCGCGATGGCCGTCCAGAGCGGACAGCACCGCCCTGACCCGGGTGACGCGCCGAGATGATGTCCCCCTGAGCGTGACCACCGGAAGGTCGAGGAGCACGGTCAACAATCCGACCTCGCGTCCGACTCGGGCCGGTTCGTCCAGGTCGAACGCGCTCGACACATCGACACCCAACGGGATCTCGGGATGAACGGCTCGGAACTCGAAGGACCGGGCCACCAGATCGCCTCCTCGAAGTTCCACCACCAGCCGTCCCGGCTCGACACCGCGGGCTACCAGTCGATGCCACTGGTCAACGCCGACGGGGTCATCGACGGCCCGCAGAACCACCACCGCTGCCTCGCTGGCCAGAGCGGCCTCTATCTCGGCCGACACATCGACGGGGTCATCGAGATCGACGGTAATCACCCGAGATGAGGCCGACCCCGGCAGGTGGTTGACCAGGATCGCCTCGCTCACCCGCGCGAGGGTAGCGGCGGGTCAGGGATCGCCTGACGACGAGGCACTTCGACCTTCACCGATGGTGGCGCCGATTCGACACTGCCGCCGCTACCGGGAACCCGCACAATCACGTCGCCAACCTGGATCGCCCACGGCCCATCCAACTCGGTGGTGACAACCATCCGGCCGACACTCCAACGGTGACCCAGCGCTTCGGTCAGCGCTGGATCGACTCTGGGTACAACCACCAGGTCCAGGCGACGGACACCGGCGCGCCTCAACGCTGCCAGAGAGTCAGCAGCACTCGCCCGACCAGCCGAGATCAGCACCGTGGCGCCCCCCGACCGGTACAGCACCAGACCCGGGGCCAGATGGGCCTCTACTGGTGGGTGGGCAAGGCGTATGCCCGGTTCGACCAGCGTGGCGGCCATGACACAAACGATCAACCCCGAGACCCACCGCGGCCAGACTCGACGGCGTCCCACGGCCACCAGGGTGGCGCCGACAACCAGTATCCCTACCCCGGCGAACCCCAGCTCTCCCAGCGGAAACCGGGCTGCGACCCGGGCCACACCGGCCACCCAGGCAATCCCGACCCGGGTCGGCAGGTGAACCACAACGGCCACCGGACCCCCCACCAACCCCGCCAACAATCCGGCGGGAAGGCCCCACATTGTGATCAGCCCCGCCACCGGGGCAGCAACCAGGTTGGCAACCACCGCCACCACCGGTACGCCACCGAAGCGAGGTACCAGCAACGGCGCCACCGCCACCTGAGCAGCCACCGTGACCGACAACGCCTGGGCCACCGACCTCGGTCCGGGCAACGCCCGAGCGATTCGCGGTCCCAGCACCACGATTCCCACCGTGGCTGCCACCGAGAGTTGGAATCCCACCGATCCCACCAGGAGCGGATCGATCAGAACCAGTACTGCCACGGCGGCTGCCACCAGGCGCAACGACGACTCGGGCCGACCCAATGCCGCTCCGCTGACGGCCAGGGCCGCCATGGCCGATGCGCGCAGTACCGACGGTTCGAAGCGGGTCATGACCCCGAACCCGACGATCAGGCCGAGAGCGGCCATCCAGTACCACAAGGGAGAACCCCGGCCACGTAGCGGGGAGGCCAACACCAGCACGTATGCCACGTTGGACCCCGACACCACCAGCAGGTGGGTCAGTCCGGCGGCCCGGAAGTCGTCGACCACACCGGGGGGCTGACTGCTCTGGTCTCCCAGGATGAACCCGACATAGAGCGCCCTGGTCGTCTCGTCCATCGACCCTGCTCCCCCGGTGATCAACCGTCGGACATGGTTGGCCGCCCTCCACGGCTGACGTCCGGCATCGTGACGCTCCACTTCGTCGGCGATCAGCCGGGCTGAGACGTGGCGGGGCACCAGCCAGGCCGCCTCGGGCGGAGTCGATCGCAGCGTGCCCCTGACCCGAACCCTCTCACCAGCCAGCGCCGACCGCAGTGCTCCGGCCGCCGCGCCATTGGCCACCAGCTCCACCCTCTGGGAGCCGAGTCGTACGTCCACCCTGGCCCCCCACTGGCTGGGCCTGGGGTCGGCCACCAGAGTGACCACCTGGTCGACCCGGCCGATGGGTGGCGGCTGCAACCCGGCCAGAGCCCGGTCCCCGAGAATGGATGCCACCGCCATGGCCACCACTGCCAGGGCCACTGGCCGTGCCCTTGGCCACCTGACCGCTACCCCGACGCCCACCAGGACCACCACGACCGGTACCGGATGAGCCCAGAATGCGCCCGCCACCACCGCCACCGCGATCGTCACCGCCGTGATCTCGCCAGCGGGCATCGGCCATGACTGACGGCTGCCGTCTGGGGATCGGCTCACACCCGAACCAGTGGGCGGATGGCTTCCAGTTTGGCCTCGCCGATCCCCCGCACCGCCAGCAGGTCGTCGATAGCCCCGAACGGGCCGTTGGTGTCGCGGTGGGCCACGATGGCGGCCGCCGTGGCCGGTCCAACTCCCGGCAATGTGTCGAGTTCTGCCTCGGTGGCGGTGTTCAGGTTGATGGGGTCGGCCGCGGCCGCGCCCGAGCCGCCTCCCGATTCGCGTCCCGCGGTCGATCCGGTGCTGTTGACCACCTCCGGTGCATCGCCCTGGCCTCGACGGGGAATCCACACCCATTCACCGTCGCTCAGGGGCGCGGCCAGATTGACCCGGTCGAGATCGGCGTCGGGAGCCGACCCACCAGCTGCCGCCACCAGATCGACCACCCGGGAACCAGCGGGAAGATGGTGAACCCCCGGGACGTTCACCGCTCCGGCCGCCTGCACCACCAGCCCAGCCGGGACACTCGATGGCTCCCCGGCCACCGGAGCGTCTGGAGTCTGAGGATCGCTGGCCCCCGCGGCGGAACTGTCGATCCCGGTCGGTATCGATGCCTGGGGCACCAGTCGCTCGATCGCCGCCGGAGCTGGCCTCATCAGCCACCAGCCGACCACGCCAGCGGCCAGCAGGGCCGCCCCCCAGCCAACGAAGGCCAGGACTCGTCGTTGCTGTGCCGAGCGGTGCGGCCCGGGCTGGACGAGAGTCAGCCACCAGGCGTACACCCGATCGTGAGGTGACGGCCGGAACGGTGGCCGCGCTGGAGCATCCGAAGCCCCGGGGGCTGGCTGGTCGGACAGTGAATGGGTGAGGGGTGGGGCCACGATTGCCCTCCGGGACGCGTCGGCGACAGGAGGGGGAAGGCAGCCCGGTCCTACCCCGGCGGCGCCAGAGTCAACCGGCTACCGGCGCCAGCCCAACCGTTCTCAGACACCGATGCCCAACGAACGCCGCGAGCGCCAGTCGGCCTCGATCTCGGCGGGAATCCGTCGGTAGGCGGCTCCGTGGTCCCTGCCCCGCAATCGGCCCCGGGCGTAACCCGTCAGGTACCAGACCAGAAAGCCGACCACGCCCCTCTGCCGCCACTGACGGACGTGCTCCACCTCGTGGGCCATGAGCAGCCGTCGCCCGGCGTGGCGACGCCGGACGATCACCAGACTGCCCAGGGTCCAGGCCGCGGCACCCGGCGGCACCGGTCCCCCCACCCAAACCCGGTAGCCGTCGTGGCGCTCGAACCACATCGGGCGCCAGCGTCGTTTCGAGGGGAGCTGACCCACGGCTCAGAACAGCTCGCGGCTCAGGGCCTTGCGCCAGGTGGCGGTGCGGGGGTCCGACGGTCCCATGATCTCGAGCAGATCAATGAACTCCTGGCGGGCTTCCTCGTCGCCCTTCACTCGACCCAGCAGTTCCTGGAGCTTGGCATCTATGTCGCCGAGCGCCGCCGGTGCTCCAGGCGTTGCCTCGTCCGACGGCTCGGCGGCTGCTCCCATCAGTGCTCCGGTGCGCGCCAGCGCCGCCACCCGGCGGGTGTCGGCCGACTCGGGGATCCGGGCGAGCAGTGCCAGGGCATCGTCCGAATGTCCTTCGGCCACGTTGATCTCGGCCAGGGCGACTATGGCGGCGGCGTGGTCGGGAACGCTCTCGAGCACCGTCTCCAGCGAAGCGCGGTCTCCCGCGGCTACCAGGGCAGCGATGCGACGGTCCTCGTCGGTGGGCCGAAGGGCGTCAACGAACTGGCGCACCACCGACTCGGGCTGGGCCCCGACGAACTGGCTGACCACTTTGCGGTCCTTGAGGGCGTACACGGCCGGAATGCCCTGCACCCGGAACAGATCCGACAGCCCGGGGTTCTCGTCGGTGTTGACCTTCGCCAGGACGACCTCGCCGTCGGTCTCGGCGATCACCTTCTCGAGAATCGGCCCCAGAGTGCGGCAAGGACCGCACCACGGCGCCCACAGATCAACCACCACGGCCGCGGTGTCAGAACGCAGTAGTACCTCAGTTTCAAAGGTTGCATCGGTTACGTCGACCATCTCGTCACGCTACCGGCGGTAGCGTCAGGGAATGACCGCCGACGGCCAGCTCGATTCGATCTCCGGGATTCACGCGGACCGGGTCACCGCCTGGTTCGCGGCCAATGTGGCCGAGGCGACCGCACCCTTGACCTTCGAGCTGATCGCCGGGGGCCGATCCAACCTGACGTTCTCGGTCACCGATTCCGCTCGACGGCGCTGGGTACTGCGACGACCGCCGCTGGGCCACGTCTTGGCCACCGCTCACGACATGGAACGTGAACACCGCATCATCTCGGCCCTGGGCCCCACCGAGGTGCCAGTGCCCGAGGCGGTCGGTTTGTGCACCGACACCGCGGTGAACGACGCCCCGTTCTACGTGATGTCGTACATGGACGGGCTGGTGCTGCGAGACGCCCGTGAAGCCGCCTCGGTGAGCCCCGAGGTCCGTCAGCGAGCCGGCCTGTCCATCGCCTCGACGCTGGCCACCATCCACGCGGTCGACCCCGATGCTGTCGGCCTCGGTGACCTGGGCCGCAAAGAGGACTACATCGCCCGTCAGCTCAAGCGCTGGAACGGGCAGTACGAGAAGGCCACCGACAGCCCCACCGCCGAGATGACCGAGGCGTTCGACCGTCTGTCAGGCACCATCCCACCCCAGCAGGGGGCGGCCATCGTCCACGGTGACTATCGACTCGACAACTGCATGTTGACCCGTGACGGTGAGGTCATGGCGGTACTGGACTGGGAGATCTGCACCCTGGGTGATCCCATGGCCGACCTGGGCCTGCTCATGGTGTACTGGACCGAAGCCGACGATCCCTTCGCCGCCCTGCCCGGTTCGGCCACCGCTCTCGAGGGCTTCCCCGGTCGGTCTGAACTCATCGCCGCCTACGAGGCGGCCAGCGGTCGGCACGTCGCGGACCTCGACTACTACCAGGCGTTCGGCTACTGGAAGCTGGCCTGCATCCTCCAAGGGGTCTTCGCCCGCTACAAGGCCGGAGCCATGGGCGATGACGGTGCCGACGCCGATGCCTTCGGCGCAGTGGTGTCGCTACTGGCCCAGGGGGCCATCAGCTATCTGGATCGGGCAGGTGCCTGACATGAGCCTTTACGAGTTGCAACAGCGTCCATCGCTCACCCGTCCGGTCATGGTCATGGTCCTCGACGGCTGGATCGACGCCGGGTTCGCGGCCGGGCGGGCCATGCAGGTACTGCTCAACGGTCTCGACACCTATCCGGTGGCCAGTTTCGATGCCGATGCCCTGCTCGACCATCGGGCCCGCCGGCCGGTGATGCATCTGGTTCACGGGGTCAACACCGGTCTGTCGTGGCCGGGAATCGAGCTACGGGGCGCCACCGACCAGCGAGGCAACGACATGTTGCTGCTGGTGGGGGCAGAACCCGATCACGCATGGCGCGAGTTCAGCTCGGACGTGTTGGAGCTGGCTGAGATGTTCGATGTGCGGATGCTGATCGGACTGGGGGCCTACCCCGCAGCGGTGCCTCACACCCGTCCGGTGATCATGTCGGTGACCGCCGCCACCGACGACCTGGCCGCACTGTCCGGACTGCTGCGGGGCACGCTCGACGTGCCCGCCGGTGTGCAGGCGGTTCTCGAACACAGTTTCGGGGCCGCCGACATCGCCGCCATGGGCCTGTGGGCTCAGGTTCCCCACTACGTGAGCGGCGAGGTCACGCCCTATCCGGCAGCCGCCCTTTCGCTGCTCGACCATCTGGAGCGAATCGCCGGGCTGTCGATTCCCAGGGGATCGCTGGCCGCCGATGCCGAACGCACCCGCCACAGCATCGACGCCGCCATGTCCAACAACGCCGAGCACCTCGGAATGCTGGCGGCCATGGAGCAGGCTCACGACTCCCAGGTCACCGATCCGACGTCGTCCAATGCCCCCCTTCCCTCGGCCGACGAACTGGCTGCTGAGTTCGAGCGGTTCCTGCGAGACCAAGATGACACCGGTGACCAGTAGCCAAAGCCGTCACGAGTCGAGTTGGGCGAGGATCTCGTCTCCGTAGCGATCGAGTTTGGTTGGCCCGATGCCGTCGCAGGCCAGCAGTTCTTCGGCATCGGACGGCCGAGCCAGGGCGATACCCCTCAGGTGGGCGTCGGACAGTACGACGTAGGCGGGAACGCCATCGGCCCTGGCCCGCGTCGACCGCCAGGATCGGAGTGCCTCCTCGGCTGCCGCCGCCCGCCCCCACAACTCGACCGGTGGGGCCAATGGCGCCTTCCGGCCGCGTTGTTCGACCCGTTCTCCGTAGCGCACGGTGAGCGTCCCGCCGTTGTCCAGCCGGATCTGGACGCCCCGGGCATCGGCGTCGACGATGGTGCCGCGGTATCCCCCCAGCACTGCCAGTTCATGACCTTCGGCTGCCACCACCACCTCGTCGCCCAATCCCGCTGATGGCCTCCGGCTGGCCGATCCAGCGCTGGGGCGCTCCGGGGTCGAGGCTGGGCGGGTCGGACGGTGCGGTGCGGTGCCTGACATCTCGGCTATGAACGGCGAGGGCCGGCTGCGGTCGGTGAGCACCACGACCCGGTGACGGGCCCGGGTGATACCCACGTGCAGCACCCGACGCTCCTCTTCGGTGTCGGTGGCCAATCGGTGTGGTACCACCCCTTCTACAACTCCGAACAGGACCACCCGATCCCACTCGCGCCCCTTGACCCGATGGATGGTCGACAGGGTCACGCCCTCGTCGGTGGACTGGCGGGTGAGCAGTGAGCGCAGCCACGGCTCGAACCCGGCCGGATCGCTGTGCAGGTCGGCCACCCCTAGCAACCCCTCCAGGTCGTCGAGGTGGCTGGAGCTTCCAGCCGCTCCGCTGCGATCCAGCAGGGTCATGGCCGAACCCAACCCGACCCGGTCGCGCACCGTCTCCAGCACCGATCGAGTGGTTCCTCTTCGGGCCGCATCCTGCACCGCCGCCAGATCACCGGCCAGGCGGAGGACCTTGGCCGCCTCTTTGTCGGGTACCTGGTCGGCGATGTCGGCGATGGCGGCG